>NZ_JADEWX010000106.1 GCF_015207395.1 Nodosilinea sp. LEGE 07088
AGATTGCCGGGCAGATGTTTGATAACGAATATGACCTGGCCATGACCGTCATTGAGGGCATGGAGGCACGTAGTAGAACCGGAGATTACCCACTGGAACGTTTTATATTTAATTGCGCCTAGCTACTTAATCGATATTAGGTGCTCAAATTAGAAAGCCCCAATGCAAAAACCTAAAACCTTTGAAGAGCAATATCCCACTATTCATCGCTTTGTTGAAGAAATTGGTTGGATCGAAGTTGGGCAGAATGAGATGGTTTCTGCTTTTGTCCGAGCCTACGATTTAGGCGGCACTGTTTATGAAGGCGAAGACAGTTATCCCAGCATGGAGGCTGCACTTCAGGATCTGGATGCGGGGATTAAAGCCTACCTGGAAGCGAACGGTATCTAGCACTTAAAGCACTCTTTGTGCTTCAAAGCCCTCGCCCAAAATCGGCATAAATAAATATCTCCACGCCCAAAGCAAGGAGAAGCAAAAGCTCTATCCAGGAGAGAAACGTTACTCCTAGAGGTGGGTTGGCAACCATAAACCAGAATGCCCCTAATGCAATCAAACCCGAAAACACAAACGTAATTTCATCCACAATTAACTGCTGAATCTTACGGCGCTTGCGGTGTTTGTCGTCCCGGTGGGCCACCTCCCAGCCCAAGAGGGTCTCCGGAGCATCGTTGCCCGTGCATGCTTTCACCTTAGCCGCCAGTTCGTAGCGAACGTACCGGCCAATCGACGAAATCTTTTCGTCGTTGACAATGTACGTCCAGCCCAAAATCACACACACCCAGGGAATCACCAGCAAGGCGTAGTAATTGCCAGAGGCAGAAACCGCAAACGAGACCACCGCCCCAAATACCCCCAGCGTCACGTACAGCAAATTGTCTCGAAAGCCAATCCGCTGCGCCTGCTCAGACTTTAAGCAGTTATACTCAGCCAGCAGCACCTCCAGCAAAGCTCCCTTCTCACTCATAGTCCAACCTACTCAGCCCACAACTACCCTCTATTCTGGCCCCTCGTCCCACCAAAACCCTCCGAAGTCAAAGAAATTCTCTAGAGTCTGGGCAAATCTAAAAATAACCGCCAAAATAGTGAGTATTTAGGCGACTCTGAGGATTCACCGATGCCCCGTGCCGTGATACTGACTGCCCTCCCCGTTGAGTATCAGGCCGTTCGGGCACACCTCACCAATCCTCAAGAGGTCATCCACCCCCAAGGCACTATCTACGAGCAGGGTCAGTTCACGGCGAACGGGCACACCTGGGATGTGAATATCGTCGAGATCGGCGCAGGCAACTCTGGCGCAGCCCTGGAGACCGAACGGGCCATCTCCTTCTTCAACCCCAACGTCATCCTCTTCGTTGGTGTCGCTGGCGGCATCAAAGACGTCTCCCTTGGTGATGTCGTCGCCTCCACCAAAATTTACGGCTACGAATCTGGCAAAGCCGAAGAAACCTTCAAACCTCGCCCTGAAGTGGGTCTGAGCACCTACGGCCTCGAACAACGCGCCCGCGCCGAAGCTCGCAAAGCCGACTGGCTAAAAAGATTGCCCTCAGCCCCTGCCCCGACGCCCAACGTGTTCGTGGCCCCGATCGCAGCCGGAGAAAAGGTCATCGCCTCTGTCAAATCGGAGGTCTTTCAGTTTTTACGCACCAACTATGGCGATGCAGTTGCCGTAGAAATGGAAGGCTTTGGCTTCCTGGATGCAGCGCGTGCCAGTCAGCAGGTTTCAGCCCTCGTCATTCGCGGCATCTCCGACCTGATCGACAATAAAACTGAGGCAGACCATAAAGGTTATCAAGAAATTGCCTCCTGCCATGCTAGTGCCTTTGCCTTTGAACTTCTTGCCAAGAAAATTAGCGAAAATTCCATAAACGAGAGTCAGGAAAATATAAATTCTGAACTCTTCAGAGGAAATGATGTAGGTCTTGGACAAGAAGCCAGAAAAACAGTCATAGAACAAAAAAATGGAGAATCGAGCAAGAAAGACAATTCTGGTTCAGAGTCTTTGGAAAATCAAATTTCACCAACACCTTATCAACAGGGCCAAATGAGCAGCAAGGAAATTATTAGCAAAGAGCTAAAATCAAAAAAGAATCTTCTGAAGAAGTTAGCTTTAGATATTGAGAGTCAGGGCGGCTTGCATGATTGCGCCGAACATCTATTGATAGAGTATGGAAACTTAAAACGTGAAATCAAGCAGTTAGAAGAAAACCTCATTGACTACAAGGCATCTTCTGACGTTGAATTCTCCGAATATAGCATTCCATCTCCCGGCCTTTTTATTGATAGACCAAGAGAGAGAGAAAGACTTGAAGGATTACTAAGGTCTTCAGAGAGATATATTAAAAATATTGTGATTCAAGGCATGGGAGGCGTTGGCAAAACATACTTAGCTATCGAAACAGCAAGGGCAGTTGAAAACTCCTTCAAGAAAGTTATTTGGGTATCTGCTAATGACAGGCCAATTAGTTTAACTGATTTGCTGGAAATTTTTCTTAGAAGTATAGGTTATCGATCAGATCAACTTACCATCAATCAAAAAAGAGCACAGGTTTCCGAACTTCTCTCAAAGGAACCATACCTCTTAATTGTTGATAGCTTTGAAAGAATTGGTGATAAACAAGTCGATAACTTTATTGCCGAAAACGTCAACCACCCAAGCAAGGTTCTGATCACAACAAGATATTTTTGGCCAAGAGAGTCATACGTGATTACTCTGGAAGGTTTTGATATAAATCAAACCAGTGAAATGCTAAGCGTGGCAGGAAAAACGCGCGGTGTTAACCATGAATTTACAGAGCAAGAAGTTCGAAGTGTTCAAGAATTGACTGATGGTCTCCCATTTGCAATTAGCTTGATGATTGGTCAACTTGTTCAAGGTATACCTCTCACTCGTGTATCAAGGAGCCTAACTGACCAAAATCGAAGGAATCTTCCTGAAGAAACGGGCAAAGAGTCATGGATAAACTTATTGTTTGCAAACCTCTTCCTCAATTCTTGGAACTTGTTAGATGATAGCGCTCACAGAATCCTTATGAGTATGACTTTCTTCGCTGCTCCCGCATCAGAAGAAGCAATTCAAAGAATTAGTGGGGTTCCTTCCAATGACTTTCAACCTGAAATTAGTAATCTTATTAGAATGTCCCTACTCATTCCAAACCGGAATAAAGTAGGTGGTGATGAGCTTCGGTGTTCTATACATCCCTTAACTCGAAGTTTTGCCGAAGCAGAAATTAATAAAGATCAAATTCTCAAAAATGCCATGTACAGCGAAGCTGTAAGGTACTTTTCCGACTTAATGGAGCAATTTGGGAAGCCAGGTTTGGAATTATCTAATTATGATAGATTAGAGCAAGACTTGCCAAATTGTTTAGCTGCTTTTGAGTGGTGCAGAAATCAGCGTGAAATGAGTAGTACGCTTAGGATTGTTGAAAATCTCAACCACTTTTTGTTTGAGAGGGGATTTTGGGATACACGAATTCAAATTTGCAGTTCTGCCTCTGAACTTGAATATGAGGCATCGAATAAAAACTATGAAAGCTCTTGGGAATTAGCTTTTTGGGCAGGGTGGGTTTACAGTCGTCAAAATAATTACGAGGATGCCAAGAGATGTTTAATTAAGGCACAAGAACATCTTGATAAAGTTGCTATTAAAAATCCTCTTCGAGACTTTTATCAAGCTAAGAACTCTCAGCTTCATGCCTTGATAGCTCATGGAGAAGCTGTGGAGGAATACAAACGCGTTTCCGAAAGTGGTGAGAATACTTCTAGGGCCGAAGAACTATTTATGCAAGCTAATACTTGCCACGACGAAGCCAGGAAATTATTAGAGCAGTATATTGATCAAAAAAGTGCTGTTTGGACTTTTGAGGAGCCAGACTATGCAATAGCTCTTGTTGACTCTAATCAAGGAGACTTATTTGTTGATATGGGTCACTGGAAAGATAGTATTGAGGACACACGAGAGAGCCGCCATTACTATACACTCGCACAACAACTTTATTCCAAAGTTTTAGCAAATGCTCAAAATAGCCAATGGGCTAATAGAGATGCCCTCATCGCTTTTAGTGCAGCAAACCTCGGTCATGTTGAAATATGGCTTGCGGAAAAACCTATCGAGGAAATTAGAAGGAGATTTGACGAAGCATTGAATATTGCACGCTTTTTAGGGCGCACACACACAGTTGCATGGTGCTATCGAGGCTATGGGCTGCTAGAACAGCGTTCTGCTAAGACAATCACTTCGATCCGCCGACAACAGAGTAAGTTAAAAGAAGCTCAGAACTGGCTGAAGCAGGCTCTCGATAACTTTGAGCGTTTAGGCCGGCAAGAAAGAGTTAAAGAAACAGAAGAATCTCTCAGTGAAGTTGAAGCTGCACTAGCAGATTTAGGAGAAGAGTAATCCATCTTCTTGATCAAACTTATGCCATATACTTCACTAGCATCTCAAGCCCATAATATCGAGGAAGTTTTCAATCATCTAAGGAAGTCCGAGTCTTTGGGCAAGTAGGGGATTTGGTGAAGAGACAATCACGAGGCTCAGACCCTATCTATTCGAATGGTGACGATGAACAAAGGTGGGCAGTTCCTTATAGTCTTGCCATAATGGGTGGATAGATTTAATACAAGGGTATTAGCGGATGCCACGTGCAATTATCCTGACATCGCATCCCGATGAATACAATGCAGTTCGTGCTTATTTGACAGAGCTCGAAGAAAATACTCATTCGCAAGGGACGGTATACGGGTACGGAAAGTTTTCAACCGATGAGCAAACTTGGGAAGTCGCGCTCGCTGAAATAGCTCCAGGCAATACTGATGCAGCATTGGAGACTGAACGAGCGATCGCTCATTGGCAACCCAATATTGTCCTATCCGTGGGCGTGGCAACTGGGCTCAAGGATGTCAATGCCGGGGATGTTGTTGCTGGGATCAAAGTATACGGTTATGAATCTGGCAAGGAAACCGAATCCGGCTTCTCAACCCGACCAGAAGTTGGTTTAGCTAGCTATCCTCTGGAGCAAAGGGCAAAGGCTACAGCCCGACAAGACGATTGGCTGGAGCGCATCCAAGAAGAGAGAGCGAACTGGACATCTAAAGCCGTTGTCGGGGTGATCGCAGCTGGCGAAAAAGAAATTGCCTCCACACAATCTGAAACGTATCAACTCCTGCAAGCAAGCTACGGAGATGCGCTAGCAGTCGATACTTCAGGATATGGCGTGCTTAGAGCTGTCCACGCTAATGCCAACACCAACGCCTTGATAATTCGAGGGATTTCTCATGTTATTGACCAAGAAGTTACTATTAATTCCCATGCGGCCAGAGTTATCGCAGCCAAACATGCCAGTGCCTTTGCCTTTGAGCTTCTGGCCAAGCTTGGGGATGCAAAATCTTTTGGCCTCAGTCCAGCGCAGTATGGCAAACTCAAAGAAGGCATAGCATTAGCTTCAAAAGGCTTATTGAACTGGAAGCGTACACTCATTAATGATGAAGAAATCGAACGCCCTGAATTCAATGAGCTGCTAAACCGCATTCAAACAGCCGAATCTTCAACAACGATTCTTTTAGGGCCGCCTGGGTCAGGAAAGTCTGCTCTGATGGCAGCTTTGGGCAATTATTTGATTAGCCAAGACCATGCCGTCCTAGCTATCAAAGCCGATCAATTGAGTGGCAGTATCCAATCGGTTGAAGACTTGCAAAGAGACCTGCGACTAGATTTTCCTCCAGACGAAGCCATTTATGCGATCGCGAGCGAAGAGCCTATCGTCGTTCTGATTGATCAGTTGGACGCCGTTTCTGAGCTACTAGATCGCAGATCAGAACGATTAACCCTGCTCTTAGCCTTGATTCAGAGACTGTCTGAAAGTAAGAACGTTCATATTGTCGCAACCTGCCGAGAGTTTGAGTTCCGTTATGGCTCACAATTCGCTCGTCTTGCAGGAATTGAGCAGATGACTTTGTCTCTCCTTCCATGGGAGAAGATGTCACCCATTTTGGAAATAGCAGGACATGAACCAGAAAAGATGGGCGAGTCTCTCCGTGAACTACTGCAAACCCCACTTCATCTGAATATCTTTCTGGACATAGCGCAGCCAGGTGAGCTGTTTACGTCCTCCCAGAACTTGCTTGACCGTCTCTGGGAAGAACGAGTTCTGAAGCAGTCGGAACCTGAGCAATGCGTAGCTTTTTTGGAAGAGCTTGCTAATGAAATGACCGAAGACGAGATCTTGTGGGTGCCCAGAGCATTTATCGACAAAAATCCAGCAGCTTGGAAGGCTCTGGAGCA
Organism: Nodosilinea sp. LEGE 07088; assembly: GCF_015207395.1. Lineage (GTDB taxonomy): Bacteria > Cyanobacteriota > Cyanobacteriia > Phormidesmidales > Phormidesmidaceae > Nodosilinea. The sequence goes on from NZ_JADEWX010000106.1 coordinate 6,281, forward strand.
AGTCGGACTACTGATCTCTAATCCAGAAAATAGCACCATTGGCTTCCGACATCAGACCTACTATGACCATACTCTAGCCCGTTCTTTTGCCCGTGGTACCCAGTCCCTGACAGAATTAGTTCTGGATCGACAAGATGGCCTCTTTGTCCGACCCATTCTCCTTAGGGGCTTGAACTATCTGCGGGGTACTGCCCTCCATCAGTATCAAAGACAACTCACCAATTTGCTTCAAACTTATCAAGAGCAAGTGAGACCCCATATTCGTTCCTTGTTGATTGGGTTTGTGGGAGCACAGCGCGAACCTAATTCTGTTGAAGCCGTGATGATGATCCCTCTGCTCAATTTAGAACTAGAGGGCATTAAAGTCTTAGACGCCATGGTTGGCAGTCTAGGATGGTTCAAGCGATTATGCAATTGCCCAGAATTTACTCAGTGGCTAGAGAAGCCTGCTGAACAAGCCTTGTACTGTTCTAATCTACTGGCTGTTGCAAACAATTTTGCGTCAGAGGATGTCTGGCAGTTGCTGGAAGACTACTGGTTGGAAGACCCAACGCACGATCCACTCAGTCTCCGTATTATCTGGGATATTAGTGACTGGACCCCTGAAAGAGTTGGGCTGGTACAGCAAGTTATTCAACGCAATTATTTAGACTGGCATACAGTGGCATCAATCGCTGAAAAGATTGCCGAAACACTTCCAGATCAGTTTGCCAAGGTGATTCGTTCTCATCTTGACTACCTTTTAGCTCAAGCAATTGAAGCTAGCAAAATAGAGCCTCCAGCGTTACCACCAGAGGCTGACGAGACTGAACGAGTGATTCATGACTATCAGCATAATCCTCTGGAGCCTTTACTCGATCTATTTGACAATGATAGCCGCTTTTATGAAATTGAGAAGTTTGCTGAAGCAAATCCTCAAGGCTTCCTCAATTCTATGTGGCCTTGGTTTATAGAGGCTGTCCAACTACTTGCTTATGAAAGAAGGAGTTTTGTGGTTAGCTACCTTCAGGATAGAATTGGGGACTTCAAGTTCTTAAGAAGTGAAATCATTCAGTCACTGTTAGCAGCAATTAAGCAGCTAGCTAAAGAAAGCCAAATTTCTTTCATTGCATTTCTTGAACAAAACGAAAAGTCAGAGCTTTTGATTATCCATCGTTTGCTGGCCCATGGATTGGAGACAATTGCTGAACAAGAGCCTCAGTTAGTACTAAATTATTTATTAGCTGATGAAAGACGATTGAATTTGGGTGGTCAAACTAGTAGCGATCGTGCCACTGAAACCGAAACTTTAATTTCAGCAATCTTTCCTTGCTTGCAGCCAGATGATAGAGATAAGCTTGAAATAGCCATTAAGCAACTTACCTGTTATTTATCAAGCGATATTGATGATATAGATCTTCGTCGTAGATGCTTACAATATAATCGAGAGCATCGACTTTCTCTTTTAACTGCTATTCCCAAAGACAATCGTCAGCCAGAACTAGAGCGATTCATAGAAGAGGAAAATCGTGCCCTTCCCTGGTTTGACTGGAACAAAGAAAACAACTTTATGGAAACTGGTTTCATTGGAGCACGCATGACCAAAGAAGAAATGAGTCGTGCGTCTGACGATCATCTCTTAAATCTTTTTAATGAGTTGCCTGACCAAACAGAGTGGGGGTATCCACAACGCCGCTCTTCCCATGGAATTTCTCGCGCAGGTGGAGCAGTTCAGCAATCTCGTGAATTTGGTGAGTTAGTTAAGGATAACCCGGAACGGCTTCTCAGACTTCTGCCCAAACTCGAACCTCAGAAACACGAAAGCTATGTCGGAGATGCTGTAGAAGATTTAGCAGGAACTAATTTTCCTGCCAATGAACTGGTTCGCATTATTGAAGAACTTGATCAGCGTGGCTTCTCATCTGAGGACTTCCGTTCAGAAACGGCCTCTGCTCTAGAGAAAATTGCTAAACGAGACCAAGGGTTGTCAAAGGCGACCTTAGGCTTACTCGAAAGGTGGTTGCTTGAGCATTCTAAACCTGAGTTAGAGCATCATAGAAGTGGAGAACTTCGTCGTTCTAATTCACGATCACCTATTTTATTTAATGTGCATTCCTCCCACACTTTGCCCCATGGCCGAGGTAATATTGTTCGTGCGATCGCGGAAGGACATCTCAACCAAGAACCACCAGATTTAGAAGGTTGGGCAACATTCATTAAGTCCCAGATTGGCAAAGAGCCACATCCAGCCGTATGGGTTGATATTTTGCAGCGTATGCCACCTCTGCTGAATGGTGATCGAGAAGAGGCGACAGTTCTCTTTGATCAGGTAATTCGTAACTGCCCAGAAATTCTCCAATATTCTTGGGCTCTATACTTTATATCACATACGATTGGCTGGTTTGAACCAAAAGAAACCGTACAGACCTGGCTAGATTTACTTGAAAATCATGCTTCAAATTTTTCTCTGCAAGCATACGGCGAGCTTTTATTAATTCAGCATCTGCAATATCAAGACGAGTGGTCGAAAAATAGAATTGAACAACATTTGAGAGACCAAAGCAACGACACTATTCTCTGCGGCCTTGCTCATGCCGCAAGTCACTTATGGTCTCAGAGAAGATGTCGGAAAATTTCGGTAGAGATTCTTTGCACTCTCGCAAATTCCTCAAATAAATCTATTCAACGTGCAGTGTCTAACTTCTTTCGCTGGAATCGTGATAATTTCAGGTTGGATTCAGGAACGTCACAGATAATTCAGGCTGTTTGCCAAAATCAAGAGATTCTCCTCGAATCTGCTAATGACTTAATTGATATCGTTGAAGAGGAAAATCTTGTTGAATACAATCCTCAAATCGTTGTCGAAATTTGTAGTAACTTGCTTGCAATTGGTTCCGAACTGACCAATCCCGCTAAGCCAACTGCCCTTATCGCAGAAAGCCTTACAACCATTTCAATCCAACTTCATCGCCGAGTGGCTTATCGAGAAGTTGGGTTACAGCTTTTCGAGAGTCTCTTAGATTTAAACCTACGAGAAACTCAAGCTGCGCTGGAAACCCTTGACCGAAGGCCATTCAAAAGTACTCCGTCCTTGAGACCACCTAGAAGGAGACTTCGCCGTAGGCAAAAAGAGTAAGACTAAATCTCCTCGAATTTCCTTGGCTCTAATATAACGGTTCTCACTTGAGTGGGAGACAGGTCAGTTGATCAAGCCTTGTTTATTTCAATAGTTTTCAATAATTTCCCAAGCCAAGGTGTACCTTATCTATCCAGGAACAGTTATGAACAAAGACTCATCGTGCTGCCTGTCCATGAGGTAGGCAGTTAAGAACTAAAGTTGTCGGGCAGTTCACTGAGCGTTACGCCTAGGGCATCGCATAGCGCCTTCATCTGCGGCACGGTGAGGCTGGCCACGCTCATGCCCCGCTCCCAATTGCTCACGGTCTTGCCGCTGACCCCTACGATGCGGGCCAAGGCCTCTTGAGAGAGACCAGCTCGCTCTCTCAGATGCTTAAGCGTATGCGGGGAAGAGTGATCAGGCAGGCTAGCGGGCATGTAGAAATTGATTTTTAGAAATAGGGTTGACAAATGAGCCTGATTTCTAGAAACTGATTTCTAGTTTCGCCATGAAACAGGCTTAAGCACCGGAGAGGCACTGAGAATTAGTGTCTCATCTCAATTTGCCCTGGCTCAAGTTATTACAGCATGAATATCAGCCCATTCCATGTTTGGGCGATTGTGCGCTTTCTGCCCGACATGCAGCGGGTGGTGGTCAATCGCTTTCGTCGCCGCTCTGATGCGGAAGAATGTCTACGGGTGCTGCGTCGCGCTGCCGCCGATCGCGACTACACACTGCTCTACTATCCGCCCGGAGAGGAATCTAAGTTTATGGTGCGCAAAGAATACAACAAGCTGGTGCGCGATCGCATCCCCGAAATCCTAGAAAGCCAACAAGTCAAGTTTGGCGTTGAACCGATGACCCAAGCCGCCTACTGCCAAGCCCTACGCCAAAAGCTTATCGAAGAAGCGCAGGAGGCGGCTGAAGCCGGTGAAGACACCCTAGTGACAGAACTCGCTGATCTGTGGGAGGTGATTGACGCCACGATGAGCGTATATGGCATTCAGCGAAACCAGGTACTGGCCTGCCAGATGCAGCGACGCATTGACCGAGGCACCTTTAGCCAAAAGCTGCGACTGCTCTGGACGGAGACCTGAAGTAAGGTCAAGCAGGCGATCGCAATGGAACAATTACTTTCTCCCGCACCATACTTTCGAGCTGCCCTTTCAGTTGGGTAACCAAGACCTCGCTTTGGATCAACACCCCCAATTCCATGTTTAAAGAGAGGGCGTATTCCGTCAGGTTGGCGCTACTGATGAAGAGACAATGGTCATCTACGATCGCCCCTTTGACATGTAGCGACCCATAGCGACCGTCTGCGCCAATGGGGCGTTTTTCCTTCGGCCATACTAAGACCTGTGCTCTCTGGAGAATGTCGCGCCCAAAGGTGGCTTGTAATCCGTAGGCAATCTTGCCATCTCCCGATTCTGGGGTCTCTGCCAGAATGCGCAGTTGAATGCCCCTATCCAAGGCGACCGTAAGCGCCTGGACGATATCCGGAACCTTGTAGATGGCAAAGCTAATCAGGGTCAAATCGTGGTGACAGTCTTGAATCAGCTGAAGCAGAACCTGATCCGTGCGCCGAATCGCCAGGCTAGAGGTGCTTGGCCCAGTCCACACCAGATCGACCGCTAGCTCTCGCTGGCTAGATTGAACGGCATAGGCTGCACTGGTAATGGCTGCCGCCAACTCGCTACTACCCCAGTTCAGCGACCTATCGTCTCGCCAAGCGTTTAGCACATCCTGAACGCTCCGCCGCAGGCGAGGGTTGTTGACAGATTGGAGAATGATGCTGACCAGAACCTCACTATAGGAAGAATTGGCTGCGGTCAAGCGGCCTGAAAAATCCCTCAGCAGGGGCGCTGGCAGCAGGCCAACGGCACGGTGAATTTTGTCGAGCAGGGGAGACAACACCGATCAGTCCTGGAAAAAGGCTAGGGTTTTGTCAGCAAAAGTCGCCACCAAGAGGGAGCGATCTAAATACTTGTTTCCCCGTTCACAGGAGGTTTCAGGACTAAATAGGCAGGCATGACAGGCGGCCCAATGGAAAGAGGGAGTGCCCTGGTGGGGTTTATGCTCGGCACAGAGCGGGTCAGAGGCACAAAGACGCATACCCGCCAGCGCCTGAGTGATGTGGTATCCCAGGGTTTTGGGTTCTCCAAGGCTAACCAGCCCGCCCAGGGTACCTTCGCTGTCTGGGGCAGCGGTGTAGATTAAAACACCCGCCTGGGGGCCGTTGTCATCCTCCGGTCTTTTGGAATAGATTCTTTCCCGTAGACTGGCGGCGTTGTAGCCACATTCGATGGCCAACTGCCGCATTAGGGCATGGGCAAAGGAATGCATCAGCATGTAGCGCATGCCCGGAAAGGGAATTTTGGCAGGGTCAAGGTTGCGAGTGCGCAGCCACTGCTTTTGAGCCTCGCGGGTGCGTTGCCCCCGTTCAAACACCTGGGGCTGCTGTTCCCACGACTGTAGGTAGTTCTCCTCAAACTGCAAAAATATGCCCTCTCCTTTTACTTCGGTGGCCGGAACCCAGAGCGGGTCATTGCGGCTAATGGGGGCTCGAAACTCTGAGGGAATGTTGCCCGTATCGTCAAAGTCGCCGGGAGACTGAATTCGGGTAAACCCAACCAGTGCTCTCACCTCACGCAGGCGCTCCACCAAGACGGTCTTATCGAAATAGGTTTCGTAGCCGACCGGCGGCGCTACCGGACGCAGCTGGAATTCATTCGTGTTCTGGGTCGCAATTGAAAGGGAAAAGACCTCCCATTCTGGGGTCTTCAAGTCTTGGGCATCGGCTTCTTCTTGACCCTGCTGAATGGCTTCGATGGTCTCCCAGATGTCCTCGGCGGAATATTTGGCGAATTCTTGAAGCTGGCCGGTGGCTTGCAGGGCCGACAAAAGCACCTGAAGAATTTCTAGACTGGTTGCCTTACCGAGGATGACCCAGTTGTCTTGCACCAGCTGGGTCAGTTGATTAGAGGCGATAGGAATAGAGAGGGCCGATAGGGTGATGCCGAACCAGCCGTTAGACGCCCCCAATAGCATGCCCCGCATTTGTTGGGAGCACTCTTCGTCAAAGCTGCGAATGTGGGGATGGCGTCCCCGGCAGCGAGGCATAGTCTGTTTGCCCGATTCACCAAAAGCTTCTGATAGGCGACGGGCTTTGGCATCGCAGCCATCGCAGCGCACCATGATGTCGGTGGCGGCTCCGGTAACGCCATACTCCTCAAACCTCAGGGAGCCCTGACAGTCCGATGGCCCCCGGTGAACAAAATAATGCCAGGGAAAATCGTCTAAGTGGCCATGCTCACAGGCGACTAGGAAACGGGACGGAATGACCGCAGGCGGCTTTTTGGCCTTGGGGCAGTTTTTGTGAACATAGCGGGCTTCGGTGGGGCGATAGGGGTTTGTTTTCAGCTCAAATAATTTTGACTGTAGGGGAGCCAGCAGGCGACACCGAGGGCACACCATCCAGGTCGGAAACGGAGAGACGGGAATACCGATGCGGGCCGCTTCGTCGAAGGGGTCGAAGCTACCATCTGGATCGGGGGGCATGGGAGGCGATCGCAAATCTTTTACCTGACTACCCAACTCCTGGCGCACAGCGGCCAGCAGGCGTTCTTCGTTGAGCTCCAGGGTGCGGGTTTTGTCCCATCCTTCTAGACCCATCACCATGGCCGAAAGGTTGGGCAAATCTGCGATCGCGCCAATGCCATAGGTAAACAAAATCTGGCTGGGGCGCAGCTCGCCGACGCGGTAGCGGTATGGGGATGCGGTCATGACGGCTCGATATAGGGCTGAGGGGTGCGGAAGTCGTCGTCGGGAGCCTGGTCGGTCAGCACCAGGTTGATGGTGGGCTCTACGTTACGGAGGGAATTGAGACAGGTAGAAAATTCCCATTTTCCCCGTCCAGCAGGCACCAGCAGATTGACGGTCGTCCCATCTTTGGATTTGACCTGGTATTTCAGCTTGGCTCCGCCAATGGTGCGGGCTTTAGACAGCCAATCGTCTAATTTTGATTCCAGCTCACGACGAATGTTCTGTGCCGTCTGGGCATCGGCGACTAGGCCAGCCCGGTGGACAATCGCCTCGATCGCCGCCTGGACGAAGGGATGGTTGCGTTCTACGGCCAAGGCTTTGTCATTGCCGTTAAAGTCTTCCCCAGCTAGGCGCACTAACGAAACGAGCAGGGCAAACAGTCCCCGATAGGTCGCCCCAGGGGCAAAAGGGGTGACCGAGAGCGCTTCTACGTTTTGGTAGAAGGTGCCATGGTAGTGCTCAAACCGCTCGTAATGGGAGAGATCCCGAGGGCGTGCCCAGTTGTAGACGGTGATCACCAGACCCGGAAAGGTACGCCCCACCCGAGAGGTGGCCTGAATATATTCAGCCGTGTTTTTAGGCTGGCCGCAGGCCACCATCACACCCAGCCGTCGCACATCGACCCCGACGGAAATCATGTTGGTGGCCAAAATTACGTCTAAGGGGTCAGGTCGCTCGACCTTCTCCCCGGCTTTGCGCTTGGCCTGGTTTTCGGCTTCAGTTTTAGGGTCGAAAGGGTTTTCGAGGCGATCCAGGATAGCAGGAATTTCGGTGGAGTCTTTACGAGAGGTCAGTTCATCAATGGCTCTGAAGTAGCGTTTGGAGAGTCCCCGCTCATCCATGCGGGCCAGGCGGGTGCGGATGTCGTCATCCACTAACCGCCGAGTACCGCCCAGCTCCCGCAAAGAGTTGAAGTAACCGACCAGTGTCATCCAGGGGTCGGCCTCCTCACCATAGATTTCATAAAGGCTCTGGGCGGAGGAGAGCACCGCCAGGTAAACCCGGATCATCGTCGCTTTGAGCCGCCGACCAGGGGCACAGATACCCAGATAGCGACGCCCTGGGGTCTCAGCAGGGTCTCGCTGGCGGGAAAAGAAGTTGTCTTTAATGTCTAGCCCCTGGGGCGGAAAGATGCTGAGGTTTCTTAGAAACAGGCTGTTGACCTGCACCTGGGCCTGGCGAATGGTAGCGGTAGAGGCAATCACCTTAGGCCGCACAGGCTGGCCGTTGACCTGCCAGGTACAGAGCTGATCGACTGCTGTTTCGTAGAGCCCCACCAGGGTACCGAGGGGGCCGCTGATCAGGTGCAGCTCATCTTGGATAATCAGGTCTGGAGGTCTCAGCTTGCTGTGGGGAACGGTCTTGGCGGCGGGATGTTGACCCACTTTGTTATGGCGATCGCTGTCTTCTAAATCCGGAGAGCGGAACCCGTGGCGATCGCAGTAGCCATTGACTTGGCCAAACAGCATCTGCACTTCCCCTTTCCAGGGCATTTGGGCAAACTTGTCCACGGTAGCAATTAGCAGCGTGGGCAGGAGTCGGTAAATTTCTTCATCCACCACCACCACGGGCAACCCGTCTCCCTTAGAAAAGTCACAGCGGCCTAGGGGGTCGCCGCATTTGATCAAGGTTCTGCCCCTGCCTTTCTCGAAGCGCTCTACCGTAATGTTGCGCCCTGGGTCAATTTTGGTGCCGCACCAGGGGCAGTTGGTGAGCTGGTGGGGGGTGCCGCTGCCCCGCAGTCGAGATTCCCGGTGTTGTTTGACGGCTTCATCGCTGTCGGCAGTTTTATTGGGGGTGTTTCGCATCCCTACCCACAGCCCAATGCGAAAGGGATCACTGCCCCAGGTTTTCTCATCGGCGCGGCGGATGGTTTCACAGGCGCAAATCAGCGCCGTGGCCCGCTGAAACTGCTGGAGGGTTAGCAGGCGCAGGGTATAGCGCATCAGCACTGCGACTCCGTGCAGGCCGTCTCGACCCTCAACAATGCCCTGGAGGCGGCGCAGGCCAATGGTGTAAGCCGTGAGGCCAAGGTAAGCCTCGGTTTTACCCCCCCCAGTGGGAAACCAGAGCAGGTCGGCCACAGCATCGGTGGGATGGGAGCGATCGGGATGGTTGAGGTCGGTGGTGCTAGGCAGGTTCAGCAAAATGAAAGCCAGCTGAAAAGGATACCAACTGCGTCCAACGGGAATGTCAACCGCTTCAAGGGTGATCGTTTCTCCCCGCCGCCGCCGCTCAGCGTAGGCGGAGTGAATTCGCTGCTGCCACATCGCCTGGTTCATGAATCGGAAGGCTTTAGCGGCCTGAGGGTTGTCTCTAAGGGTCTCCAGCCCGGCTTCGATACGGTCTAGAACCAGGCGACAATTAGCGATCGCCCGCTCGGCTGCGGCTTGATACTCCTCTAGCCCTTGGGCTGACTCACCAATCTTCGCCTCCTGCTCCTCGATCCAGGTGGTATAGGCGACGGTGAGGGGCCGCAGCATGGTTTGCAGTTCAGCGTCAGTGGCCTCTGCCAACTGCTTCATATCCAGCACCAGGCCTGCAAGGGCCGGAATCTGCTCTTCGGTAGGGGGCTTGGTCGCTGGCACTTCGTAGGCGGGCAGCACGCTAGTAGACAGGCAGACCGCTCGGGTCGAATCCGTAGCGGATACCTCGGCATGAACCCCGACCCCATGTCCTACGACAAATTCGACGTGGTTGCGGTACAGCATGGCCATAGCCTGGTTTTCGGCGTGGATAGCTGGATCTAAGGCAGCCGTATGTTGCTCTAGGGGTTTGCGGATGAAGATATCTGGGTTGTCGGCATGGGGCGATCGCACCGACAACTCGGGTTGAAACAACCAGGCCGTATCTTTGTTTTGGTTAGGCTCCTGCTGTCCGTTGACTAGAAACAGACTCACAATCCAGTCTTGGTCAGGGAGTTGCCGAATTTGGCCGCGCAGATAGACGGAGGGGGCCTGATCTGGCACCGGCACCTCATCGATATCTCCTGTGGATTCTAGATCTAGCGTGACTGAGCCCTTGAGGGGGTAGCGCTTCCACACCTGTTTGGGATTGCCCTTATCGGTAAAGCTAATCTCGCTAGCCTGTCGAATGTAGCAGCCCCAGTCGGTGGTGACTTCAAGCGTTTTGGCCCCAGCGCTAACACAAAAGGTCAGCCCCATGGATGAGGGAAACATGCTGTCGGTGGCGGGCACATTGGTGTCGGTGCTACCTTCCTCGGCGTTATCTTTGTCGGCGAGGGCCAGGTTGTCCTGCAATTCGGGCTGGTCTTCGACTCCGGCTTCAGCCTCAACTCCAACGCTTTTGTTGCGGATGGTGGGCGCTAGAACCCCGACCAGATAGCGATCAGTGACGTGGGCTTCGTCTACTTCCTCGTCGGCCCCGTGGGCTGGGCCACGCAGATCGTTGATAATGCGCTCTTCTAGCTCTCGGCGAATTTCGGCGGGGGTGGCTTGCTTGAAGACGTGATACTTCTCTGATTTGGCGCTGACCTGGGGAGCTTCGTCATCAGAACTGTAGGTGGGAGCTGCTTCTGGTACATCCAACGGCTCAGGTTCTGGGGAAGCGACTTCAGGAGGTGCCGTCCACAGCTCAGGGCGAGAGCCCGGTTGAGCAGGCGCGGGGGATGCTTTAGGGGCTGGTTGAGTGGGACGCTGTGGATTAAAGGCCAGGATTTGATCGACGACGGTATCGGCGATCGCGCCGTCGATCCCCAGGATGTCGGCATCGTTGGAAATATCCAGCCCAGCCAGTAAGACTGTTAGCGCAGACTCAGGCGCAGAAGTGACAGCACTCCAATCCAGTTGAGCAGTGCCTGCTCTTAACTGCTGGTTTACCGCCTGTAGATCTAGCGAGCCAGGAAGAACGGCGGGAAGTTTGATGACCTTCATGCTGCCATGGGTGCCTAGAACAGAGAAATGGGGGACGAGAGCTTACCAGGTAAGGGTAGCTTGACTCTATCCCACTAGGGGACGGGCGGGGGGCTTTACACCTATCAGAATGCCTTTCCGAAGGAAAAATGGCACTCCAAACACACTAAGTTTAAGGAAATAGGGTATTGTATCGAACCATCTCATAGAAATTGTGTCTATAAGTTGCAATTTATGACTCAGCGCTTAAGGTTAAGTGTTTCTACTTACGCAGTTTGCATATAATAAAACAGAGACAAAAAACACAATGCTTTCTACGTCATATACACATCAAAGAGCTTCCTGAAAGTTGTCGTTAAGGGTTCCACTTCATCTACCCAAGAAAAGCGTCATCTCTCTCTCAATGTATAAAAGCAAACAAGATTTCTGCCAAGCAAGCTTTTTTAGATTCTTGCTCTGATTTGGAAATCCGGTCTTAATTATAATGTTCCCTGTTTCAAAAACAGGTGCTGGCTTATCAGCACCTGGTGATTTATGCCGCCCAAGGTTTTCAAGAGTCTCACTTAAAGAGACCCTGACACAATTGGAGCGAAGAAAACTTTGTTTAGATCTGCTAGGGAGAAAGCTAGCCATGATTAGGAACTTTAATGCTTGCAAAGCCAGCGTTTATAACCGAGGAAAGCCTTCAGAAGAATTTTTGAATGAGCTAATAGATTGGTGTCGCCAAGCACCCGATGAAATCTTTGTAAGAAATGAAATAAAGGATATATACTCGCAGGTTGTTAATGAACTAGGCCCTTGGGAAGATCTTCTTCACAGAAAAGCCGCAATGCTTGAGGCACTGAGAGTGCTTGGAGGCTTTGAAAGTTCGTGGGACTGGAATGAAGGCAGGGATGTAACAAATCCGAGATCAAATACTTCCTGCACAGAAGAAGCTGGAATATTTCAGTGTTCTGGTGACTCTATGAACTTTGATGGCAGTCTCAAGCAGCTTTTGCGATCTGTCTCCACAGAAATAGATTGTGATGCATTCCGTACTGTAACCAAAAGCAATCACCGATTTGCAATTGAGTATTGTGCACGACTACTGCGATTTACCATTAATCACCACGGCCCTGTAAAGTACAAAAAGATTAATCCATGGCTCAGAAAAGACGCAGTCGCTGAGTTCAAGCAATTTCTGTCTGCTCAATGAACCAATAGATTGCATCTATTGGTAGGCAAGGATCAAAAGGTTTAAGTGACTTCATCAAGCACCAAAAGCTGATGAAGCGTCAAGACTGACCATCTAAACTTCTTTCACGTAACTGCATAGGAGAAAATATCATGATGACATCTTCATTGCGTCTTCTCAAAGAACCCAACGTAGTAGTGTTAGCAGCCGGGCATGGCGGCGGTGCTCCTGGGGCCGTTCATAGTGATGACCAGGGAAGAAGATATCAAGAAAGTAAGCAGGCTATTACTATTACTGACCAAATTGCTACGGCTCTTAAGGAAAGAGGAGTTGACGTAGTGGTTGTACCCCATGCGCTTGACTATGTAGCTTCAATCAAATGGGTAAATGATAGATATGCCTTTGGCAAAGCCTGGGTCATAGAGATACACCGCGATTCGGCAGCAGGCCTTAGCTTAGATGATGCCTCACGCCGTTTTGGCGTTTACTATGGCAACTCTGAGGGTAGCAAAGCCATTGGCAAGTTTCTCCGTGATTCCTTTAAATCCCATGGTGCCAATGAAAGAACATGGGCAAAACCGCATACAGACTCAAATTACGGAAAACTTGCATGGATTGCTGATACAAAACCACTAGCCCATTTACTAGAGCTGGGCTTTATGCAAGGAAAAAATGATGACGAACACTTGACGCGGCTTGCAACAATAACTGCCGCTGCCATCTATGAAGCCTTCACGGGAAATTCATTCTAGGAATTTATCTGAGGTACACCGACCAATTTTCATTTAGTGTAGAAGGTAGAGTCTTAAACAGGAGTTTTCGCCATGTTTCTCGTATACACTCAAGTTTCCTCTCCCCCAAGTAATGTACGTTCTCAACCTAACACGAGCAGTCAGATTATTGAACAATTAGATAATGAAACTCTTGTTGTGGTTAAGCAAGCGGTGGAAAATGGATGGCTAGAAATTGAACAGCCTGTCAAAGGATTCATTCACGGTAAGTTAGTCCAACCAGAAAAGCCACAATTCTATCGGGATAAAGTTGGATCAGTTGTAGCTTGGCAACACTTGCTCAATGGCTGTGGTTACCACCCAGAAAATGCTCCGAGGTTAGTCATCACTGGAGAGCTGGATGATGTAACTGTAGCCGTGACCAAAAAGTTTCAGCAGGATATGAAGCTAGATCCCACTGGTGAGGTCACTGATGCGACCTGGCAAGTGGCCTTTGACCACGACAAGTTGCGGAAATGGAAGCCAGTGGAACCGGGTATTTCTAAAAGACATGTTCCGCCACCTGCTGACACCTTGAGCGAAGCTGAAAAATATGATTACTGTCGCCAGGTCATCGAAAGCCATGGTGGAACCTTTAGGGATGTAGCTAATAAGCGCAACCTGCTCTCATTTCGCCAGGAGACTAGCACAAGGGAAAATAACTGGAAAGGGGTTTATGACGATCTAACTTACATGATCTGGAAAGATAGTAATGGAGGTAAGCACTGCCTTAAATTTAAGTCCAATACAGAGCCTTCTTCTTGGTTTGAAGATAGCAATGATCCAAAAGCAGCAGGCAGGGTTTTCGGGCAAGACGCCAACAACGATGGTAAGAAAGATTTAGGCCGCCTACAGGAGGGCTATTACGAATATGGAGTAGGAAAGGTAGATTGGGCAGATAGCATCAACGGTTTCGGTAATGCCTTGATGCCGACCAGGTATGCTATGACGGTCATCCGCGACATCGATCATGACGGTATCTTTGAAGATCACGAACCTCTTCTTGGATCTGGTGACATGTTATTTCACACTGGGAGTCATGGCAGGACAGGTAGCGCAGGTTGCCAAACTATGCCTCCAAATGTATACCAAGACTTTTGGACAAAGCTGACTGCAAATGGCAATCCAGGAACAGTTGGCTATACCATCGTCCGCTGGAAGTCCTTGTGAGAGAAATACTGTAAATAGCAATAACCCACCTTAGTCTGATCCACCTAAAGGGCACCTCGACTGATAACTCATTGGTAAGTTATCGAATAGTAGCCTCTAACCTTTCGCCATCCTTTATAGCAGAGTATGTGCTACCAGAGGTGCCCTCAAACCAACCTTTAATAACCAGGAGCGATGTTTCCCATGAAAAACATCAAGCTTAGTATTGAGAAAGAACTACAGCATCAGGGGATCTGCGATGCCTCAGGGGCCATTGCTCTAGATGACCAGCACTTTGTAGTTGCCAATGATGAAGACAATATTTTGAGAATCTACGACTCTACTACGTCTGGCAAACCAGTATCTTGGGGTACTCATAGTGATGCTGGCATAGACATTAATGGTTATTTCCAAAATGTGATCAATAAGAAAGAAGCAGATATCGAAGGCGCTGCCCAACTTGATGGAGTAATTTACTGGATTACATCTCACGGAAGAAACAGTGAAGGTGAACTTAGACCAAAGCGCCATCAATTTTTTGGCAACATAATCTCAGCAGACGAAGGAGGCAAAAGTATCAAGAAAGTTGGGGTTTCCTATACTCAACTTATCGAGGATGTATTGCAAGATGAGAGGCTAAAATACTATGGCTTTGAGGCGGCAGAGAAGCTACCTCCCAAAGCAAAAGGTGGATTGAACATCGAAGGACTAGCTGCAACGCCTAGCGGCTCTTCCGGATCCAGGGTGGTAATTGTATAATGAGTTACGTTTAGGGGGATTGACATCATGGACTTTCACCTAGATACGCTGCTTAATTTTCCTAATGCAACCGTCGAGCAGTGCATTCAGGAGGCCGGAGAGATATTTCTGACATTG
>NZ_JADEWX010000351.1 GCF_015207395.1 Nodosilinea sp. LEGE 07088
GAGACATTAGAAAGAGCCGTCATGTTGATTAACAAAAGACCAAGAAAATCGCTTGACTATAAAACGCCATTTGAAGTATTCTATTCAGATAAATCAGACGCTGATGCACTTCAGATTTGAATTGGCGTGACTTTAAATTAATCAATGATCAATTTGGTCATAGTGCAGGAGATGAGGTTTTAAAAGCTATAGCACAAACGTTAAAAGAATCGGTACGTTCCTGCGATATTTTAGCCCGTTTGGGAGGGGATGAATTTGTTATTTTGCTACCTCAAATTAGCTATGAGCAGGCTGTTGTTGCCCTGGGTCGTACCCATCAGCAACTGCAATTGCTCAGTCAGACCCACGGTTGGCCGGTTGGTTATAGCATTGGAGTAATCACCTGTGTCGTCTTACCAAACTCAATAGATAACCTCATTGCCCAGGCCGATCAGCTGATGTATACCGTTAAAAGTAGCGGCAAAAATCGTCTAGATTGTCGAGAATATAATGATTAAAACCGCCAAGCAAAGACGGCATGGAGCTATCGAGCAACGAGTCTCAGGGGCAGCAATAAAGCTGGCATTCATGGTGCTGACTAACATGATTGCCGTTGTCTCCCTGGCTGGCCCCATAGACCTGTAGCTGTCAACTTGAATGTGGCGCTGCTTGTAGTTCACCACATAGCGTACTGTAAACTCGAGCCAGTTATCCGTATAATTAAACATCGGCTCTTTGAATACAAAACTGTTGGCGATGCGAACAATCTGGCCATTATACTAATCGCTTTTAGCCCAGTCTCCACATTCCATTAGAGTTGTCCGCAGAATGCTGATATCAATCACATCCCCCATAATGTCGCCCAGTTACACCCGATCGCCAGGCTTATAAAACTGGCCAAACGAAATCGCCACTCATCTCGCAAAACTGGTGATCACCTCCTGTAGAGCAAAGGCTACCCCGGCGCCAATCACCCCAAAAAAGACCGTAAACTTGATGAGGGTATCACTATGGCAACTCTATGACGCCGAAGCTGCTTCAGCTATACCTGGGCCAAACTACTGTCAGCCCTGACACGCAAGATGTGCTGATTGACCAGACGACGGAGACCGAACTCTATATTTTGTCGGCCATCCTATTTGTGGTAGTTGTGTTAGCGCTTGGGCTAATGAGCCGCCAGGTGGAGAATCTGCTCCTGTTTTCGCTGTCGCTATGCGGGCTGCTGATCGTTTTGGTGCTGGCCCTGCTGAACTGAGGGGCATGATTGCCGTAGCACATAGGGTGAGCTAGCTATGTGCCAGATGCCTATGCCAATTGATTTTATTGATTTTTAGGCTCAAGGAGCCACCCCAATAGAACAAAACTCGGTTTGATGGGGATCGCCCCCCTTGATGGTGCAAAATAGCCATGAGACAGCTTTGTTACGTTGGCCTCACCCTGGTGACGGCTCTGTTGATCGCGATCGCCCATGCCCTTACTTCCCGAACCCAGCGCGGCCAATGGTTATTTGGTCGATCACGTTAGCCTGCTGCGCCACAGCTATCGCCAGCTGTGCCACCGCCCTCTGCTAGCGGAGGACTTAGATGACATCGCCGCTGCCCAGGCAATCTACACTGCTCCCCTGATCGTGGTCTCCCATGATGACAGCGACGATCCAATCTTTACCTACGGCAACCAGATGGCCCTAAAGCTGTTTGAAATGACCTGGGCCGAGTTTACCACCCTGCCGTCCCGATTATCGGCAGAGCCTCCCAACCAAGCCGAGCGGGCCAGACTGCTAGCGGCAGTTTCCAGCCAGGGATTTATCGCCGACTATGCGGGGGTCAGAATCTCCAAAACCGGCAGGCGATTTTGGATTCAGGATGTGACGGTGTGGAATGTGAGCGATCGCGACGGCACCTACCGAGGGCAGGCCGCCGCCTACAGCCGCTGGCAGTATCTTTAACGGCATTGTCAACCCCTTTGGGCACTTCTCTTTGGGCAGCACCGTAACGCTTCAGGGTAGTGCATTTTAGTAAAGGACAGAGGAAAAGCCCGCCTCTTCCCGTTGTGCCAATTTCTCTCTAACTCGGCGATTGTAGTCGTGGATAAACGTCCAGATCGCACCGATGTGATTTTCTAGCTTTT
>NZ_JADEWX010000006.1 GCF_015207395.1 Nodosilinea sp. LEGE 07088
CTCATCCCCCCCATCCTCCCTATGTTTTTCCCCGAAGAGCCCGACGACGAGTTTGAACTGAATATCGTGCCGATGATCGATGTCATCTTTGCGATCTTGACGTTTTTTATTATATCTAGCCTCTATTTGACCCGCTCTGAAGCGCTGCCGGTGAATTTGCCCAAGGCCGCCAGTGCTGAGGTGCAGGAGCGCACGCAGATTGCGGTGACGGTGGAAGCGTCGGGGGATATTGCCCTCAACCGTGAGGCGATCGCCCTCGAAAACCTGCAAACGGGCGTGCGCGATTTGATGGGCACCACTCAAGAATCGGTGATTGTGATCAACGCTGATGAGGCCGTGAACCATGGCCGGGTAATCGCAGTGATGGATGAACTGCGCGAGATTGAGGGCGCGACCTTGGGAATTGCGACGGAGCAGGGCGAGTAGAGATCGGTTTAACGTTTTTCCGATGAATGGATATGAATGCAAAAACGGTGCAATCCCGACCCCTAGACCTCTCCAAATCGCCTGCCCTGCTAACGCTGGGACTGGGGGCAGGCTGCCTCATCTTGCTGGGCTGCCTGTTGGGCAGCATTTTGCTGGGCGCGGCGGATATTGCGCCGGGGACGGTGTGGCAGGCCGTCTTTCAGTTTGATGGCTCGACAGAGCATTTGATCATTCGCACAGTGCGGCTGCCGAGGGCGATGTTGGCGGTGGTGGTGGGGGCGGCGCTGGCGGTGGCCGGAGCCATTACCCAAGGGTTGAGCCGCAACCCGCTGGCTGCCCCTGACATTTTGGGCATTGATATGGGTGCAGCGCTGGCGATGGTGCTGGCGATATTTTTTCGAGGTAGCGGCGGTAACTATGTGGGGTTTGCCTTTGCGGGGGCGGCGATCGCCGCCATCACCGTCTACTGGCTCGGTTCTCTGGGCCGCAGCGGGCTAACCCCGCTCAAGCTGGTGATTGCTGGAGCCGCCATTTGGTATCTGCTGAGTTCGCTTACCTATGGCATTCTCATCCTCAGTCAGCGCACGTTGGACGAAATTCGCTTTTGGCTGGCGGGGTCGCTGGCGGGGCAGGATATGGCCTCGATGCTGCCGGTGCTGCCCTACATCGCCGTGGGGCTAGCAGCATCCCTGGCGCTGGGACGACAGCTGACGCTGATGAGCCTGGGGGAAGATGTGGCCCAGGGGTTGGGGTTGCAGACCGCTTGGGTGAAGGTGGGATCTGCGATCGCGGTAGTGCTTTTGGCGGGCAGCTCCGTAGCCCTAGCTGGCCCCATCGGCTTTGTAGGGTTGGTGGTGCCCCACGTGGTGCGCTTTGCGGTCGGCGTAGACTATCGCTGGATTTTGCCCTACGCCATGATCACGGGAGGCGTTTTGCTATCGGTAGCCGATACTGCCGCCCGCCTGGTGATTCGCCCTCAGGAACTGCCGGTAGGCATTATGACGGCGCTGGTGGGAGCACCGTTTTTTATCTATTTGGCCAGGTCGAAGATCAAGCGTTAGGGCGCAGGTTGATGGTGGGCGGTGCCCCACCCTACGAAGGTCAAGGTCATCAATCGGTAGATACTTCGGCGTTGCAAAGCGGTGCATCGCTTCGCGGATGAACCCTACAGTTCCCTCACCTATCCACCCTCCTACTCTCCTACCCTTCCACCCCCATGTCCCTCACCAAACCCTGGCTCTCCATTCACCCTCAACGATTCCCGCTCTCGTTTCGGGTCGATCGCCGGGTGCCTGCGGTGCTGGTGGCGCTGATGGCGATCGCCCTACTTTCCCTAATCTTCAACGTCAGCCAGGGCGAATATCCGATGCCGCCGCTGGAGGTGGTCAAAACTATTCTGGGTTTTCCATCTAGCTCCGACCATGCCTTTGTGGTGAATACGTTGCGGCTGCCCCGCGCCCTGGTGGCGCTGCTGGTGGGCATGGGGCTGGCGACAGCGGGGACGATTTTGCAGGGCATTACCCGCAACCCTCTAGCGGCTCCGGAAATTATCGGCATCAATTCAGGAGCCAGTTTAGTAGCGGTGGCGTTGATTGTCTTGTTCCCGCAGGTGGCGGTGGGGTGGCTGCCGATCGCGGCATTTTTGGGCGGGCTGGGGGCAGCGATCGCCATCTACCTCCTAGCCTGGAACGGCGGCAGCTCGCCCATTCGCCTGATTTTGGTGGGCATCGGCCTGACGGCTCTGACCGGTGCTCTCACCAACCTGATGATCACCTTTGGCGAAATTAATACAGTCAGCCAGGCACTGGTATGGCTGACCGGCAGCGTCTACGGGCGCAGTTGGGAACACCTGTGGCCACTGCTGCCCTGGTTGGTGGTTTTTCTGCCGCTGACAATGGTGCTGGCCCGCGATCTCGACACCCTCAACCTGGGCGATAACCTGGCCCAGGGTCTCGGCAGCCGGGTGGAATGGACTCGTTGCCTACTGCTGCTCTGCACCGTAGCCCTTGCCGGAGCATCCGTCGCCACCGCAGGCACCATTGGTTTTGTCGGCCTGATGGCTCCCCACCTGGCCCGCAAACTCATCGGCCCCTCCCACGCCGGACTGATTCCTGCCGCAGCGCTCACCGGAGCCTGCATTGTCGAACTCGCTGACATCGTGGGTCGCCTCGCCTTCGCCCCCATCGAGCTGCCCTGCGGCGTGATTACAGCAGTCATCGGCGCACCCTACTTTTTGTGGCTGCTGTATCGCACCCGCAACCAGTAACTCAATTAAAAACTCAAAACTCAACATTAATAACTCTCCCCTCCCCATGCTCACCAACACCGCCACCCAAATCGCCCTCACCACCCGCAAGCTCACCCTGGCCTACGACGGCAACGTGATTATTCAGGGGCTCGATCTTGCCATTCCCCAGGGGGAGATCACCACATTGGTAGGGCCAAACGGCTGCGGTAAGTCAACTCTACTGCGGGGCATGGCGCGACTGCTCAAGCCCCAGGGCGGCACGGTGTATTTGGATGGCGATGCGATCGCCTACCTGCCCACCAAAGACCTGGCTAAGCGCCTGGGCATTTTGCCCCAAAGCCCTGCTGCGCCAGAAGGATTAACTGTGCGCGAACTGGTGGCCCAGGGCCGCTACCCTCACCAAACTTGGCTCCAGCAATGGTCGAAGGACGATGAACTGAAGGTGGAAGATGCAATCGCCACCACTCACCTGCACGAGTTTGCCAACCGCCCCCTCGATACCCTCTCCGGGGGCCAGCGCCAGCGGGCCTGGATCGCTATGGCGTTGGCCCAAGATACTGAAACCCTCTTGCTGGATGAGCCGACCACCTATCTGGATCTAGCCCACCAAATCGAAGTGCTGGACTTGCTCTACCAGCTCAACCGCCAGGGGAAACGCACCATTGTGATGGTGCTCCACGACCTGAACATGGCCTGCCGCTACAGTCATCACTTAATTGCCCTGCGCAATGGACAGGTGATCGCCCAGGGAAAACCCGCCGCAGTTGTGACCGAGACGATGGTCAAGCAGGTGTTTGCCCTCAAGAGCCGCATCATCACCGACCCCGTATCGAACACGCCGCTGTGCCTGCCCATCAGCCAAACTATCGAGAATTAGTTTTATTAAATTACAGCCAGTAGGAGGGCCACCGACCCGTGACGATCACCTTTCAGGATGGTGAACTGCGCCAGTTGCTTCGATCGCATGTGCAGAGCACTCAGCCAGAACTTTTGGTAAATCTACAAAACCAAACGCTAACCTATCCCGACTGGTTAGGTAGCGGCTACAAGCGCGATATTGATCTGCCCAGTGGTATTGAGTTAACCCTACACCGCTACCGTTTACACAAAGATCTAGTGCAAGTCTGTTCAGCAGAACAAAGCAACTGTTTCGAGTTTGTGTTTAGCCTCACAACCCAGAGTCAATACAACGACGGGCCTGTGTTTAGCGATCGCCATGCTCACTTGCTCAGCCCAGAATGTCAAGACAGCCGATGGCGAGAATTTGCTGATCAAGACTATCTAGCTGTGGATATTCACCTCGATCCGCCCCTGCTGGCGGCGTTAATCGAAGGTCACAGCTCCAGATTACCAAAAACGCTGCAAAACCTGCTGGCGGGAGAGTGCAAAATTCCCATCGCTGACTCTATTGCGATTACTCCAGAGATGCAGGCTGCCCTCTGGCAAATCCTGCAATGTCCTTACCAGGGGCTGACCCAAACTCTTTACCTAGAGGCTAAATCTCTAGAACTAATCGCCCTGTTTCTAGAAACAATAGGCGACGGCACTACCGCGCAAACTGTTCTCCACCAAGGTGATCTAGAACGCATTTACCAGGCGCGACAGATCTTGCGAAGTAATCTGCAAACACCCCCTTCCCTGATTGATTTAGCGCGGCAGGTGGGCCTCAACGATCGCAAGCTCAAAGAAGGTTTCCGCCAGGCTTTTAACACCACTGTTTTTGGCTATCTCACCCAGCAGCGAATGGAAAAAGCCTGTCAGCTTTTGGTGCAACAGCGATCGGTTGCGGCTGTTGCGGCGATCGTGGGCTACGCCAGTCCTACTGCCTTTAGCGGTGCCTTTCGACGCAAATTTGGGATAACACCTAAGGCCTATCAGTTAGCAAACTGTCGGGGCGCTTGAGGGTTGGGTTTAGGATGTAGGGTTTAGATTCAAGGCTGAAGAAATGGCTTTAAGCTTGGCCCTTTCTAACCTCAATCTTCCCGCTGCCTCAAAAAGTCCCGATCAAAGAGAAAAAAGTCCGGGACGCAGAGAAAAGCTCTTTCTAAACCCAATAGTCTGAAGCTGAGCTAATTGAGAATATTTCTCGTTTGTCAGCGTCGGTTAACTGGCGACTAGTTGTGGTGTAGGGAATGATGACTTCAAAGTTGGGCTTTGGACTGTTTGTGATGGGGTTATTAGCTGGCGTAACCGCCCCTGTAGCTGGGGCAGAGTCGCCACTTCAGGAATCTGAGCCAGTCCCAGCGGCACTCACTGTAGAGGAGTGGATGGCCCAGGGGCAAGCCGATGCCGCAGCGGTGATTACCGACGTGCAAATCACGGATGCCCCAGAGGGCTTAAGGATTGAGCTAGTCAGCGATCACCCTCTCAATACAGACCCTTCGCGGATAGAGGGTAACGCGCTAATTACCGACATCCCCAATGCGGTGCTGGAGTTGGCCAATCAAGCTGCCGCAGAGCAGTTTGCCCCCGCTGAGGGCATTGCCCTGGTACAGGTTACGAGCCTGCCCGATGGCACTGTGCGGGTCGCCATCACCGGCACCGACGGGCCGCCCACCGCCCAGGTTGACACAGCCGCAGGGAACTTGGTCTTGAGCGTGGTGCCCGGTCTGGCCCAGCTTGATGGTGCTGAAGACGCCATTCAAATTGGGGTGACTGGCCAGGGGCAGCAGGCTTATCGCGTCCCCAACGCCGCCGTCGGTAGCAGAACTGATACGCCTCTGCGGGATCTACCGTTTTCTGTGCAGGTAGTGCCCCAGGAGCTTCTGCAAGATCGGCAGGTGCAAAGCGTCAACGAGGCCCTCCGCACAGTTGTTGGCATTAGCCCCGACAACTCGTCTCAGTCGGCCTTTGAGGGCTACACCATTCGCGGTTTTTCGGGTAGAAATATCCTGCGCAACGGGCTGCGCGATGACACCAACATCACCTCCCGCATTGCGATTCCCAATGTTGAGCGCATTGAGGTGTTGAGAGGCCCGGCAGGGGCTTTGTTTAGCCAGGGTGCTCCCGGCGGCACCGTCAACATTGTCACCAAAAAGCCATTGGCGACCCCCCATTACATCGTGGAAGGAACCATCGGCAACTTCGACACCTACGGCGGCTCCATAGATTTTACCGGCCCGCTCAATCAGTCTGAAACCTTGCTCTACCGGCTCACCGCAGGTGCGTCTAGCGCAGGAACCTTCATCGACTTTTTTGAGCGCCGTAATTACGTCATTGCTCCCACCATCAGTTGGCAGGTTGGCCCCAATACCCAGATCAATTTTGAGGGGGAGTACACCATTTCCGAACAGCCTAACGATCGCGGACTGCCCGCAGTGGGCACAGTGCTGCCCAATATTAATGGTCAGCTACCTCGCAATCGCTTTATTGGTGAACCCGATGATGAGCTAGATAAAAACAATCGCTACGTGCTGCGGCTTGGGTATACCCTTGACCACCAGATTAACCCCGACTGGCAGCTGCAAAATTCGTTTCGAGCTAGCTTTCAGCAGACTCCCCAAAATTCACTCTTCCCTACGGATCTGCTTGCTGATCAGCGCACTCTAGAACGGGGCATTTTCAGCACCAGTGATCAATCTCAAGATAACTACTCCTTTGACACCAGCCTGACGGGTACGGTGCAAACGGGCAGCATTTCTCACCAGCTCTTGCTGGGGTTTGATGTTAACCGCGATATCTATGCCAGCAGCAGTCAACAATTTAGCCTTGACCCCATTGACATCTTTAATCCGGTGTATGGTGTGGCTCAGCGGCAGTTCGTTGCTGACTACCCGAGAGAACCCTTCATTACTAACTCGGTGGGGGTTTATGTTCAAGATCAAATTGACCTGTTGCCTCAGCTAAAACTGTTGCTGGGGGGACGATTTGATCTGGTGAGTCAACAATCGCTTTTTGCCGATGGAACAGAAGCCTTTCAGGACGATACGGCATTTAGCCCGCGCCTAGGGTTAGTGTATCAACCCAGTGATGAGCACGCTCTTTATGCTAGCTACAGCCGCTCGTTTTTGCAGAGTGTAGGCACAGCCTTTGACAATACTCTTTTTGAACCCGAACGAGGCAACCAGTACGAAGTTGGCATCAAATCAGACTGGCTTGACAACCGACTCTCAACCACCCTGGCGCTCTATCAAATTACGCGGACTAATGTGTTAACTGAAGACCCGATCAACCCCAATTTCTCAGTACAGACGGGTGAACAAAGAAGTCGCGGTCTTGAACTCACGGCCACGGGTGAAATTTTGCCGGGGTGGAACATTGTGGCGGGCTACGCCTACACCGATGCCCAAATCACCGCCGACAACACCTTAGCCGTAGGCAATCGCCTCAATAACGTACCAGAACATGCCGCTAGCCTGTGGACAACCTATGAAATTCAGGAGGGATCGCTCCAGGGGTTGGGCTTTGGGCTGGGGCTGTTTTATGTGGGCGATCGCCAGGGTGATCTCGATAACTCCTTCCAAGTACCTGGCTACACCCGCACCGATGCCTCTGTGTTCTACACACGAGAGAATTTTCGGGTTGGGTTGAATCTCGAAAACCTGTTTGATATCACCTACTTTGAAGCCGCAGAAAGCCCACTGCGCGTTTTTTACGGCGCACCGTTTACTGTCAGGGGCACGGTTTCCTGGTCATTTTGAGGCTGTTGAATGAGTGACGTGAAAATACAAAACTTATGAGCTATAAATCCTGGTGGCGACGCATTCAACTGTTTTTAGGCGGAGTTTTGATGGTAGCCCTGATCCAGAGCTGTACTGGTTCGGGCAGCCCCCCGTCTGCGAATGTGTCATCAGCGCCTGAGGCGTCAACTTGCCACATGGTTCGCCATGCCCTGGGAGAAACCTGCGTGCCCAATCAGCCGCAGCGGGTGATTACCCTGAGCGTGCCTAGCTTTGGGGATGCGATCGCCCTAGGAGTTGAGCCAATCGCCACCATCGTCTATTTCGACGAGCCACCACCTTACCTAACGAAGCATCTGAACTCCATTCAAATCTTGGGTAAAGAAGAACAGCCGAGCCTTGAAAAAATTGTGTCTCTAAAACCCGACCTCATCATCGGCATCAAATATTCTGCCGAAGCTATATATAGCCAGCTATCGCAAATTGCTCCCACAGTAGCCGATGATTGGAAAGGGTATCCCTCTTGGCGAGGGCACTTCGACTTTGTCGCTAACGTATTGGGAAAAACGGATGCAGCCCAGCAGGTTTGGAGTCGCTACCATCAACGCATTCAGTCATTAAAGACCGCCCTAGAAAAGAGCCAGCAAAACTTAGAAATCTCCTTCGTTCATACCTGTTGTGGCACGATTGACCTGGACTTAAAAAATTCCTTCAATGGCAGCATTTTGGCTGACGCGGGCCTGCGCCGACCGTCGGCCCAAGCTGTATCGGTTGATGGCGGTATTGTGAAATTGTCTGAGGAACGGTTGATGGATATTGATGGCGATGTTCTGTTTGTTGCCACCGATGGCCCTGAAGCAGCACAGACAATCACCGAACTCAAACAAAACCCGCTATGGCAAAAGCTAAGGGCCGTTCAAAACGATCGGGTTTACCCAGTCAACTACCCGACGTGGAGAGGCGGCAATCCCCTAGCCGCTGATGCGGTAATCGACGACTTATTTAAGTATTTGGTGGAAGATATGTCGCCAACTTGATCGGCGTATTCCGTTAGATCTGCTCCTGTTCTAGCTGTTTCAATGTTGATGAAGAAGCCCTTTCGCTCCTGTAAATTTTTGCTCTTGGGCATACTGACTTGTATTTGGGTGACAGCCTGTATGTCGCCAACTCCGACTCCATTGCCGCAAGCAGTCTCTGACTCAGTGGAGGGCTGTCGCACGGTAGAGCATGAGCTAGGGGAAACTGAAATTTGTGGACAGCCTGAAAAGATAGCAGTTCTCAGCCCGCACATTCTAGATATTGTATTGGCATTAGGAGCACAGCCCGCCGCCTACGCCGAAACTGTAGCTCTCGGTGTGGAGAAATTTGACAATCCGGCTGAGCAAATTCCCTACCTGGGCGATCGCATCACCACTCAACCCGTGAACCTGGGTGATCGCAAAAATCCCTCCCTTGAAAAACTCACCCTGCTCAAGCCCGATCTGATTTTGAGCGAAGACTGGCTAGCCCGCGATAACTATCGCCTGCTGTCACAAATTGCCCCCACCATGCTGTTTACCGATGAAAAAAGTGGGGCTCAACACTGGCGCAACGATATCGATGGCATTGCCAAAGCTCTGGGGCGAGAAGAGGCTGCCGAGGAAGTGAATGCTGAGTATTTGCGACAATTAGCAGCTGCTCGTCAATCTCTAGCGCCTTTGGTCGAAACTTTTCCAAAGATTCTGATTTTGTCTGTCAATAGCGAAATGACCGACGTGGCGATCGCAGCAGATAGCACTGTGGGCTACTTACTCGAAGAAATTGGCTTTCAGCTTGTGTTTCCTGAGCCTATAGCAACTGGAGAAATGCGGTGGCTGCAAACGTCGCCAGAAATTTTGCCAACCCTAGATTCTGATATTGCCATCGTTATTGGTTGGAATGCTTCAGAGCTTTACAACCCAGAAGCAAAGCTGAAAGAGAAATGGAACCAAACCCCAGTGTTTAGAGAAGTACCCGCCGCCAAAATCAATCGCATTTTCTTTGTTGACTATCAGCTCTGGGGCAGCATTACCCGAGGCCCAATTACGGATCAGCTGATTCTAGAAAAGCTGCCTGAGATGCTGCTGCCTCTGCTCTCTAACTCATAAGGTCTAAATTGTGACTACTATGGCAAAATCTACCCTTTTTATCTGTCACTCCTGTCATCAGTCAGAGCAAAGACCGCCAGAGCGGCCAACAGATGGCGCAGTTTTGTGCGATCGCATTCAAGCCCTACACCAAACCTGGTCGCGCCAATCAGAGCTAGAAGTGCGTGGCGTAGATTGCCTGTGGACCTGTGATCATCCTTGCTCCATTGCATTGATCGGAAGCGACAAGCCAACCTACGCCCTGGCAAAAATTTTAGTCAAAGACGGCAACCATGGCGAAATTGCTGAAGCCGTTCTGCAACTGAGCACATGCTATCTCGACAGCAAGAAGGGCAACATTCCCTGGAAACAGTTTCCAGAGGTCTTAAAAACCGAATTTATCGCTCGAATTCCGCCTTCATAACTTATTGATTCAGACGAAGCATTCTAAGTCTAAAGTATTAAGTTCGTGCGTACTTTTACAGTCATCTGGTTTGGCCAGCTTGTCTCGACCATCGGCACCTACATGACCGAGTTTTCCCTCATCCTCTGGGCTTGGGAAGCAACCGGGTCAGCCACCGCTCTAGCATTGATGGGGTTCTTTTCTCAACTTCCTCGCATCCCGATTACCCTAGTCTCGGGGCTGATTGTCGATCGCTTCAACCGTAAACACCTGATGATGCTGGGGGATGCGATCGCCGCCCTCTCCACCATTGGCATTGGCCTGCTCTACTCAATAGACCAGCTACAAATTTGGCATCTATACCTGGCCACCACGCTCAATGGCGGCTTTGGGCAAATTCAAAGTTTGGCCTATCAAACCTCGATTTCTAGCCTGGTGCCGCCCGCTCAACTAACGCGGGCCAACAGCATGAACTCGGCAGTACACTACGGGGCGGCTATTTTTGGCCCCGCCCTGGCCGGGGTGCTCTACCCGCTGATCGGACTACTGGGCATTATCGGGATTGATTTGGTGAGCTTTGGGGTGGCGATCGCAATCCTACTTTTCCGACCCATTCCCCAGCCTACGCCCCCAACCACCCTCGAAATTGAAACACTGCTGGACAAGCTCACCTTTGGTTTTCGCGAAGTTTGGCGACAGCCCAGTTTGCGGGCCTTACTGCTGATTAGTACCCTGTTTTGGTTTTTCCACGACCTGGGCGGTGCTATCTATGACCCGATGATTTTGGCCCGCTCGAATGGCAGCGCCCAGGTGCTGGCTAGTACCGCAACAGCAGCGGGCATTGGCGGCGTGACTGGGGCGATCATGATCAGCGCCTGGGGTGGGCCAAAACATCGGGTGCAGGGTATGTTGACGGGGTTCATCGGCGCAGGCCTGAGCAAAACCGTATTTGGCTTGGGACGATCGCCGGTCGTGTGGGTGCCTGCCCAGTTTTGCTCCTCGCTCAACTTTCCCCTGCTGGGCAGTTCCGAAACAGCCATCTGGATGGAGAAAATTGCCCCTGAGAATCAGGGCCGGGTGTTTGCCGCCAATGCGCTGGTGTTGCAGGGGGTGAGTGCCGGGGCATCGCTGATCGCCGGGCCATTGGCCGACCGTTGGCTAGAACCGGCCATAACCTCCGGTGGCTCTTTGGCCCCACTAGGGGGGCTATTTGGTAACGGCCCTGGCGCAGGTATGGCCGTGCTCTATGTTGGCTGCTCCCTGGTCATGGTGCTGGTGGGTCTAGGGGGCTTTGGGCTGCCCAACCTGCGGGCAATCAGTCCCCACCGCAAATCGGGGTAGGTAAACGCCCCCTGTTGCGCGATTAGTCTTGATTGGCCGGGTTTCTGTTGTCTTACCGTTAGGGAGAAGCTTGCAGTAGATACTGCTCTATATCATCCAATACCCACTCCGCCGCCAGGGGGCTGTTGCCTGCCCCCCAATAGTGCCCCACCCCATAGACCTGTTTTTGCTGCACGGCCCGCAGCGACTGCCAAAGGGGATCGGTTTTGAGGCGCTCCAGCTCGGCTTCGGCAGCAGCGGCAATTTCAGGCGTAGCTCCAAAGGAGAAGAGCAAAATCACGTCGCCATCGGCCTCAGGCAAGGCTTCGCGGCTAATCAGTTTGGTAAACAGCGGTTGCTCGAGGGTGCCGCTATCCTGGGAGGGGGGCCGGGCAAAGCCGATATCGGCCAAAATAGATCCGCCGAAACAGTTTTTTAGATACAGGCCGATCTGGCCCGACTGCGCCATTACCCGCACCAGAGAGACTTGTACAGGCGGGCTGCCCACTTGGTTTCTCAGCGCCTTTACTCGCTGCTGGTACTGGTTGAGCACCGCCTCTGCCCGGCTCTCTAGCCCCAGTACCTGAGCGTGAAAGCGAAAGGGTCGCTGCCAGTCGGCGGTGGTCTGCATGTCAAAGGCAACGGTAGGGGCGATCGCCGACAGCTTGTCGTAGGTGCCCTCTAGATCTGAGGCGGCCCCAATAATCAAATCAGGCTGTAAAGCCACCAATGCCTCCAGATTGATCTGATTGCTCTGGCCCAGGCGCGGTACATCCGGCAGTCTCTCGGCTAGCTGGGGCAGCAGGTTGCTAGCTACCCCAACTGGCATCACCCCTAGCGACAGCAAATTACCCGCAGCCGTGTGATCCAGAGCCACCACCCGACTGGGCTGCATGGGCACACAGGTTTCCCCCAGGGTATGCTGCACCATGCGGCAGTCAGCGGGCGTAGAGTTGGCTGTAGGGGCGGTCTGACAGGCGATCGTCCCTACAGCCACCAGCACCACGAGAAGGCCGTGAAGTAGCCAAGTTTTTAGATTCATAGGTCGTGTGGGAGGGTGAACGAGTAGGGTCATTGACTATTCATCTCTAAACTTCCAATCATCAATTACTTACCCATCCACCCCCTACCCTCCTACCCTCCTACCCCCTACCCATCTACTCCTAGAACGTCACTCGATACCCCACGGTCACCCGTCGCCCAGACGCAGCGCTATTGAAGGTTTCAGAAAACCCGCTGCTACGCTGGGCATAGGCGGGGAAGTAAAACGCATCGAACAGGTTGGCAATGCCAATGTCTAAGGTGCCGGGGCCAACATCGACGCTGCTGATCAAATCCACCACGGCATAGCTGTTGATCGGGCTGGGGTCAATTTCAGCGTCAAAGGCAGCGCTGCGACTGCCCGCGTATAGAAGCTGGAGGCGATTGCGCCAGCCCGGCAGGGTTTCATTTTCGATGTAAGCGGTGAGCTTGAGGGGCTGAATGCGGGTGCTGCTGATGGCGACGAACTCTCCAGTGTCGTCTACATCGGCTTCACCGCCGATCAGGCTGAGGGTGGTGCCCAAGCTCCAGGTGGGGCTGGGCTGCACATCCAGGGTGGCCTCTAGACCGTAGACGCGCTCGGGTGCTCGCACCAGTTCGTAGAGGCCCGTGGCGTCATCAAACACAAAGGTGGAGCCTAACTCAGAGGTGTTATAGAACCCTGAAATTGAGGCCTGAACTTGGTTCCAGTTGCCGCGAATGCCGACTTCATACTCGCTGACTTTCTGGGGCTGGTTGGCTTGCACATCTGAATTCACCGCAAAGTCAGGGTCGGCAAAGCCCAGTACCGCGCCAAAGTCGGGCACCGAAAAGCCCTGGGCGAAGTTGGCAAATAGGCTGATTTCGGGGGTGATATCGGCCACTGCGCCAGCGTTAAAGGCAGTGTCGCTAAAGCTGCGATCGCCCCCCGCGATCGGGTCACCAAAAAAGGTGGTGTAGTCGCCCACTGAGAAGCCAATGCGCTCGTGGCGTACGCCCCCCGACAGCTGCAACCAGTCGGTGGTCTGCCACTGGAGCTGAGAAAACAGCCCCAGACTGCCGAGGGTGTAGGGCGGCACCAGGGGACGGCGCTCGATCAGTCGGTTGACTCGACCATTGCTGTCGTCGAAGCTAACCGGGTCAAAGAGATTATAGATATTGGCAGTGGTCTCGTGGTTGTAGTCAGCCCCCCAAACCAGGTTTAGGCTGTCTGCCAGGGGCGTATCGAGGGCGAGCCGTCCGCCCCAGTTTTGGGACTCTAGCTCTCCTTGAAAAATGCCAAAGGGTCGGGGGCGGCGATCGCGGGGGTCGCTGCGGCTTGAGTTGTCGCGGAAGTAAAGCTGGCTGTCGAGGCTACCGTTCAAAATATCGTCGTGGCGATAGCTGAGGTTTAGAATCACGTTGCGATCGGCCTGGGGGCCACCCCCTTCGGGAAAGCTCAGCTGCCCCACCCGTAAGGCCCGCGCCTTCTGCTCGCCGGGCTCATCGTCAACGCTGGGGTCGGCAATCACGTCGCTGTTGCGGCTTTCGCGGTAGTAGTTGAGCGAAAACTGAAGCCGCTGGTTTTCGTCAGGGTTATAGCCCAGCCGGGTAAAGAGAGACACATTCTCACTCTCATCGGTGCCTTGAATAGTGGGAATGCGATCGCCCTGCCCATCAAACGAGGCCCCCGTATCAGCCCGCGACAACGAAGCCAAAATATCGGCATTGCCATCGCGGGCCGAAACCGTTTGCTGAACAAAGTAGCCAAAACTCTCGCCCTGCAAGCTCCCCAGGGCAGAATTGACGCTCACCTCTGAGGTGGCACTAAAGTCGGCCTCATCGGGCTGCCGCGTAATGATGTTGATGATGCCGCCGGTCGCCCCACCTCCATAGATAGCGCTGGGGCCGCGCACCACTTCAATGCGCTCAATGATGCTGGGGTCGAGGGTACGCAGCTCCCGGTCAAAGTCGCGCACGTTGACATTCTGCGGCACCCCATCAATCAAAATGACGGCGTTTCGTCCCCGCAGCGAGGCTGCCGTAAACGCCCGCTCGGAGGACGGCGCAAAACCCGGCACCAACGCCCCTAAAATATCGCTCAGATCTCGACTGACCGAGGTTTGCTGCTGAATCTCCTGCTGGGTAATGACAGTCACAGAGCGGGGAACTGTCGTTGCCTCCTCCTCGCTGCGAGTGGCTGACACGACTACCCGCAGGGGAGCCGCCTCAGCCGCTCCAGCGATGCCAGGGGTCAGGCCAATGCTCACCCCGTTAACCTGGCGACTCACTTCCCCCTCGGGGGCCGCATCGGTGCCGGTGATGGCTATACGCACCGTGCGTTCATCCAGCGCCGTGGCACTGATATAGGCGATGCCTTCAGCGGGGCTAAACGCCTCATACTCGGCCCCATCGGGCAGCGCCAGCACCGCATTGGGCAAATCAACGATCAGGGCATTGCCCGCCGTTGAGGAGGTCGGGGTGAGCACCTCCCCTGACGCTGTTTCAATCACCAACTGTGGCCCGGCATCTGTTTCTACAACCTGAATCGCAGTAATTTCCACCGGGCTGTCTTGGGCGATTTGGGTTGTCGCGCTGGTTTCTGCCAACTCGTCGCTTACTGAGGTAGCCTCCGTCAAGGGTGCCGCCATCACCGCTGGGGCCACCGCTATTACCACCAAACCTGCCGTCCAAAGAACACGCTGTATCTGCATTTCACTCCCACCACGATTGCGCGGCGACAGAATAAACTGTCGCCAGCTAAACAAGAATCTTTCTCAACAACATACAGAGTTTGGGTGCGCCACCGAAAGTGTCGATGCGCCCTAGCGGGAATAAGATGTACCCGCTAGGGAATAGTTTTGGGCCAGCAACTCCCTCGGGCTAACCCCAAACCGTTGGCGAAAGTTGGCGGTGAAGTGGCTGCGGCTGTGGTAGCCGACGGCACTGGCGGCCTGCTGCACATTGAGCTGCCCGTCGAGCAGCAAAAGCCGGGCCTGGTCAAGGCGCTGGGCTTGCAGATAGCCAAATACGGTGGTGTTAAAGACCGCCCGAAAGCCGCGCTTGAGGGTGCAGTCGTTGAGGCCCACCTGGCGCGCCAGGCCAATGAGCGAAGGGGGATGGGCTAAATCTTGCAGGAGAATGTCTTTGACCTGGTGAATGCGATCGATATCGTCGGGCTTGAGCCGTTGGCTGGCCGATGGCTGGGGCGGAGTCACAGCCTGGATGGTGAGGGCGATCAGCTCTAGCGCCTTGCCTTCTAAAAAGAGTTGTCGCATTGGCCCTGCAAAGGAACAGGTGAGGATCTGCTGCAAAACCATCGTCATCGCTGGGGAGGTGCGACAGCCCTGGCTGGCGTAGGGCTGATCGACGGGTCTCAGCAAAGGGCCAAGGCCAGGTATTGTGGCGATCGCCGTTTCTCCCAGCAAGGCGTGAATTAGGGCTGGCTCAAGGTGCACGCTGAGGGAGAGACTGCGGGGATGAGGATCGTGGCAGATCTGCTTGGCAGGGGCCAAACCGCTGCTGTAAAGCCAGTGCTGGCCTGCGGTGCTCGCACTTTTGGGGCTATCGTCGCGGATATCAAAGTGGATTTCTACCGGGTGGGGGCGATCGCCGCAGTCCACAACCACGGGCGTATGGTGCTGTACATCGCTAATTTCCAGGTGCAGCCCTGGCCTCAGCTGAATTTCGCGAAAATAGCCCTGTCCAAACTGCTGGGGATAGGCCCAGGTCTGTTCGCCCGCCTCGCCACCGGCCCAGTCGTTGTCGGAGTCAACGTTGGCAGGTTGCTTGATAAGTGACCAAAAATCGTGTTGCGACAGGGTGATAGGCATTGAGGTGACGACAGAAATGGCTGATAATAATTTACCAGCCTAAATGAGACTGATTGCCATTTGAGCGAAGACCGAGCCGCCAATCTCCCAAGGCAACTGTCTTTTAGGAACCGGTTGATCCTAAGTTGGCGCTTTCCCTGGCGAGTGCCTGTCCTGCAACAGTAGATGACATGAAGATCCGACTTACTTGCCAAATTTTTGTGATGGGCTGGCTGATAGCCAGTTGTGCTGGCCAGTCTTCGTCTCTCCAACCCAGTCCGCCCCCCGTCTTGTCACCGCAGGAAAATTATCGACGCACCGTGGCGCACGCCATGGGGAATACCGCTGTCCCCAGCCAGCCGCAGCGGGTGGTGGTGTTGACGAATGAGGCCACCGATATGGTGCTGGCCCTGGGGCTCACTCCGGTGGGTGCCGTCAAGTCGTGGTCGGGGGAGCCCTACTACGACTACCTGGCCGACGCTATGGCCGAGGTGCCCGTGGTCGGCGATGAATTGCAGCCCAGCCTAGAGCAAATTGTCGCCTTGCAGCCCGATTTGATCTTGGGTAGCCAGGTGCGGCAGGGGCAGATTTATGGGCAGTTGAGCGTGATCGCCCCCACGGTCTTCTCAGAAACCATCGGTGAATCGTGGCAAGACAACCTGCGCCTCTATGGTCAAGCCCTCAACCGCGACGCTGAAGCTGAGAAACTTTTGGCCGATTGGGACGCGCGGGTCGCTCAACTGCGCCAGCAGTTCACCGAGCAAGACATTCAGGTTTCCCTAGTAAGGTTTCTACCGGGGGCGGCTCGCGTCTATCTAAGCGACTCTTTCCCCGGCCAAATTGTGCAGGAGGTAGGGCTGCAACGGCCCCCCAGCCAAGGCGAGGAAGGATTTGCCCAAGAGGTCTCCTTTGAGCAAATCCCGCAGATGGAGGCCGATGCGCTGTTCTACTTCACCTACACCGGAGAAAACGACGGCCAAGCGCCCAGCACCGTGACTAATCCCTGGCTGAGTCACCCTCTGTGGCAGCAGCTAGCGGTGGTTCAGACCGGTAATGCCCACGCCGTCAGCGACGCGGTATGGACTACCGCCGGAGGCATTCAGGCCGCCCATCTGCTGCTGGATGATTTGGAGCAGTACTTGCAGCCTTAGAAGCCCTAGCGTGGTGGACTCTGAGAGAGTCCACCACGCTCAACACTTACCACTCAAACGAATACCCGAGTCGCAAGAACCGGCCCCGCGCCGCCGCATTGCTCAACTCGCTGGGCTGGAGCTGAGACACCACTGGGAAATAGTCGGTATTGAGCAGGTTGGCAATCCCAATTTCGAGGGTGCCGGGGCCGACATTCAGCTGGCTGATATAGTCCACGGTGAAGTAGCTGCTAACGGCGCGCTGGCCAAAGACGGCGTCGTTGGCAAACACATCGCGATCGCCCGAATAGAGCGCCTGCAATCGGTTACGCCAGCCGGGGGTAGTTTGGTTTTCCACATAGGCCGTGAGCTTCAGCGGCGCAATGCGAAAGCCGTCGAGGGGGGTGTAGGTGCCGGTATTGGTGCGGTCAATGCTCCCCTCTGACCAGCTCACCGTGCCGCCCAGCAGCCAGCTTTCGCTCAGCTGAGCATCTACAGTGGCTTCTACTCCATAGATCCGTTCTGGGGCGCGCAAAATTTCGCCAGGGGCCGTGAAGGTGGTGCCTAACTCAGAGGAGTTGTAGAACCCTGCCAGCGATGCCTGAATGCCCTCCCAATTGCCGCGCACGCCGACTTCATAGTGGTTGACGCGCTGGGCCTCGGGTCGCAGTGTCGCCACCGAAAAGCCCGCTGGGGCATTGCGCAGCACCAGACCCACATCGGCCAGTGAGAACCCCTGGGCAAAGTTGGCAAACACCCCAATGTTGTCGGTCAGATCGACCACTCCGCCCAGGTTAAACAGCGTGGCATCGTAGGCTAAGTCGCCCCCCTGCACGGCATTGCCCGCCAGGGTGGTGAAGTCATCGACCGTGAGGCCGACCCGCTCGTGGCGAATGCCGCCCAACAGGGTGATGCGATCACTGGCCTGCCAGTTGAGCTGGGCAAACAGCCTCAGGCTATCTTGGTTGAGGGGTGGCACCCAGGTGCGCTGGCCCGTGGTGCGGTAGACCAGACCGCCGCTGGCATCAAAGGGGGCAGGGTCAAAAATATTCACCGGCTGAGCGGTGCGCTCGTTGTTGTAGTCGGCCCCCCACAGCAGGTGCAGGGTGTCGTCTTCGGCCAGGGGCGTATCAAACTGTAGCCGCCCGCCCCACTCTACCGAGTTAACTTCAGACTGAAAAATGGCATTGCCAAGGCTGGCAAAGGTGCGGCCATCGAAGGGGAAAAACCGTGTCAGATAATCGCGGTAGTAAAGCTGCCCCTGGAGATCGCCGTTGAGCACGTTGCTGTGACTGTAATCGAGGCTGAGCAGCGTGTTGTTGCTGGTTTGGGGGGTATCGAGGTCAAGCCCGGCAATGGCGCGCGATCGCTGTCGGCCTGCGATCGCCGCAATGATTGGGTCAACCGTGAAGTCGGTAGTTTGGATCGCTTCATAGTGGTTGAGGGTGAGCTGAAGGCGCTGGTTTTCAGCGAAGTCTACGCCGATTTTGCCCAAAATATTGAGGCTGCCCGTGTCAGATAGTCCTCCCTGGCCATTGGGGTCAGAAGGAATGCGATCGCCCAGCGCGTCAAAGAACCCCCCAGCGTAGTCGTAGGACACCGTGAAGGCGTAGTCCATATCCTCAACCCGACCGCCCACATACTGCTCGACCGTGGCCCCAAAACTATCGGAGACGTTGTCGAAGTCGGTGGTCAGGCCCAGGCGAGTGCGTCGCACCACCCTCTCGGCGGCGGGGCCACGGGTAATGATGTTGATCACCCCGCCGGTTGCGCCGTCGCCATAGATCGCCGTTGGCCCCTGAATCACCTCAATGCGATCGATGGCGCTGGGGTCAATGGTCTGCAAATCTCGAAAAGCACTGCGGTTGGTGGTCTGGGGCACACCGTCAATCAGCACCAAAACGTTGCGCCCTCGCAACCCCTGGCCAAACTGGCTGGCGCTGCCGGTCGTTGGGGCCAAGCCAGGCACCAGTTGGCCCAAAATATCCCCCAGCCCGCGTGACACCTGAGTCTGCTGCTCAATCTGCTCGCGCTCAATCACCGTGACCGATCGCGGAATGTCTGTCACGGCCTCTTCGGTGCGCGTCGCCGACACCACAATCTGAAGCGCTTCTGTTTGGGCCGTGGTGCCAGCAATGCCGGGCAGCACCGTCAGCCGTAGCCCCTGCGAAGCAGGCTGTACCTCAGCGGTTGGCGGCGCATCTACCCCCGTAATCGCCACTCGCACCTGATCGTCACCTATCTGGATAACACTGACAAAGGCAATATCGGCGGTGGGGCTGATCTGCTGAAACTCTTGCCCCTCGGGCAGGGCCAGCACCGCATTGGAAATATCAACAATCAGCGCATTGCCTGTGGTTTGCAGGCTGGGAGCTGCGATCGCACCGCCCGCCGTCTCCAAAATAATCTCTACCCCAGCCGCCCCTGGCTCTAGCCGCACCCCCGTCACCTGCACTGGCGATGCTGCCTGGCCCAACGGCACGGCTTCAGGGGTAAGCAACGGCTCAGCAAGCATCGCCTGAGCCCCCAGCGGCATCGCCGCCGAACCAACTAGCCCCCCAGCTAGGGCCATCATCAACCCAAACCGCACCGATCGCACTGTCATGTCACGTCCTCCCACACTGCAACTCTTGTTGCGAATCTTTCTTGATTGCTCAAGAGCAATTAGTGTAGGCAGTTGCGTATAGCCCCGTCTATCCAAAAACGGCCTCAGCGATCCAAAAACGGACTTTTGGGTGAGGGAAGTCCTAGGCGGTTGGATGCGACGCTCCGGCCCGCCCACCTACCCACTCTCTTGGGCTCACGCCAAACTGCTTGCGAAAGGCGGCGGCGAAGTGGCCCAGGTGGGTAAAGCCCACGCTGTTGGCGACCTCAGCAACGGTGTAGTTGCCCTGCCGGAGCAGGTGTTCGGCCTGGTTGAGGCGCTGCTGAGTGAGATAGCCAATTACTGAGATACTAAACAGTTCGCGAAAGCCTCGACGGAGAGTGCGATCGCTCACCCCCACCTGCTGCGCCAGTTCTGAAATAGACGGCGGATTTTCGAGCCGAGCCACTAGCCTTGCCCGCGCTTCGTAGATGCGCTCGACAGTCACAGGCTTGAGCGTGGTGGGCAGCGGTGGTGCTCCCTGGTCAGCCATCATGCCGTCGAGCTGAAGCGCCAGCAGCTCAAACACCTTAGCCTGGAGAAAAAATCGGCGCGTTACCCCGTGGAAGGGGCATTGCAGCATTTGCTGCGCCACAGTCCGCATCGCTGGGGTGACATCGGGAAACCAAGCTGATTTCCACTCATCCGTTTTCAGCAAGGTAGGGCGTAGATGGGTGCCATGCTCTGCGAGAAACGGTTGCATCACCTTGGGGTCGAGGTGAATATTAATGCCCTTTAGCTGGGGCGATCGCCCATACCGCGCCACATACCCCCGTGAGCGGCCACTGCCAGAAACATAACTTTGGCCAGCATCCAAAGTCGGATAGACACCGTCAAAGTCAATGGCCCCCGACAGCAACACCGTGATTTGCACCAAATGCCCGTGTTCTGCCACACTGAGCGCCCAGGGCTGCGTGAACTCCTTATCAATCAGATCGAGCCAGACCCCTGGCGACAATTCACAGCACCGAGTGCTGCCCCGCCCCAACAGCGACGGCACCTCATGCCGGGTCTCTCGCTGACTGACAGGGCTATGAAGGCTGACTCCCAAGGCCTGTGAGGACTGGCACAGCTCACGATAATTGGCTTCCGAAAGCATCAAAGTCATGGACAGAGTTGAACGCCAACAACCACACACCACCAGTGCGCTCAGTTCTCAGCTTAGCTTTAATGCGACCTGCTCTCAACTAAAGTGGCCAACCCGCACAGATTCTCATCACAGGACTAAAACCAAGGTTCCAGCTAACACCAACGCCGTGCCCACTACAACCTGGAGCGTTAACGGCTCGCCCAAAAACACAACAGACAGCAACAGCACCAAAGTTAATCCCGACTTATCTACAGGCGCGACTAAAGAGGCATTGCCTAGCTGTAAGGCTCTGAAATAACAAAGCCACGACAACCCGGTAGCCACTCCCGACAACACCAGAAATAGCATCGTCTTGGGTGAGATGGTCAACAGCCCTTGCGCTTGTCCATTGGCCCAAACAATTCCCCAGGCGATCGCCAAAATCACCACCGTGCGAATAGCCGTGGCCAAATTGGAGTTGATGTTTTCAACGCCAATTTTTGAAAAGATAGTGGTCAATGCGGCAAAGAAGGCAGAAAGTAGGGCAAAAATCCACCAAGCTTTTTCGGCGGCCATCGTGGTTAAACCTCAAAATTACAGCTACGTTACAGACTCAATGCGCCCATTCTCTAAAAACAGAATTTGATCGGCGCGATCGAGCACTGAGGGACGGTGGGAGACGGCAAGGCAGGTAGGGGAAAGAGTGGATGGGTAGATGGGTGGATGGGTGGATGGGGTAAACAATTGCTCCCACAGGCGCTGTTCGGTCTCGACATCGAGGGCGCTGGAGAGGTCATCGAACACCATCAAGGCGGGCTGACGTAGCAGCATACGGGCGGCGGCAGCCCGTTGCTTTTGCCCACCAGAGAGTCGAAAGCCGCGAGTGCCAATGAGGGTTTCTAGCCCCTCGGGCATGGCCGCGAGATCGCGATCAAAGACGGCGGTGGCGATCGCCCGATCAAGCTGTTGTTGGCCAACGGCTTGCCCCAGCAGCAGATTTTCTCGCAACGAGGCGCTGAAGAGTTGGGGAATTTGCGACGTATAGGCGGCCCGAGGCGGCACCAAAAAATTCGACGGGTCGAGAATTGGCTGACCATTCCAATAGAGCGCACCGGTCTGACTGGGCAGCAGGCCCAACAGCACCCGCAGCAGAGTAGTTTTACCTGCACCCACCCGTCCGGTGATCACTGTCAAACTGCCTTGGGTGAGGGTAAAACTGATGTCACTGATGCCGCCACCGCCGGGATAGCGGTAGGTCAACCCCTCGACCCGCAGCTCGTGGAGGGGAACGGAGGCCATGGGCCGGTCGTTGGCGATCGCATCTACCCTCGAAGGCAGCGGCGGTTCTAGGCCAAGGATGGGTTTGAGGTAGAGGGGGTGAGGGTGGGTGAGGGGGTGAGAATTTTGAATTTTAAGTTTTGAGTTTTGAGTGGAATCCTTTAACTGAGAATTCAAAACTGAGAACTCAAAACTTTGTTCGTCAAGTTTTCTAGCTCCACCACCAACCAACCCCGCCATGCGCTCAAAGGAAACTTCGCTCTGCTTAATGGTGGCGATAAAGCCGCCGAGGAAGGCGAGAAAGTAGGTGACGAAGGATAGGTAATAGACAAACAGAGCAAAGTCGCCCACGGTGAGGTCGCCCTGGACACCGAGGCTCTGGGAGGCAACCAGCAAAATTAGCCCGGTGCCGATGCTGACGATATTCTCAAAGCCGGAGTTGAGGATAGCGCTGAACACCTGGTCACGCACCATCAGGTCGCGGCGGCGATCGCACCGTTCCCGCAATTCCTCTAGCATTTGGGCTTCGGCTCCGGCCACTTTGACCGCTTGTACGGCGGTAAACAGTTCGCCAATTAGCCCAGTGACGCGCTGGGTGGCCTGGCGGCTGGCGCGGCGGTAGCGTTTGAGGCGGTGCTCGGCCTGGTGGGCAAGGAGGGCGATCGCGCACAGCGGCAAAAACACCAGCAGCGTCATCGTCGGGTTGACGCTGATCAGCAGTGCCACAGAACCCACCGCAAACACCCCAGCCGCAAAGATCTCGTTGGTGCCCACCACCACATCCTCAATCTGGGCCGCATCGTCGCGAAAGTAGCTAAGAATTTCGCCGGGGGAGGCATTTTGGCCATTGGCTCCACCTGTGGCGAGTTCGGCCCCAGGGCGTTTGAGCAGTTCGTGCAGTAGGTTGTGGCGCACCAGACCGCTGATCAAAAAGCGGTGCTGGGTCTTGGTGATGCGCCCTACAAAAATTGCCACCACCCGCGCCAGCCCCACCGCCAGCAGCAGTCCAATCCACACCCAGGGCAACGCATCAAAGCGAGACTCCCCGGTGAGGGTGTCAAAAAATTCGCGAATGATCAGCCCCGGCACCGCTGGCAAGCCTAGAATGAACAGCCACAGCAATGTATCAACCCAGTAGAGCCGCTGGGCGTAGCGGATTAGCTGCCAGAGCAGGTGGGTGATGGGGGGCATGGGGGTGACGGGGTAATGGAGCAATCGGGTGTCGAGCCATCACTCTCCCACTCCATCGCTTTTCCCAGGAGCCTATGCCGGATATTTTTGGCTACTCAACGGAGTTTCTGTAGAGAGCGGTTCTGGGGGCTAAACTGCTGGGTCAATTTGGCATAATGCGGCCTGCAATTGGCAATTTGCCCTTTAAAAGCATTACACAGTTGTGCCACTTTGCTAAACAGCGGCCTCTGTAAGCTAAACAGCTGTGCCACTTCGTTTTACATAGGCACCTGCAAGCTAAACAGCTGTGCCACTTTGCTTTACGGCGGGCTTAGTTTGTTCAACGGGCTGCTCGATATGCCAAGCTGCGGGGTTAGTGAGCTTGATGTTGGCCGCTCCCAATGGCAAAGGGTATGCCATTGGGAGCGGGTGGGGCGCGTTACTCAATCAGCACGGTTTTGGTGGCAATTGCCATCCACACAGTTCCCGCTGGGGAGGTTGCGCCGACGGTGTCGCTGGCGGGCGGTACGGGGATGGGGTCGCTCCAGTCGTTGGGGTCGGCGTAGCCGTGGGCGTGGAGGATTTTGATGGTGCGATCAATGCCTGCAAGGCTGCCGTAGAGCATGTGGCGCACTCGCTCTGGGCGAGCTGGCGGGGTGCTGCGCGAAGACGGCGGAAGATTAGATGCGCCGCTGGTATCGGGTTCGAGATATTCAAACATGGGTTCTGTCTCCAGTTGTGGTTGAGGAAGACAGAACGCGAAAACCCTAGCCACCCGCAGTTGAAGTGCAAACTGAGGGGGCTAGGGTACGATGAACCTAGCCTCGCAATCTGCGCGTTAGATTTGCGGGGTTAGCTGTCTGTTGGTGTTACTAGCACCTTCAGGCAGCGCTAAAGTTTTCGAGTTCTGTGTGGCCACCGCTCTGCTGAACGGCTTAATGTAAGAGGATAGTGGTACAAAAGCTCCCCGTCAACCGTGGAGCAGCGTCTAGCTTACCGATTGAAGTTACCGCAGGTGGCGTAGCAGAGACTTGCTAGATAAGACTATTAGTCGAGCAACTTACCCTCTTGCAGGAGATAAACGTTTTATCTTTAAGGATTAAAGGCAAGTAAAAAGCACAATTAACAACAGAATAGGACTAGCATTGATGGATTATACTAATTTTTGAAATAACTGAATAAGCTTAAAAAAAGAGGCTCATAAATTGACCATATCAACAGTCTTTGAAGATTTTATCGGCAAATTATCAATAGGTAACGCTAATACAATAAGTGATAGATACGGAGAAGTAACGGCCTCCTTGAACAAAAAGTTTCGAGGAACGGATTCAAAGACAGCAAACTCACTGAAAGTAGGCTCGATTGGTCGATATACCGCAATCAATGGAATTTCGGACTTAGACATGCTCTACATTATGCCGAAAGGATTATGGAGCGAATATAAAGACGGAAAGCAATATCAGCTTCTATGCGATGCCAAAGACGCTATCAAGGGTAGATATCCTAAAACTAAGGTTTTCATAGATCGCCTTGTAGTATGCGTTCAATACACGAACTTTTATATTGAAGTTCAGCCAGTGTTTGAGCAGGATGACGAGAGCTTTAAGTATCCTGATAGTTACGATGGTGGAATCTGGAAAACAACAAAGCCACGCGAAGAAATTAAGGCAATATCAAGTTCAGATAGTCAGACAAATGGGAATCTTAGAAGACTTTGCAAAATGGCTAGAGCTTGGAAAAACAAGCATGGCATTGGCATGGGAGGATTGCTAATTGATACATTAGCTTATAACTTTTTGAAGTCAACAGCTTATTATGACGACAAGGGTTATGGTTTTTATGATGTAATGAGTCGAGACTTTTTTGAATACTTAATGAATCAACCAAATCAAGATTATTATGCAGCTCTTGGAAGCAACCAGAGAGTTAGAGTAAAGAAAAAATTTCAGCGAAAAGCTAAAAAAGCGTACGAACTATGCATAAAAGCAATAGAAGCCAGCGAGAAAGATATCGCTTATGGCAAGTGGAAAAAGATTTACGGTAGACCTTTCCCAAGTAGACCTATAACCAATATTGACGCCAGTTCTTTTGCTCAGCCTACCTGGAGAAATACAGAGCAATTTATAGAAGATTTGTTTTCGATTGATATTCGCCATAATATAACAATCGATTGTGATGTATCTCAAGATGGTTTCAGAGAGCATAAACTATCTGATTTTCTCAGGAAAAATTTTCGCCTCGCCAGAACCAAAGATCTCAGCTTCTATGTAAAGGAGCATGATATTAATGGGAAATACTCTATTTACTGGAAAGTTCTTAATCGTGGTGATGAAGCAAGGAGGAGAGATATTGTCAGAGGGCAAATTTTTCCTGACTTAGGATTTGAAAGAAACAAAGAACATACAAATTTTAGGGGTGAACACATAGTTGAGTGCTACGCCGTCAAAGACAATGTTGTAATAGCAAAAGATAGAATTGACGTACCAATTGAGTAGGTTTATGAGTAAGGATAACGTTCTGAAGTTAATTGCAGAGACAGCCTATAATGTTGGCTTCGGAGCTAAAAAGCACATGGCAACATTTGATATCGTTGTTAAAGCTCCAGGATTAATAAGATTTTTCTCCATAACCGTCGGCATTTATTCTCTTGCTTTTGATGGTCTTTCAAGCAAAACTCTATCTGCATCACTCTTGATTCTTGGCATCATTGGCTTATACATCTCTTTGTATGACTCACAAAAAGATAGATATGAAAAGGTAGGTATAGAACTTATTCAGCTTTTCAATGATCTTAAAAAACTGTACTACTACGCTAAAGAAGCTGACGATGAAGCTTTGAATGAGATCTTGAAGCAGTTAACGGAGGTTGAGGCTAAATACTATCAGCTAAGTATAAGCAAACAAATTTTGTTCAGCGACTGGTATACGCACTATAAATTTTTCTGGCAATATCAGATTGATTGGGTGGATGAGCAAAAGCACTTCGGATTATTTAGAGACAAAGTTCCTCTTAGTTTTTTAGCTACAGTTTTGTTTCTAGTAGTTGCTTTAGCATGGTGGGCATTCATTTCTAAAGCAATACCATTTAGCTATTTTCGGATGTGCGGAGCGCCAGCTTAACCCAATTTCCCTGATAGTCTTCTTACTCGACAACCTGCCCTAAACACACAAATTTTCCTATCTATCCATGCGCTACTGCCGCGTTCAAAACCCAGGAGCTATTTTCCTTTTGCCGTCAATCACTTATAATTGGCAGACTGTACAACCTAGCGCCAAAAGCAGGTAAGTTTCATAAAAAATGTTCGTAAGTAGGGGATAAAGGCTGAGCTATACGTCGGAAGAAATGGTGGAACACACAACAATGAAGAGCGAATCAACAACTGCTGATGAATCGTCGCGATTAGTTGAGACAATTGCATTTGAATTATTTGGTACAGTTCAAACTTTTGAGCGTTGGCGCTTTGATGCCCACATTATTTTCTTCACAGCTACTATAATTTCACTTATAACTACAGGTTATGTTGTCTATGTGATGACGGTCATTAGCCTTATTTCAGGTGTAACTGCATTTGTGCTACGCCTGCTTGCAAATCGGCATAACTTTTTAGGTCATTCACTTCACAGGATTGCAATGCTCGCAAAAGCTTATTCTATGAATAGTGACCAGTTTGATGCGTCATATCTATTCTCAAAAGTTCCAGTGAAAATTCACAAAAATTGTGCCCAAAAAGTAAGGTCAGTAAGTGCATCAGGTGAATACACACTACCAAACAGTGGTGACGGAACTTCGCAATTACGTTGGATGATTCAAGAAAACGCGTTTTTCAACGCTACTCTATATGCAGCATGTGCAGAGAAAGCTCAGAAAACTCTTTGGTTCATAATCATCCTCGTCTTACTTTGCACGTTTCTTATAGTACCTCTAGCAGATGGTCAGGGTAAAGACGTTCTACTTCGCGGTGTTCTTGCAATCTTTTCAGTAACAATTTTGTACGATCAAGCTGAACAGTGCGCGAATTGGAAGTTCGCTTCCCGGTTAATGCTTGATCTTGAGAATGAGCTTGCTAGGTTTAAAACTGTTCCAGAACATCGAGTTCTGCTTCTCTTCTCCAACTATCAAATTGTAATACTTGGAGCACCAGCGATTGAGGAAAAAATATACCAACGGAATCGCGATAAACTGAATTTTGGATGGAAACACCGCGCTGCTGCACTTCAAAACGATTGGGGGCACAACGATCTATGAAATTAGTGCGATCGCAGATCTCTTATAGGTTGGGTTGATGGTGGGCAAAAAATTGGATTGGTCGGTGCCAATCTATTACCTAGCGTTTATCGCCATTAGTTCTAAAGACCGCAATGAAACTATTCAGAGTCTTTGTCATCGACTTGACCCATACCTACGCCGTCTTGGTCGCGGCGCTCGTAGGGCATCTGAGGGGTGACAGCAGGATTCGCAATAATTTCTCGGGGGTC
The DNA here is from genome assembly GCF_015207395.1 of Nodosilinea sp. LEGE 07088. Lineage (GTDB taxonomy): Bacteria > Cyanobacteriota > Cyanobacteriia > Phormidesmidales > Phormidesmidaceae > Nodosilinea. Next base: position 27,700 of record NZ_JADEWX010000006.1, read on the forward strand.
TTTGTCGTAGCCGCCCTTATTGACTAGGTCACGGGCGTCGAAGGTTTCCGCATCAGTGGATTGGGCGTTGTCGGGATCGTTATGTTGATTCTCAGTCATAAAACCACTTCTTTTACGTCGGCTCCCATGAGCGCTTAACTATTAGCGTAAGCAGCAACAGCGATTGCTTCATCCCTCATCCGCTATACATTGAGTGCGATCGCAGATCTCTTGTAGGTTAGGTTGACAAAGGAAACCCAACAATACAACCTACTAACCGCCTACCACTTCTAAGGCGCGGGCGGAATTCGCGCTGTTCTGTGAGACTGAAGCTTATCAGGCAACTTGAAGCAGGGCACCATGCCGTCTTTGCTGTCGAGATATAGCTCAGCAGCAGTGAGCAGATCGGCGGCGCAGGTGGCGGGATCAAGGTCGGCAAAGAGATAGGTGGGTTTGCCTGTGCCTACGTAGGCGATCGCGCAGGCCTTTTCGCAAATGCATAGGCACCCAGTAGTCGCGATCGCCAGCTCACCCTTGCGAGCCCACTGCGAATGTAGCGCCTCCAGGTGCTTCAGCAAGTGCTCCCCGCCCGTCTCCCCATCGCGCTTCTCTTCATCTGCCGAAAAACCGCAGCTTTTGCAAACAATCAACTGGTCAGGCATGCCTACGATGGCTCCACAAGATATTTGAACAGGTCATCCAGAATGGCATTGGCGGCGATCGGGCCGCTGCCAATCCAATAGCTGGGTACAGCATAGACACGCCCAGCCTGCACCGCTTTGAGCTGTTGCCAGAGCGGGTCTTGTCGCAACGTCTCTAGTTTTTGCTGGGCCGTTGCCGTCGCTTCGGGGGTGTTCTCGCCGGTCCAGAGAAAAATGACATCGCCATCGGCCTGCCCAAGCAGCTCTCGGCTAATGCTGGTTTGAATAGGGTTGTCGAAAAGGGCCGTTGCCTCATCTGCTCCAATATCCTGAGCTGTCGGGCGGGCCAGCCCCGCATCTTGCAACACGGTGCCCACAAACGAATCGCGCAGGTATAGATTAATGGTGTCAGGATAAATTCGCACCACCGATACCTCAAGGTCGTTTGGGCGATTGCCCATTTGAACTTTAAAGTCTGCCGTTCTGGCATCGTAATCGGCCATTGTCTGCTGCGCCGCATCCGCTTGCCCCAGAGCCGCCGCCATCTGCTGAAACAGCGTTTTCCACTGACCACTGTGCTCAAAGCTAAACATGAGCGTCGGCGCAATTTGAGTAGCCTGGGCATAGGCCGCCTGATTATTATCAAGCCCCACAATTAGATCGGGCTTGAGTGCCAGCACCTCCTCTAGATTAGGTTCTCCCGTTTGCCCTACGTTCTCGACCTGGGCCACTTGCTCAGCCATGTGCTCCATCAAGCCGCCTACGGCTGTAGCAATGGGTGAGAGACCAGATGCGATCGCATACTCAAACGTCACCCCATCCAGTGTCACCAACCGCTCATAGGTCTTGGGCACACAGGTCGTTCCAGCTGCATGTTCAACCTCAGTGCAATCCACCGCAGTCTGTTGGCCGATGGTTGATTCTCCCCTCTGGCAGGCAACCACTAACCCTAAGGTCACCAGCGCCAAGCAAAAGTTAATTCCCCATTGGTGTAGAACTCGTAAACTCAACTGTCTCACCTCATCCATGCAGCTTGCCATTAACGGTCTACTCTCCTAAAACTCGACCCCCACTCGGGCGGACACCGTCAGCGGCGCTCCGGGAGTTACCCCCAAAAACTGATCCGACGAGGTGAAGTAGCGAGTATTGAAAAGGTTTTCAACATTGAGCTGTGCCCGCCAGTTATTGCGTCGGTAAAACAACGCCGCGTCGGTGCGAAAATAGCTAGGCAGAGTAAAGCTGTTATCAGAATTGCCCGCTCGTAAGCTGACATAGTTAAGCCCCAAGCCAAAGCCGAGACCCTCTAAATTGCCCTCCTGAATTTCGTAGGTGCTCCACAGACTGAACTGGTTGTCAGGCACGTTGGCCAAACTATTGCCCACCGGAATAGTGTTGTCTCGGCTGACAAATGCATCCAGCGCGGTGTAGTTGGCAGTGAGGTTCCACCCCGGCAAAATTTCGCCGCCTAGGCCCAGTTCAAAACCTCGGCTCGCCACTTCGCCGGTCTGCACCGTAAACAGCGGATCATTAGGGTCAGTAGTTTGCACATTCTGACGGCGAATGTCGAATAGGGCCGCCGTAAAGCTCAGGTTCTCGGTAAGGTCACCTTTGACCCCCACTTCAAACTGTCGCCCCCGTTCGGGGTCAAAGGTGGAGTCGTCGGTGTTGCGGCTCGCCCCAAAGGAAGGCTGAAATGAGGTGGTGTACGACGCATAGAGCGACACCGGCTCAATCGGTTGATAGACAATGCCAATTCGAGGCGAAAAGGCGCTGTCTGACTGGCTAAATTCTTCGCGGGGTTGACCAATATCTTGGGTAGTGCGGAACTGGTCAGCGGCGTCATACCGAATTCCGGCTAGCAGCTTGAGGTTGGGCAAAATTTCAACCTGATCTTGCAGGTAAATGCCCAGGGTTCTAATCGTGTCATCCCGAAAAAACTCAGGCTCAATGGCGTAGGGAGTGCCGGTGTAGACCGGGTCAAAAATATTGATGGAGTTGTAGGAATTGCTAAATTGAAACTCGGGCTGCTCCAGCGTATTGCGATATTCAACGCCAAACAGCACCTCATGGTTGAGTGAGCCCGTGCTGAATCGACCCACCACCTCGGCATTAGTAAAAAAGCGCTGGTAGGTGCCACCCGCAAAGTAGGCTAATCGCCCCAGCTCGCCTGTTGTTTCATCCAGTGAGTCAAACAGCGGGGCATATCGGCGGGGCGAATATTGCTGGTATTGAAGGGTATGGCGCAGGGCGAGATTTTCGTTCATCTCGTGGTTGAGGCGATAGCCCAGGTTGAACTGGGTTTGGGAAAATTCGCCAAAATCTTCGCCCAAAAAGCGATCGCGCGGCAGATCAATAATGCCATTGGCACCCACCACCAAACCTTCGTCGATGGTTTCGCGATCGCTCGTATACTGCCCGTACACATCCAGCGACGTGCTGGGGCCAATATCCCAGGTGATGATCGGCGAAATCAGCAGACGGTTACCATCTACCAAATTGCGAAAGCTATTGAAGTTTTCGTAGGACAGGTTCAGCCGGTAGCGGAGGGTGCTGTCACTGGTAATTGGCCCCGATAGGTCAACCGCTCCGTCGTAGCTGCTAAAGCTATCGACTCCCGCAGAAACGTCATAGAGCGGTTCGCTCAGCGGGCGCTTGGGCACCAGGTTAATAATGCCGCCCGGCTCACCCTGGCCAAACAGCACCGAGGCTGGCCCCCGCAGCACTTCCACTCGCTCGATGTCGTTGGTGCTCAGCGCCCCCAGCGAAAACGCCTCGACCCCATCGCGAAAAATGCCCCCTCGGGTCTCAAAGCCGCGAATGAGAAAGCCTGGGCCAAAGACGCTCAGCCCCCGCCCGCCGTTTGACGCCACCGAAGCTGCGGTTTCCAAGGCATTGCCCAACTCCCGCGCATCGCGGTCTTCAATCACCGCCTGAGGTATCACCTGAATGGACTGGGGAATATCGCGCAGGGGCGTTTCGGTGCGGGTGGCCGTGCTAGAGTCGCGCGGCGCGTAGCCCTCATCGCCAGCCCCCGTCACCCCAATGCGGATGACTTCCTCCTCCCCGGTCGCCAAGCCTAGGCCAGGCAGAATGCCCAGTATCAGCCCTGCCGCCCCGGTGCTCACATTCACCGCTGGCGGCCCATCGCTGCCGGTGATTGAAACCCGCACCCGGTTATCCTCCAGGCTGGTGACACTGACTAAGGCAATGCCCTCAGCGGGGCCAAACTGCTCAAAACTCTCCCCCTCCGGCAGGGCCAGCACCGCATTGGGAATCTCGGCCACCAGCGCATTGCCGACTACCGAGGTGGTGGGGTTCCCCAGCGCCCCGTCGGCATCCAGTACTAGGCGAATTCCTTGACCGTCGGGTTCTACCCGCACGCCGGTAATCTGCGTTGCCGCCTGGGCCAGATTGAGATCCGCCGCATGGCTGCTGGGCTGCACCGCCTCCACCAGCGGCAACGCTGTTTCGGCCTGAGCCGCCATGGGCACCAGCGCCAGCCATCCCGCCAACCACACCAACCGCTGCAATCGAACTCCCATCACACCACCTGTTTAATCGTTGAGAACAAGGCCCTAGCTGCAAATCGCTTCGAGGCAATCAGGAATACTTCTCAATAAGATACAGGTCGTTGGGAGCCGCTAAAGCGAGGGATGATCCCTAGGCGGAGTTTTTGCGATCACATTCCGGAGTTTTTGGAGCAAGTTGGAGAGTGGGCGGGTAGGAGAGTGGACGAAACTAGTATTGATGAGATAGGGAAATCTCAACCACCCGCCTACCCACCTACCCATCCACCCTCTACGCCCTTTTCTCCCGCGCATACACCCCCGGATTCACGCCATACTTGCGGCGAAAGGCGGCGGCAAAGTGGCCCCGGCTGGCAAAGCCCACGGCCTCGGCGGCGGCAGTGACGCTGAGATCGCCCGATTCGAGCAGCTGGCGCGATCGCTCCATGCGGTGCTCGTGCAGGTAGCCAAACACCGTGGTGCCAAACACCTGGCGAAAGCCCACCTTGAGCTTGTGGTCATTGATGCCCACGGCCCGCGCCAGCTCAATCAGCGTGGGGGGCTGGGTGATCTGGCGGCGCAGCAGCTTGCTGGCGTAGTGGATGCGCTCTACATCGTCGGGTTTGAGGGCTGGTGGGCCAACGTTGCCGGGCGTTGTTTGCAGGTCTTCAATCAACAGCGCCATCAGCTCCCACACTTTGCTCTCCAGGTAGAGCCGCTGAGTCAGGCCTTGAAACGGACAGCGCAGTATTGCCTGCACCGCCATCTGCATCGCGGCGGTTGGGATGCCCGAGCGCTCCAGATAGTGTTGATCCGCAGGGCGCAGCAGGTCTGGGAGATCGTCGCCAGATTTCCCGATCCACTGGTGAAAGACGCTGGGGTCGATATGCACGTTGACGCTCACGATGCGCCGCTGACCGGGCACCCGCCAGACCTCAGCCGGGGCCAACCCGCTGCCAAAGAAATCGTAGCGCTGGCTGCTTTTGCCGCCGCTCTGTACCTGCTCAAAGGTGAACTCTAGAGGATGGGTGCGATCGCAATGCTGAATCTCTAAATCGTCGTTGAGCCAAAGGTCTTCGATACCGAGATCGATCCCCTCGCGGAGTGCCACATAGCGCTGTTGCCCTCGCCCCAAGGTGGCTGGATAAGTCGTTACTTCGCCCTCTGTTGTGGGGGTGCAGGTGGCCTCGTTGAGCCAGTTCGCGTAGTCAGCTTGGGACAAGGTAATGGGCATGACGGCGGTTAGAACAACGGTATAGCGATAAAACGGAGTTGCCCAAACGCCAGCCGACAATCTCTTGCAGACAGCCTTTTGAGCAACCCCGGCAACCTACATCCAAAGCATCAGATGTGAGAGAGGATGCTGAAATCTTATCGCTAGTTGGCATCAGTTCTCAATAGTTATTCGAGATCGATGACCTACCGCTGTTGCGGAGGGTTAGAAATTTCAGATTCTGCGACATTCCCCAGCTTCAGCAACTGGGCAAAGCGAGAGCTGGGATTTTGGGTCAGGGAGGTGCGATCGCCGTACTCCACCGCCTGCCCCTGCTCTAAAATCAAAATCTGGTCGGCTCGCTCCAAGGTCTTGAGCCGGTGGGCGATGATAAAGCCCGTGCGGTTTTCCAGCAGCCGATCCACCGCCCGCTCAATCAGCTGCTCGGTCAGTGGGTCGAGCCGCGACGACGCTTCATCGAGCACCACCAGTCCCGGATCTTTGAGAAACACCCGCGCAAAGGCCAGCAGCTGCGCCTGCCCCGCCGACAGCCCGCCGCTGTCAGCTCCCAGTTCCGTATCCAGCCCCGCAGGCAGCGCCTCCAGCCAGGGCATCAGGCCCAGCTCCTCCAGAGTTTGCAGAATGGTGCGATCGCCGATGTGCCTATTAAAAAACGTCAAATTGTTGCGCACCGAGGTCTGAAACAACTGCACATCCTGCGTCACAAACCCCACATGGTGCGGCAGTTCTGTCCTAGATACCTGACTGATATCAACTCCGCCCAAACAGATTTGCCCGCGTTGAACGTCGTGCAGACGCAGCAGCAACCGCGCTAGGGTACTTTTGCCGCTGCCCGTGCGGCCCAGCAGACCCAGGGTTTGCCCGGCGGGGAGGTAGAGCGTGAGGGATTGCAGGGTGTAGGCGGGTGGATGGGTAGGCGGGTAGGTGTGTAGGTGAGTTTTTTTAATCTCATCAGGACTAGTTTCGTCTACTCGTCCACGCTTCCACTCGCCCCCATCTTCATAACCAAACCACACGTCATCGAACTCCACTGACAGCGCCCCGGAGGGAAGAATTGCCCTACCGCCACGGCTGATCTGAGTCTGATAGCTCAACAAATTCTGAATTCGCTGAATGCTGGCTTGGGCCTGTTGGAGCTCCTCCAGCTCTTCGCGGATGCGCTCAATGGGGTCTTGCAGCAGGGTGGCGTAGTAAAACAGCAGGTAGACGGTGCCGATGGTGATGGCGGCTTGGCCCCAGAGGTAGGCCCCAACAGCCAGGGCGATCGCATTCCCCACCGTAAACAGCCCCACGGTGCTGCTCCACAGCAGCGTGCTAGTCAAGCGGGCCTGGTGAAAGGCCGCCAGCCACTGCCGCATAATTTTGTATAAGCGATTCATCACATAGCCGACGGCCCCGTTAGCACGGATGTCTTCGAGACCGCTGAGGTGCTCGGCCACAAAGCCGTAAAATTCGGCGCTGATCTGGCGGTAGGTGCCCCAGGGGCCAACAGCCAGGGTTTGCAGGCTGCCCAGCACCCCAAAGGCCACCAGGGCAAATAGGCTGAGGCTCAGCCCGGCCCGCCAGTCTTCGAACCACAGAATTGTTAGAACGCCCAGTACCAGCAGGCCATTGCCCACCACCTGCAACACAAACTGCGAGAAAAACCGCGACAGGGCATCGACATCACCATCGACCCGCTCCACCAGTTCGCCGGGGGTGTGGGCTTTGTGAAAGGCCAGATCCAGGCCCAGGGAATGGCGGGCCAGGTCCAGGCGCAGGGTGTTGGTGGCGCGCCATGCAATGGTTTCGCTGAAGTAGGTGGTGGCGATCGCCAACCCTTGCTGTAACAGCGCGATCGCCATAAACGCCCCAGCCGCCCACAGCAGTAATTGCTGCTCCCCCCCTGCGATCGCCGTATCGATGAAGTAGCGCAAAATCTGCGGATTCAGCAGCTGTAGGCCGATGCCTCCCAGCAGGGCGATCGCCAATCCCCAAAACCGCCCCCGCTGGGGTTTCAGATAAGTCGCCAACATCGCTCGATACCCCAGTGTCGCCGCCCCCATAGCGAACCTACCCCCCAAAGAATCTAGCCTACCGACTTGCCCGCTACAAAAGGATTCCTCAACGGAGTGTTTTGACTCCTAACGGGAATCGGTTAACCATCAAAGAACTAAGGACAGGATCGCTACATACGGGCAAGAAACTCCAGCAATGCTTGAGAAAACTGCTCTGGCGCATCCTGCTGTATCCAATGAGAAGCTCCCTCAATCGCCTGAAATTGTGCGCCCGGTATTTCGCTGGCCAGCTGCCTGCCGTCTTCAGCTTTTTGCCAGGGGTCGTCCATCCCCCAGAGCACCAGGGTGGGGGCCGCAATATCGCCGTGGCGATCGACCAGGGCCATGGTCTGGTTGGCATTCAGGGCCGAGGCGTTGCGCAGCAGGCTCAGCTTCCCTTCCTCACTAGCCCAGGGCGCAATCATGCCCGCCCGAAACTCGGCAGTCAGGCGCTCAGGGTTCGACAGCCCCGCCGCCAAACTTTCCTCTAGCGCCGCCACCAGATCGCTAACCGGGCGCGGCTTCCACCGCAGCGGATGGCCAAAATCGAGCATGTCATCGTCAAAGCGGTCGTAGCAGACGGAGTTGGTGATCACCAGACGATTCACCACGGCAGAGTGCTCAATGGCCAAAATCAACGCCACTGCACCGCCAGTATCGTGGCCCACCACATCCACCCGCTGAAGGTTTAAGGCCGCCAGCAAAGCCGTGATCATCCGAGCCTGGTCTTGAAAGGAGCGGTCAAAGCGATCGCGCCGGTCCGACCAGCCGTGGCCCAAAAAATCGGGAGCCAATACCCGATAGCCCGCCTGTACCAGAGGCGGAATCACCGCATGGTACAGATATCCCCAGGTGGGAATGCCGTGCATGAGCAGCACGGTACCCAGCCGAGCTTCACCCCGGTCGATATAGCGAATTGTCACTGGAATGTGGGCGGCGGTACCGGTGGGTAACACTAGCTCCCGCTGGTCAGCCTTAAAGTCTTGCCAGGTCGTCCAACCGGCTCCATCGATTTGCATGTTTTGCACCACTGGTCAGCGATATTCACCGCAGACTAGACTGCTCTGCGGTTACCAACAGCTTAGTCGCCAAGTTCTATCTGTAGCGATCGCCCATGGCTAAAACCTGGCTTGGTCTGAGCCTGTTGTTGGCTGGCTAGGGTCACCATATGCTGGGCAAAGGCGATCGCCTCTTTCCTACCTTGCTTGTCATAGATCAGCCTCACCGTCTCACTCCCCGCCACCAGCATCAGCGTCACCTCCTTAACCGAGCACCCATCCCGCAACGCCCGCTGCGCCACCCGCAACTCCAAACTCGCTGACGGCAACCCCGCTGAGTATGTCTCCCAACGCGCCAAAAGCTGCTCCTTCGAATTCACCTTTGGCGGTTCCGGTGTATCTAACTTTTGCTGCTTTCGTCTAACCGGCCTTCCAACTGCTCTAGCGATGCGATCAACTACTGCTGCAAGGCCAACTCGGTCTTGAGCTGCCCGTTCCAACTGCTCAAGGCTGCAATTAACAGCCTCAATTGCTCCTGCAAGGTCGCCTGCGCATTGGAGAAGGTCTCGTCGCTGACGATACGCTGCAATTGCGCGACCAAGCGCCCCAAACTTTAGTTCCAGTGCTGCGGCCACATCGCCAAATCCTTCTCCAAGGACTGGACGTGGTCTTCGAGGTGGAGCACCCGCTGCGTATTCACGCAAATCTCGGCCCGCAGCGGCTCTAAGCTGCTCCGCAACACGCTGGCCAATACGCTCTCCCACTGCTCTGGGGTCAAAGTTGGGGATAGGTTCTGGTTTTCGTTGTTCCTGCTGTTCCCGTTGGTCATGTTGTCCATAGGTCATCACCTGTTGAGTTAAGGGCACGTAGTCACTTACGTTCTCCTTGGCCCGCGACACCTGGGCCAGTCGCACCAAGTTGGCCTGGCTGGTGGTGTACAGGGTCACCGCCCGCTTGGCTCTAGAAATCGCCACATAAAAGGCTTCTCGATTCGTCGTCTCCCCCAACAGCGCCAGTACCTGCTCTGCCGTCTTGCCCTGGCTGCTGTAGGTGGTGCTCACCCAGGCGTAGTCGATATACTGATTCCCGCTGAGGTTAATGGTGGAGGTTTGCCCCGCCCCATCCCGAATCACCGCCGTCCCATCGGCCTCAAGCTCCGTCACCACAAACCCCTGCCCATTGCGAATTCCAGCTTTGGGGTTGTTGCGTGTCCGTTTGAGGCGATCGCCCACCGCCACCGAAATCGATTGAGTTGTGTAAACGGTTTTGCGTGGGCACGCTTCTGGATCGACCGAAAGTACTGATCCACTTGGCGTCTCCAGCACCACCTGCTGAGCCTCGGGATTCACAGCGATCACTCGGTACTGCTCCCCTCTAATCAACCCCTGCTTCCGATAATCCTGAATCGGCACCAGCACATTCCCTGGCGCATAAGCCTTGAGATAACTGGCCTGGGCCGTAGTCAAATCCTTGCGGCGTAGACTCTGCATCACAAACCCATCCGCACCCAAAGCCCCTTCATCCTGTAACCCCCCTCGTATCGCCTGAGTCAGAGCCAATCGCTCAATGTTCGTTCCTGCCAGCACCAGCGTGGCCTCCCGCTCCTCTGTTGCCAGCGCCAAATAATCTGCTGCCACCTGCCGAATTTGTTCCTGAGTTTGATCCCCCTCCCTTACACATCCGGCCTGGGCCAGGATCTCAATGCCTTCGCTCACCTGCCCCTGAGCCACCAGTTCCACAGCCGATCGCAGCACCCCAGTCTGCTGCCGCCGATGGGTCTCCAGATAGGCGGTCGCCATCCCGCCTGCCTGCAAACTCTTGAAGGGATTGCCCGCCTCCACGGCTGAAAGCTGTCGGGTATCACCGACCAGTAAGACCCTGGCTTGCTCCAATGCTGCCCGCCGCAACAGAGCATGAGCATCCTTCATGCTCAGCAACCCCGCCTCATCCACAATCCAGAGGGTTCGCTGGAGTGGTTCATCTAGTGGCTGAGACACCAAAAGACCAGCGACCGTGGTGGTTTCAATCCCCAGCGACTCTCCCAGCACATGGGCGGCTTCAGCACTGGGGGCCAACCCTCGGATAGCATATCCCTGTTCCTGGGCTAGTTCTTTTAAAACACTCAGGGCATAGGTCTTGCCTGCTCCCGCCACCCCCTGCCACGCCATCACGGTATCCGGTGTAGTAGCTGCCATCTCCACCGCTTTTTGCTGCTCTGGATTCAGCGAGTGGCTCTTTAGATTATCCAACTGGGTACCGCTGGGGACAATCGCGCCCACCTGCCCCCGTCCCTGCTGCACCAGACGGATCGTATTGAGTTCAAGATTGAGTGCTGTCTGGGTAGTGAACTTGCCGTTGGCGACTTTGATGAGTTCAGGGTTTGATGCGATCGCCCCCTCAATCGCATCAAACCCCTGCACCCCTAGCGCATTCTCAAAGACAAACCGCTCCAGCGTCGTCCTCCGAAACACCGACTCCCGCTCCCCGCAGTGCTGGATCGCGGTGTCAATGATTGATGGGGCTGATGAAGATGATTCAGCTAAGGGGCCAACGCCTTCGGGCAACTCCGGCAGCTCCAATCCCTTGAGCTGAATCAGGGCATTCCATCCCCGCTGCAACAGCCCCTCATCCACTTCCTTAGGCTTCCGCTTCCTCGACACCAGCGTCGCCGTCTCACGCATGGCCCGATTATTCTCAGACCCCGTCGCCCCCCATTCCTCGATCAGATTCAGAATCTGCTGTCGTCGGGTTGAGAATGCCTTGAGCAGATCGGGAGAATATCCGGCCAGTTCAAACTGCCCGTGGGCCTTTGGCTCAATCTGGTACCCCTGCTGCTTCAGCGCTATGGCCAGTTCATTCTGGTAGATCTGGCCCAGGAGCTTTTGGTTAGCGATCGCGGCCTCATTGCTCAAACTAAACCACCGCCCATCGTCCAACTGCGTCGCATTTATCACCACACAATGACTGTGCAGTTGCGGTTCCGCTTCCCGGCTGGTGGAATGGGGGAACACCGCCGCCGCAATATTGCCCGTCGTCACCTTTGTTCGCCCCGCCTCAGTTGAAATTCTCGTTTGGGCGTAGCGCTCTTCCAACACCGATAAAGCTTTCGCCACCGCTTGATGATGCGCCTCCACTACCCGCTCGTCTTGCTGCACCAGAGCAGCAATGCTGACACTCTTGGGGGCGCTGAAAGTAAAATCTGTCGCCGCCCGGCGCTTTTCTGGATCAACCACTTTCCCTGTTAGCGATCGCCCATCCGGAGCCTGCCCAAAAAGCATCTGGCTGAACTCTTGCTGATTAACAACTCCAGCTAGCCCCAAGGACGCAGCCCCCTTTCCCACCCATTTCGTCGGGTGAGCCTTTTCTTCAGCCGAGTAATAGTCCTCTTTCGTGTAGTACGTCTCCGCCTGAGCAGCAGAGAGGTTGCTCGTAGAAAGCATGGATAAACTGGGTTAAAAATACGACGCTCCACTGAAGGGAAACCTGAAGCGTCTTCAAAAGCGGTAGAAACCCTTTAGGGAGAGCCGTTGCCCAGTTTTTGCCAAAACCTTGGCGTACTGTGTGGCCTCTCCGCGAAGCCCCCGATAGGGGCGCAGCAATCTGATACCCCCAATCTTAGCTGGGGAATTCAGCCTATGCTCAGCTTAAATACAAAATGTCACGTGCAATTTGGGCAAGTTTCAGCATCAGCCTCAAGTGTCACGAAATAGAACGATTTTTCCCGTTTACTTGCTAGTGATCTCAAGCTGATAGCTGGCACGTATGACCATGGCCTTTGGCCTAAGTGGTAGTAATTCTGAGGATTTGTTAGTGCTATGGCCGAAGCTCACAGCTCAGGTACCTGGATGTGATCAGTCGGTTTTGCGTAAACTCGGTCAATCATCTGGGCTGAGTTCCCTACCCATTTGGCAATTTGGATACTGGGGATATTGGCCTCTCGACACAAACTGCAAAAGGTGTGGCGGGTCTGATAGGGATTGCGGTACTCAATATCAGGTAGAGATGCCATGACCTTGGCCCAAGCCCGATTTGTGAAGTTGTGCCAATCGATGAATTTAGTCTCTCGACTGGGAAATACAAACGCTTCTGCATCGGCTGAAGTTGGCTTCAGCGAATTTAGGAGTTCGGTTAACTGAGCGTTGACAGGAAACCTCCTCATCTTTTGGGTTTTGAGCCCTTCCTTAAGAACTAGCCTTCTGCCATCGTAAACAACGGCCTGCTTAAAGGTAATGACTTTGGATCCGATGTGCTTCCACTGGAGTGCGATCGCCTCTGACGGTCGGCACCCGGTAAAAAACAAAAACTCCATCAACGGTGCGTAGTAGCTGTAGTAGCGATTCGCTTTGAACGCAGCAATGATGCGATCCCTCTCCTCACGAGTGAAGGGGTTAATCTCATCCTCCTCAGTACCAGACTTTTTGACTTTGACATCTGCGGCCATACCGTCAAAGGGGTTTGAGCCAATCAGGTCTGACCGCTTGGCCCAACGGCAGCACGATCCCAAGTGCATCATCACTCGTTTGGCTGAATCGGCGGGTACGTGGGTGGTGACCCAATCGAACACCGCTTGATGGTCTCCCAAGTATTTGTGGGGACATCTATCCAGGTGGTTGGCTACCCAGCCATACATCCTAATGGTCGAAGGCGATTTGCCAGTTTTGCGAGCCTCCACATACTGCTGCCAAAGCTCTGCCAATTTTGGCTGCATCTCGGGCTGAATATCAGGTTCAGATACCGACAACACCGACTCAGGCTTGTACTTGTCGAGGCTGGGGTCAAAGTAATTGCCGCCGTGAGCCAGCTGCAATCGCATATCGTCTTCGATTTGCCTGGCCCGGCGCTCTGCTACGCGCCAATTGACCTGGGTATCAGGGATACCCAAAGACATGGAGTATCGCTGGCCATTAAATCGGAAGCGCAGCCTTAGCCGCCCTCGAAAACTCTCGATAGATACATTGCCCTTGGGGTTTTTGCCACTCGGAGTCTTGTCGCTGCTGAGCATAATAGCCACCTGGAGTTCAAATGTATTGATACCCAGATGATACCCAAACGATACCCAAATAGGGCTAAAACCGCCCAATCTTTTTAATGTTTCGAGTGTGCCAGGCGATTGCAGCATTTACCCCGGAAAGCAAAACCCCCTGAAATCAAGGAATTTCAGGGGGTTTCAAGAAAAGCTGGTGACAAGACTCGAACTTGCGACCGGCTGATTACAAATCAGCTGCTCTACCAACTGAGCTACACCAGCAAAAGCATACTCAGTATAGCAATGTTCCTGAGCAGCTTTAGACGGTTAAGACGCTTCTGGCGACGACTCCACTTCTTCCGCAACCTCTAGGTCGGCAGAGGGCATTGCTACAACCTCATCATCGGTCTTAAACACCATGCGTAGTAAGGGCGGAGCCATAAATGTCGTGAAAATAACCATGACAATAATGGCGGCATCGAGCGACTCGGTCAACACCCCACTGGCAGCTCCTACCCCGGCGAAGACTAACCCCACTTCTCCCCGTGGAATCATGCCGACTCCAACAGCTAAGCGGTTAACACCAGGTTGGCCAAAAATAACAAAGCCCGCAATTACCTTACCGATAACAGCTACTACCACTAAAAAAGAGGCAATAATCAAACCAGCCCGATTCGCTGGCTCTAGGGGGTTGAGCACACTGAGGTCTGTACGGGCTCCCACCGTGATGAAGAAAATCGGCACCAGCATATCGGCAATGGGGCTAATTTGCTCCTCAAGTTCTTTGTGCTTAGAGGTCTCAGCCAAAATCAGGCCAGCCGCAAAGGCTCCCAGAATGGCCTCTAGCTGAATTGCCGCAGCAATATAGGCCAACACGAAGGCAAAAATTAGGGAGCTAATAATAACTTGACCCCGCGTCTTCATCTGGTCGACGACCATAACAAAGTAGGGGCTCAGCAGCCGACCAACGAGAATCGACCCTACCAAAAACGTCGCAGCCCCAGCAATCAGGTAGGCTACGTTGAGAATTTCGATTTCGCCAGTTTTAGCCAGACTTGCTACTACGGCCAGCACGATGATGCCGAGCACGTCGTCAAGCACAGCGGCACCGATAATAATCTGGCCTTCTTTAGAGCTCAGCTTCTGCATTTCGGCCAGCACCTTGGCGGTAATGCCAATGCTAGTAGCGGTCAGCGCAGCCCCGGCGAACACAGCGGGAATGGTGTCAATGCCAAACAGCGCAATCAGCCCGGCAGTACCAACCGCAAAGGGAGCTACGACCCCAACGATGGCAACCATGGCGGCCTGCGGGCCAACCCGAATCAACTCTTTGAGGTCAGACTCTAAACCAATTTCAAATAGGAGGATAATGACCCCTAGCTCAGCCATTACAGAGATGACCTCGCTTTCGCCCTGAAACACTCGCAGCAGACCTTCGGGTGCTTGCCCGGTCGTCATACCGACAAAGTTCATCAGTAGCGACTGAACCTCACCGCCGCCTTCTGGAAACACAATTAAATGCAGGGCCGATACGCCGACAATGACGCCCCCCACTAACTCACCCAGCACAGCAGGTAGATTGACCCGAGCACACAACTCACCCCCCAGTTTGGCCGCTAGATAAACCACAATTAGGCTGAGCAGCACACTGGCCAATACCAGGGGTTCTACCTCTGCCTCCGAAATCTCTGCTAGCCAAGGGTTGGCTAAGGGCTGGAGCAATTCATAACTGTTTTGAATCCCAGCAATCAGGTCGCTGCCGATGAGGGCACTCATCCAATTCGCCATGCGGGCCGCTATAACTCGTCCCACTTAATGTACATGAGATTATCTCCCCGTAGAGTTCACAGGGATCGTTACGCCAATTATTCTGGCAGGAAAAATTTTTAGTTTAGGAAAAAACGCGGTGAACTAAGGAGGGCATCTGGCGACGTACCTGGGCGATACGGTCGGGAACGATTTCTGCGATCGCAATACCCGGTTCCACCCCAGCATCGGCCAGCACCATACCCCAGGGGTCGATAATCATGGCGTGTCCGTGGGACTGACGGCGAGCATTGTGGAACCCAGTTTGAGCCGGGGCAATCATATAGCAAGTGTTTTCGATCGCGCGGGCTTGCAGCAGCACTTGCCAATGGTCTTTGCCGGTGAACTCGGTGAAGGCAGCGGGCACGATCAGCACCTCCGCCCCCTGCTGCGAGAGATGACGGTACAGCTCTGGGAACCGCACGTCGTAACAGACTGACAAGCCCAAAATACCAAACTGTTTGGAGGGAAACACGTCGGGCAGCAGGTGCCCCGAGATCACTGTGTTTGACTCTCGGTAGGTATTCCCGTCGGGCAGATTAACGTCGAACAGGTGCACCTTTTCATAGCGCAGCAGTTCTTGCCCTTCAGGGGAGACCAGCAGAGCCGTGTTAAACACCTTGCCTTCTTTGGCTGGCACCGGATAGCCCCCACCGATGAGGGTAACCTGATAGCGCTGAGCCATGGTCTTGAGAAAAGCTTCGCTGGCTAGGCTAATCGCATCAGCCTGGGCGATTTTAGCCTCCTCATCTCCCAAAAACGAGAAGTTTTCTGGCAGACTCACCAGCTCTGCCCCCTGACGCACCGCTAAATCGATCAATTCTTCGGCATGGGCCAAATTTTTGGTCAGATCTGGCACACTGGTCATCTGTACGGCGGCGGCCCGATACGCTCTCATAACTTATCCTGACTGGGAGATTAAAGGAACCTGGAACAACGGCGTTCCACGAACCTCAATTTTATTCGCTCAGGGGAACGGTTTACCGCGTCATTCCTTAAAATCAGCTAGGGATTGCCGCTAAAACCTCTAGCGCCAGGGTTGGCAACGGTTAGGTCGGGTGCCAGGGTTGGGGTGATGGGCAAATACCATCTAGGCATGCCCATCACCCTTGGGGTAATCATCAGCTTCGGCTTACATGAGGCAGGACAGATCGCCGGTTTTTTGGCTAAACAGCAGGTTTTCGCGATAGTCAACCGGGCAGTCGATCACCGCTGGCACGTTGTCTTCCAGGGCGGTTTTTAGGGTGGGGATAAAGTCTTCGGTTGACTCAATGCGGTAGCCTTTGAGGCCCATTGCCTCAGCCAGCTTGACAAAATCTGGGTTGCTGAAGTGGATGTAGGTTGACTCACCGTAGTAGCTCATCTGCTTCCACTCGATCAGCCCGTAGCCACCGTCGTTAAAGATGATGGTGACAAAGGGCGTACCCACCCGCAGCGCAGTTTCCAACTCCTGGCAATTCATCATAAAGCCACCGTCGCCAGTGACGGCGACCACCTTGCGGTTGGGGCTGACGAGTTTGGCGGCTAGCGCCCCCGGTAGGGCAATGCCCATGGCCGCAAATCCGTTAGAAATCAGACAGGTGTTTGGGCGCAGGCAATGGTAATTGCGCGCCATCCACATTTTGTGGGCCCCGACATCAGAAATCACAATGTCTTCAGCGTCTAGAACCTGGCGCAGGTCGTAGATCAGCTTTTGGGGCTTAATGGGGAAGCCGTAGTCGTCGGCATATTGCTCATAGTCGGCCCGAATGTCGTCTCGCACTTTGGTAATGGCCGATTCGGGGTAGCCTTGGCGTTTGGCTCGCTTAAGAATTTCTTCCAGCGAGTCAGAGATGTCGCCAATGACCTCTACTTTAGGAATATAGCTGCTGTCAATTTCGGCCTGGGTGAGGTTGATGTGCAAGATGGGCAGCTTGCCGTCGGGGTTCCAGCGCTTGGGTGAATACTCGATCAGGTCGTAGCCTACGGCGATGATCAGATCGGCCTGCTCCATCGCGCAGCTAATGTAGTCGCGCTGCTGTAGACCCAGAGTCCATAGCGCCAGAGGGTGGGTGTAGGGAATCACCCCCTTGCCCATAAAGGTATTAGTCACCGGAATATTGAGCTGGGTAGCAAACTCAGTGAGGGATTCGCTGGCCCGGGCGCGAATTGCGCCGTTACCCACCAAGATCATTGGGTTGCTAGCCTGGGAAATAGCCACGGCTGCCTGCTGAATGCTTTGCAGAGAGGCATAGGTTTTTTCCTGACTGTCTTTGCGTAGGGATGTGCCGTCAACCTCCATTTCGGCAATGTTTTCGGGGAGGTCAATATGGACGGCACCGGGCTTCTCAGACTGGGCCAGCTTAAAGGCTTTGCGCACAATTTCGGGGGTGTTGCTGGGCCGCACAATCTGGGCATTCCACTTGGTGACTGGGGCAAACATCGCCACCAGGTCGAGGTATTGGTGTGACTCAATGTGCATGCGATCGGTGCCCACCTGACCTGTGATCGCCACCAATGGAGCGCGATCGAGGGTGGCATCGGCGACGCCGGTCATCAGGTTGGTGGCCCCCGGCCCCAGGGTAGACAGGCAGACGCCAGCCTTACCCGTCAGCCGACCGTAGACATCGGCCATAAAAGCGGCCCCCTGCTCGTGGCGGGTGGTAATGAACTGAATGGAAGATCGCTTTAGGGCCTGGAGGAGCTGGAGGTTTTCCTCCCCCGGCAGACCAAAGATATATTCGACGCCTTCGTTTTCAAGGCACTGGACAAGCAATTCGGCGGTATTCATAGGATCGATTTGGGGGTGTGGATGGTCAGTAAAAAAGGAGAGGAAAACTTAGGAAGAGGGGTTAACCCTGGCGTTAGGTCGGGCGCTACTTAACCCACACGGTTTTGGTATTGACAAACTCAAGCATGCCCTGACGCCCCAGCTCTCTTCCATAGCCCGAGCGTTTGATACCGCCAAAGGGCAGGCGGGGGTCAGATTTGACCAGGCCATTAATAAAGACGGCTCCGGCCTCTAATTCGGCAATCAGACGTTCTTGCTCGGTGGGGTCTTGGCTCCAGCCGCTGGCCCCCAGACCAAAGGGAATGTCGTTGGCCCGCGCGATCGCATCATCCAGGCTGGCCACGCGAAACACCAGAGCCACTGGGCCAAAGAACTCCTCCTGGTCGGCGGGGGTACCCGGGGGCAGGGCGGCCAAAATCGTCGGCGGAAACCAGTTACCCCCCTGGAGGCCAGCCGGCAACTGAGCCTTGAGTGCCGCCACACTGCCGCCAATCAGGGCGTTACCCCCCTGGTCTAGACAAGCCTGAACCTGCTGCTCTAGCTCGGCGGCAATATCGGGAGTGGCCAAGGGGCCAACGGTAACGCCCTCATCCAGTGGGTTGCCTACCACCAAGGTGGCGAATTGTTCGGTCAGCCCCTGCTCGAAGCGCTCAGCTATGGACTCGTGGACAATAAACCGCTTAGCGGCAATGCAGGACTGACCGTTGTTGAGCATGCGGGCGGCGGCGGCGGTGGCGATCGCACTCTCTAAATCGGCGCTGGGCATGACGATAAACGGATCGCTGCCGCCCAGTTCTAGCACCGTTTTTTTGATTTGCTGCCCGCAGGCTGCGGCCAGGCTAGCGCCAGCGGGTTCGCTGCCGGTCAGGGTAGCCGCGGCGATGCGCGTGTCAGCAACCAAAGCCGACGCCCGCGCACCACCGATCAGCAAGGTCTGAAAGGCCCCAGGGGGCAGCCCCGCCTTGTGAAAAATTTCTTCAATGACCAGCGCACACTGGGGCACGTTGGAGGCATGCTTGAGCAGCCCTACATTACCCGCCATCAGGGCCGGAGCCGCAAAGCGAAACACCTGCCAAAACGGAAAATTCCACGGCATTACCGCCAGAATTAGGCCCAGGGGCTGATATCGCACAAAGCTTCTGCTGGCGTCGGTAGTAGCGGGTTCGTCAGCCAAAAAATCGGCTCCATGGTCAGCGTAGTAGCGGCAAACCAGGGCACTCTTTTCCACCTCCGCCACCGCTGCAGCCAGGGGCTTGCCCATTTCTAGGGTCATGATTTTGGCATAGGCGGCTTTGTTGTCCTCAAGCACTTGGGCGGCCTGGCGCAACCAGGTCGCCCGCTGGTCGAAGGACGTATGCCGGTAGGTCGCAAAGGTGGCGGCGGCTACCGTAAGCTTTTGGTCTATCTCGGCATCGGTTAGGGGGGTAAAGGTTTTAATTTCTGCCCCGGTTGCAGGGTTAATACTAGCAATCGACATGATTTGACCTCCTGTTGGTCAACTGGGGTAAGAGGCCATTTGCTCAAAGATTCCTAATTACTGTAAACGACTCCAGCCTGCGCCCGGAGAAGGCGACTTAAGTAGCGACTCTCTCGGGAATCACCGATTAACTAACGGCCCTGGGTCAAGATCTCGACAACCCTGGGCCAGTTAGCGATGGAGCGTATAGCCCTTGGAACAAATGAAGCGTTAGCCGTTAACCCCTAAATTGAATCTTCTTTAACTGTGCCTTGAAGCACAAAACCCACTCTTTTATCCTATTACTTCTGCACAAAACATAGTGTTATGTAACGATGACCTAAAACCTTACTTTTCAGCTTTGGTAGCATCTCCTCAGGCGCTTTCAGAGGTATCAAAACTCTCCCAGGGCCAAGGGTTAGCCAGAATTGCCGTGGCGGCATCGCGTCCCAAAGGTTGAGAAAACAGGTAGCCCTGCCCCCGGTGACAACCCATCGCCCGTAGTCGTTGTAGCTGTTTCTCAGACTCAATGCCCTCGGCGACCAAATCCATCTTGAGTTTTTGACCGAGGGCAATAATGGTTTGCACAATCTCGCGATCGTCGTCACTCTGATCCATACGGCCCACAAAGGACTGATCGATCTTGAGGGTATCGGTGGGAAAGCGATGCAGGTAGCTGAGAGAAGAGTAGCCAGTGCCAAAGTCGTCAATGGCCAGCTTCAGCCCCAGCTGCTTAAGGCGATGCATGATGTCAATGGCGCCATCCACGTCGTGCATGATCATGCTCTCAGTAATTTCGAGCTGAATGAGATTGCCGCCGAGATCGAGTTCCTGGAGGGCCGCTCCAAACTGGTCGACTAAATCAGTCTGATGAAACTGACGGCGCGATAGGTTGATGCTCATAGTCAACCGATGCTCGGGAAACTGCTGCTGCCAAACCCTCAACTGGGCGCAGGCGGTACGGAAAATCCATTGCCCTAAATGCACGATCAATCCAGTTTCTTCGGTCACCTGGATAAACTGTCCCGGTGACACAAAGCCTTCCCCCGGGCGATACCAGCGCACCAGCGCTTCAAATCCTGAGATCAAGCCAGTTTTTAAGCTCACAATCGGCTGGTAATGGAGCAAAAATTCGTTGTTTTCAAAGGCACTTAACAGGTGGCTTTCTAGCTCTAGCCGCTGCACGGCTTCTTCGTGCATGGTGCTAGCAAAAACCTCGTAGCGGTACTCGTTTAGGGCCTTGGCGCGATACATGGCCGTGTGCGCATCGCGCAGCAGATCTTCGGGCGTAGGCGGATAGTCGCCGTGGGCCATAGCTACCCCCATCGAACTGGTCACTGCCAGTCGTTGCCGCGCCACCACAAAAGGCTCCGATAGCTGAGCTTGCAGACGGTTCAGCCATTGATCGACAGTAGGCTGCCCATGCACCGGCAGCAAAAAGGCAAACTCATCCCCCCCGACCCGGGCCAGATGAGCCGAGGGGGGTAAAAACTGCCGCAGCCGCTCGCCAATGGTTTGCAGCACGCGATCGCCCATGCCATGACCGAAGGACTGGTTAATCAGCTTAAAGCGATCGATATCTAAAAACACCACCGTTACCGGCCCAGCAGGCCGATGATGGAGTGCCCGCTGCACCTGGAGCAAAAAAATATCGCGCCCTGGCAGCAGCGTGAGCTGATCGTAGCTGCTGCGATACAGTGCTTTTTGAGTAACCACCAGCCCCAAGGCCAGCAAAACACCGGTGACTGGCTCGACTGTCGGCACCCAGACCAGCGCGCCTAAGGCCAAACTGCTACAGGCCCAAATGCTGACCACCATCATTCCGCTCCATAGCAGCAGCGTCGGGGGCCGCCGCACTCGCCATCCGATCACGGCGGCTAACAGAGCCCAAGAGAACAGCCAGAGAAACTCACCCCACTGGGGTAAAAATCGATAGAGGGCGGGTTTGCCTGCGATCGCATCTAGCAGTTGGCTAATGCTCTGGGCATGCACCTCTACCCCGGCCATCAAGAACTCGGATGCCTGATCTTGGCTAAACGGGGTAAAGAATTCATCTTTGAGGCTAGAGGCCGTGGAGCCAATCAGCACAATTTTGCCCCGCACCCATTCAGGCGGTATGGCCCCGGCCAGGACTTGGGTAATAGTCAACGTAGGTGCTGGGGCCGAGGGAGTTCGGTACTTCAAGAGCACCTGATACCCCCGGTCATCGATCTTGGCATAGCCGCCATCCCCAGTGTTTAATGCCGGGAGGCTAGTCTCGCCAATGCGCAACCGATCGTTGGCAAGATCTACCTCGAGGGCCAAATCAGAGTGATAGGCCAGCGCTACCCGCAGCGGAAATGAGTAGAAAGGATGGTTGGGTACCGCAACGTATAGCAAATTACGGCGTAGTACCCCATCCGGGTCGATGGCCAAATCGTTAAAGCCGACCTGGGCCGCGGGCCAGGCCGCGGGGGCGGGTACCTCAATCCTATCTTTTTGCTTACCGACATTAAAAATACCGATGACATTTGGCGACGCTGCAAACGTTTCGGCCAGAGCCGCCTTGCCAGGCTCATCCTGGGGGGTATTGCGGTACAAATCGAGCCCTACCACAGCCGGTTCGTAGCGCTGTACTGCCGCAATAATATCTGCCACGATTTGATCACTCAGCGGCCAACCGTAGGCTTCTAGATCGGCCTCGGTCACTTCAACCACCAGCAGTCGGGGGTCAGGTGCTGGCTGAATTAACAGCTGGGTCAGCAGATCAAAGCTTGAGGTTTCTAAGGGCTCAAACAGCCTGAATCGCTTGCCAGCAGACACAATCGTTAACGCCAGCAGACTGGCGACTAACACCGCTCGACTACCAAAATTTATCGGCTTAGCAGAACGGCAGATCCACTGCTGGATTCGTTGTCCGCAGAGCAATGCCCGAGAATGCACCATAGGTATTAGATCGACAGCGGTAGAAGTGGCAACGACAAGGATTAGCTCGTATCCCTGAATACAGAGATCTACAAAACGCTATCGCCGCTATCCGGAAGTACCCAGAGTACCCAGAGGCCCGATGACCTTCGACCGCCTCGCCGCATCATTAGACTGGCTAGTGCCTCAAACCTAAACCATAGTGTCATTTTGTGGACCATTGGCCCAGTGGGTGCCACCCCCACGCCGCTGTCCAGGAAACTCGTCGCGCTGCCCTTTGACCTGGCGATCGCCATCGAGACCGGGCCAATGCAGTAGTAGCAAACTTAACACGCTCATACCCACGAGTATCGCCACACTACTGGGCCAGATAAAGAGTCGAATCAGCGTTGCTTTCATAGCTAGAACTAAACCCGAGAAGGTAACAGAACTCCTAAATCTCCAGCGAGCAGGCGCATCAGCGCAGTGCTTACAGTACTGGAGGCATAGTATGATCCTTCACAATTGAGGTTTCATTCGATACCTGGCACTCTGGGCTTTCACTGAAGCTTTATGCGGCCATAAAGCCCAGGGGTCTCCCCTTCGCTCTGGCTTCAAATCGGCAGCGACCGGTCGTGGTTGTGAGATATCTATGGGGTTGCGAGATAGTTGCGAGATATCTATGGGGACGCCGCCGCGATCGCCCCCAAGTCATTAAAAACTTATTAAGGGAACACCCCAGTTCCCAATTCCCCGGATATGCTTGAACGCAAGATACCTCCTAACTGCGTCTCCAGCCCCGTCTGACCCCTCTGTTGGTGTCATCCAGATGGGGCTGCTACTTTTGCAGCAGCATCGCTACAAACAAGGGGTTGGTGCCTACGGCTAGCCTGGGATTTATCCTATTCACCTTGCGGGCGGCAAGACTATTCTCTTGCCGCCCGCAAACGTTAAGCCACCATTGCAGGCGGCGTTGCTTTACGGCGGTGGGTATGGTGGTGGGTAATGATCATTCAGCTGATGTCGCTGTCTATTCTGGTGATTGCAGTGCATGGGTAACTCAAGCACTGGAAGGCACCAGTCGGACGCAGCAACTGAGACTGCTTGATAGGGCAAGGCCCAACGTCTTTTCCGCTTACTATAAAAAGTTGAGTCTCTGTGGG
Source organism: Nodosilinea sp. LEGE 07088 (assembly GCF_015207395.1). Taxonomy (GTDB): domain Bacteria; phylum Cyanobacteriota; class Cyanobacteriia; order Phormidesmidales; family Phormidesmidaceae; genus Nodosilinea. Next base: position 51,138 of record NZ_JADEWX010000006.1, read on the forward strand.
CATACTATAAAGAACCCTTGAAGATTGTGATTGCATATACAAATTTTTGATGTTAATCTGAGAGGCTATTCGCAATTTGCGGATTCTTCGGGAGAACTGCGTTTTTAGCCCCAACTGCTGAATAAGCACCGCTGTTGGGGGAGCGGCTCTCCATTGCCCACAGCCATAGCTTGTAGCCCGGTTTTACCTCCAGGAAAAATCGGCTGGCACAGTGGGTGTCGCTTTCAGCACACGCGTAAATGACGTTACTTGGTCTTTTTTGGGCTGCTTTTCTACCTCATCCTGTTTTCGTCCCTCAACTCACGCTGCCTGACCAATCAGGCGCTGACGCTCAACCAGCGCTGCATAGTTCTGCTCAGGACTCGGTAGCCTCGCCCCCCCGAGAGGGGCCGTCTCTGCCCAACTGGGCTTTGGCGTCAGAGCCCCTTGAGTTTGAGTCTCAGCTGCGCTGGCCTGCGATCGCAGCCGTAGACTGGCACCGCTGGAATGACACGGCTGTTGTAGCCGTCGTCGCTCAAACCGCCTCGGCTCCCGTACCCAACGGGGTAGCCGATATTCAACCTGCCCAAGGCCTGTGCGGTAGCCACCTGCATATTTCTGAGAGCCCATCAGAAGGGTATGCCATTCAAGTCAACCAGATCACCATTGGCCAGGTGCCCTCGCGTCAGGCTGCGGATCAAGTGGCGAGCCAGATTCGTCAGGCGGTACCGCTGCTCAAGGCTAAGCCCAATGACCTGACCCCCAGTCTGAGCACAACCCAGGTGGCTGGCCATTTACACGACAAAACCGTGTTTGTATTGCCGGATCTATCCCCTGGACAGGCTGGGCAGTCAGCCGCAGCGGCTGCGGCCCGCAGTCATCAGACCGCCACCCTATGGGTGAATAACCTGCGGTTGGCCTTTGACGGCAACCCCCTCGACCCCAGCAAAGTCCAGATGCTCTCCCAGGGGCTGGGCGAAACCCACCAAACCTTTAGCGGCATAGCCTCGTGGTATGGCCCCTACTTCCACGGTCGGCAAACCGCTACAGGCGAAACCTTCAACCAAAATGAGCTGACAGCAGCCCACAAGACCTTGCCCTTCGGCACCCACCTCAAGGTGAGCAACCAACTCAACGGCAAGAGCGTGGTTGTGCGCATCAACGATCGCGGCCCTTACATCGGGGAGCGATCGCTCGATCTCTCCTACGCTGCGGCCCAGTGCCTGGGTAGCACTCAGACCGGGGTAATTCCCTATCAGGCGACGATTTTAGCGCCGGGGGTGCCCCAGGCCTGGCGGGCTAACGTGGTGGCGGCACTGCCCTAGGCTCGCCACTTCAGCAGCTGGGTTTTGACTGGGGTGACAAATTCTCGTGCTTCGTCCTGGGCTCGCTGGTACTCTTTTTTGAGCTGATAGTACCAGCGGGCCAGGGTGTCTGAGTCTTTGATCAACCGCAGCACGGTCTCGTGCTTGAGTCCTGCTTGCTGCTTGATCACGACATCGCGATCTTGCCCCAGAAATGAGCGAATCAACGTCGGCATAATGGGTTTGAGCAGCCCGCCCCAGGGCAGATCCCAGTACAGCTCAAAGGTGACGTCGGTTTGGTCATCGGTGAGGGGCGTTACCGTGGTTAAGTTCACCACCCGGTGCTTGGCCGTTGTGGTTTCTTCGGTGCGCACGCCGGGCAGGTAGAAGATAATTTCGTTGTCGGGTATACCCCCAATCAACCAGTAGCCGTAGCCCATGGACTCGCCCATGTGATGCTTGCGCATGGTAAAGCCGTATGGGGAAGGATCAAACCATTTAATCTCGTCGTGGAGGGTAGCCCCCCGCCACCACCAGGAGCGATGCACAAAGGGCGAGTGGGCTGGGTCCATGAGCCCGACCACGGCGTGGTCGATGTAGCAGGGAAACCGCATGGTGTAGGTAATTTGGGGTTGTACCTCGTCGCCAAAGCCAGGCACCCGGGGCACGTCGAAGCTGGGGGGCTGGGGGTTGGCGCGATCGCTCACATAAACCCATACATTGCCCTGCACCTCCTTGACCTCGTAGCTATTGACGTCGAAGCGGCTCAGGTCCATCTGCTGGTCGGGCATGAGTGACGGAATCTCGGTGCACTTGCCGTTTTCGTCGAAGCGCCAGCCATGGTAGCAGCACTCGACCTCGGTCCCGTCAAAGCGGCCACAGCTGAGGGGCACCGCCCGATGGGGGCAAATATCGCGCAGGGCAAAGGCTTTGCCCTGACGGGTACGGCCAAAGAGAATCGGCTCGTTGAGCAGGGTTTTGGCCACCATTTTGCCCGCCTTCAGCTCGTGGCTGGGCATAGCGTGGTACCAAATGTTGCGCAGCAGGTAGATGTCGTTAACGGCAACCACGGATTTCTAAGATGTCACAATATATTGAGCAATCAATACTTTAGCAGAGGCCAGTTGGCCCAGCGGATCACCTGTGGGCCAGTTCCTATAGTTATAGAGGGTGCCTTTGTTATCGCCCCGACGGTGGAGCGTCGAGGCCTATCTCCAGACGCTCCAGCGTCCTCTACCCTAGGGCGCTGGAGCGCCAAGGACTCGTCTCCACACGGAGCGTGGGGACGATGAGAGTCTATTTTAGGTGTTCACAAAGTCTTCTTTTCTGCACCACTAAAGCGGTTGGAGAGTGAGAGTTAAAAGGGGACTGCACCTTTTTGAGTGTTTGTGCAAAAACTTCCATTTTGGGATCAGCCCTATGTGTTGCTGGCATATGATTACGGAGGCCGGTGCCGATGCCTCCATCCGTGCTGCTCGCCATGATACAGCAAGCCCCATAGGAGAAAGCGATGCCGACAAATACGATGAAGGCGATCCGGCTGCACGAGTTCGGTGATCCAAAGGTGCTGCATTACGAAGATGCGCCAATGCCCGAGCTGAAGCCGGGTGAAGTGCTCGTCCGCGTTCACGCGGTCGGCGTCAATCCCCCAGACTGGTACCTGCGCGACGGGTATAAACAGCTTCCCGCCGAGATGAGACCGCCGGTGCCGCTGCCGGTCATTCCGGGGTCGGACTTGTCGGGCATTGTCGAGGCGATCGCCGAGAACGTGCGTGGCCTCTCCGTCGGCGATGAAGTCTTCGGCCTGATCCGCTTTCCGAGTTACGGAAAGAGCGATGCTTATGCCGAGTACGTCGCTGCGCCTGCCTCGGATCTGGCGCACAAGCCGCCCGGCATCGATCACTTGCATGCTGCGGGCGCACCGATGTCGGGGCTCACTGCGTGGCAGTTTCTGATCGAGTTGGGGCATGACGAACCGAACCCGCTTCAACCGGATCTACATCGCCCCGTGCCCCTCGGCGGCAAGACGGTGCTCGTCAATGGTGCTGCGGGCGGCGTGGGGCATTTTGCGGTGCAGTTGGCGAAATGGAAAGGTGCGCACGTGATCGCGGTGGCATCGGGTGCGCATGAGCGGTTCCTCCGCGAGCTTGGTGCCGACGAATTCATCGACTACACTAAGCGCCTTCCCGAGGACACTGTGCATGACGTAGATCTTGTCCTCGATACCATCGGCGGTTCTACCACCGGTCGTTTCTTGCGCACGCTAAAGCGTGGCGGCACCTTGTTCCCGGTGTTCCCAGGCTTCTCCGACGCTGAGGAGGCCGCCAAGCTGGGCGTCACGGTCTCGATAACCCAAGTGCGCTCGAACGGTTCGCAGCTGGCAGAGCTGGGCCGATTGCTGGATGTGGGTACGGTTTGCGTCGCCATCGACAGTACATTTCTGCTGGCGGAGGCCCGTGAGGCGCACGAACGCGCTGCTCGTGGACACATTCAAGGCAAGATCGTACTCACGGCCACGTGAGCGCGATAATTGGCGGCTCAAGCCTGTAAATAGACAGCGTTGAAATCAAACTTGCAGAACATCAATCAATGCGGCTAATGCTGGCGGGATCTGGCTATGGCTTGGATGATCAAGGCCGAGAAAAAGCTCGCTGACGCGCTAGAACTGGGTGCAGCTGAAGCCCCCGGTTGATGAGGCTGTGACGGACTAAATCCTTTACGCCAAGAAAAATACTAGAGAAAGGGGATGATTCAAAACGCGGCTTGCAGCCGATCTGTCCCGTTGCTCGGTGCCGTCCCGCTCCGAGACAACTGGCTCGTTCTAGGAAGGCGTGTTCACCTGTGGGCTCGCGCCGTAGCGCAACCCGTCAACGAGCAGCGAAATCATGCGCCGCGCATAGTCGGTGCGGTCGTCTTTGGCCGACATGCACAGATTTGCGATCGCTCGCAACAAGTCGTATGGCTCGATATCGGTGCGCACCTCGCCCGCTTCAGCCGCTGTTTCGAGCAGTCCTCGAAGCGCGGGCTGAAGCCGTTGGTTGAAGTAGTCGGGCAAAGTGCTGAACGCCGGGTCTCCAGAATGCAGGGATTTTGCCAGCCCGCGTTTAGTCACGATGAAATCCGCATAGCGCTGCATCCATCGAGCCAGCGCCTCAGACGGCTCGTACTCAGCCGCCAAAATGGGGGCGGCGTCTGCGCAGGCATCCACTTGCTGACGAAAAACGGCCACTATGAGGTCAGAGCGTTGCGGAAAGCGGCGATACAGGGTGCCGATGCCAACGCCAGCCTTCTCTGCAATCTCTCGCACCGGCGCGTCTACCCCAGAAGTCGCGAACACCGCCAAGGCTGCCTCCAGCAGTGCGTCCTCGCTACGCTGCGCGTCTGCACGCAAAGGCCGGGAATTTGAAGCCTCGCGTCCAGCGTTATCGCCTTGAGCGATCGCTTCCTGACTCATTTTTGATCTCCACTTTACTTTTCACCTGACAAACGGAACATCGTTCCACATAATACAGAAAGACGGAACATGACTCCACTTTACCCTTAGTAAGTGGTTTCAGCAACGATTACAAACTCTACTTTCACAGGAAACCACTATGCAGAACAAACGTATCGCTCTCATTACCGGGGCCAACAAAGGGATCGGTCTTCAGATTGCAAAGGATCTCGCAGCACAGGGCCTCACGGTGCTCGTCGGGTCGCGCAATCTTGAGCATGGGACGACAGTCGCAAAGAGCATCGGCGCGAATGCCCACGCCCTTCAGCTTGACGTCACAGATCAGTCCTCTATTGCTGCCGCAGCAGAGCGTATCCGCAGCGAGTTTGGTCATCTTGACGTGCTCGTGAACAACGCGGGCATCTCACATGCTGGCAAGCCGGGCAGCACATTCGCAGACAACATCAAGACTGATTCGCTGATCTCCGCTCCGCTTGAGAATGTGCAAGCCGTGTGGGCCACGAACGTGTTCGGCGTGATTGCGGTGACCCAGGCGATGCTGCCGCTCCTGCGCGAGGCTCCTGCGGCCCGCATCGTCAATATGGGGAGCCAAGGCGGATCGCTGACGTGGAATTCCGAGCCGGAGAACCCACATCGCAAAATGTTTGGCACCTACTCCACGTCAAAAGCGGCGGCGCACGCCGTCACGCTGGCCTTTGCCTTCGCCCTAGAAGAGACAAACATCAAGGTGAACATCGCCGATCCTGGTCACACCGCGACGGCGCTCAACAACTTCTCGGGCGCGCGCACCGTCGAGCAGGGCGCACGCCGCGCCGTGCAGCTCGCACTCCTCAATGAGAACGGTTCAACCGGTACATTTTCGGGTGAGGACGGCCCAGTCGCTTGGTGATCTAGCTTCTAGCAACACCGCTCCGTTCAGCAAAATACTTATTAACCCACTTTGACAAAAAGTCATCAGGAGAAACCATCATGCGTGTTTTTATCACCGGCGCTACCGGCTTTGTCGGCTCCGCCATCGTCCCAGAATTGCTCAATGCCGGACATCAGGTGCTGGGTCTCGCCCGATCCGATCAGGGAGCCAAGTCCCTGATCGCGGCTGGCGCTGAGGCGCACCGGGGAGATCTCAAAGACCTGGAGAGCCTGCGCCATGGAGCAGCTATGTCGGATGGCGTCATTCACGCCGCTTTTAACCACGACTTCTCGAAGTTTGCGGAGAACGCTGAGGTAGACCGGCGTGCCATCGAGGTCATTGGTGAGGTGCTTGAAGGTTCTGATCGGCCTTTGATCGTTACCTCCGGGCTACCCCTCACCCCTGATCGCCTCACTACAGAGGACGATGTGCCGCCTTCCGGCTTAGGCGAAACTCCCAGGGTGTCAGAGCAGATGGCGATCTCGATGGTGGCGCGCGGCGTGCGTGCGTCGGTGGTGCGAATGTCGCAAGCCCATAACCGGGATAAACAAGGTCTCGCCACCTATATGATTGAGATCGCTCGCGAGAAAGGAATCTCGGCCTATGTCGGCACCGGGCTCAACCGCTGGTCTGCGGTGCACCGGCTCGATGTGGCACCTCTTTATAGGCTGGCGCTTGAGCAGGGATCTGCCGGGGCGAGGTATCACGCGATCGCAGAAGAGGGTGTGCCGGTTCGAGAGATTGCAGAGGCAATCGGTCGGGGTTTGAAGATACCGGTCGTGGCCTTGTCACCCGAAGAGGCTGCAAGTCATTTCGGCTGGCTCGGATTCCCTGTCAGCATGGACGCTCCGGCGTCAAGCGCACTGACGCAGCAACGGCTGGGATGGCACCCGACGGAGAAACCTGGATTTATTGCCGATCTTGAGTGCTCAAGCGCATTCGAAGACTGAGTGCCCCCTTTTCTTTCTTCTTCACCCTTGTTTAGACATAGATTACTCTATGTCTAGCTGTCCAGGTCTAAAGTCTAGCTGTACATCAACTACGGAACTGAAATGAGCAAACAGCAAATCAACCCCAAAGAGCTTTATGACGCGGCTGCATTTGGCATGTCGCAAGCGACTGTTGACCTAGAGTCTGGCTTAGTATTTGTCTCTGGCCAGGTAGATTGGAACCATCAGCATGAGACAACCGAGCAGTCTGTAGAAGGCCAAACGAGAAAAGCGCTGAACAACCTTAGCATTGCGCTGACAGCCGCTGGCTCATCCATCGATCAGCTACTACAAGTTCGAGTCTATGTTAGAGGAGAAATTGGCGAGCAATTGGAGGTGCTTGCCCCTATCTTCAATGAGTTTCTGGGCAAGTCACGTCCAGCACTAACGGGTATTGGTGTTGCTTCTCTCGCTTCTGTAGAGACGCTTATTGAAATCGAAGCTGTTGCTAGTACTAAGTAGACAGTCTTACGATTGCTTCTAGGGAATGATCGCACACAAACATACCTCGGCAATTAAACAGCGTTGATTGAATAAGAAAAGTAATGTAAATGGGTATTGAGTATGGTTGGTCAGTGATTTTCAACAGTATTTCACAACAGGTCTAATGCCGATGTGTTTATCTAAACTTTGTGCTCACAAAAATCTTGCCCCAGCGGATTTAGAAATCGCTGGGGCAAGGTTCGTCAGCCTACCATTAGCTTTATCCCACCGGCTGTGGATCTTTCACCTGATTGAGCTGTTCGCGCAGAGGGGCTCCTTCGATCACCTCGGTTTCGAGCAGCTGCTGGGCCAGGGTTTCGAGCAAATCGCGGTTTTGTTTGAGGATGCCGAGGGCGCGGTGGTGGCCCTCTTCGACAATAGATTTGACCTCTTCGTCGATCGCCTTGGCAGTCTCTTCGCTGATTGGGCGGCGGGCGTTGGGCATGCCGTTCTCAAGGAAGGCATTGCGCTGGGCGCGATCGTAGGCGAGGGGGCCCAGCACCTGGCTCATGCCGTAGGTGGTAACCATTTGCTCGGCCAGGTCGGTGGCCCGCTGCAGGTCGTTGGAAGCCCCGGTGGTAATGCTGCCGAAGATAATTTCTTCGGCAGAGCGGCCGCCCAGCAGGGTGGCAATTTGCCCCTTCAGCTCGGCCTCATCCCGCAGAAAGCGATCTTCGGTGGGCAGTTGCAGGGTGTAGCCCAGGGCCGCCATACCCCGAGGCACGATAGAGATTTTTTCGACCTCGTCGGTGCCGGGCATCATCGCCCCCACCAGGGCGTGGCCAACTTCGTGGTAGGCGACGATTTTCTTCTCTTTGTCGTTGAGCACGCGGCTCTTTTTCTCTAGGCCAGCGACGACGCGCTCGATCGCTTCGCTAAAGTCTTCTTGCTCGACCACAGTGCTGTTGCGGCGGGCGGCCAGCAGGGCGGCTTCGTTGACCAGGTTGGCCAGGTCGGCCCCGGCAAAGCCCGGCGTGCGGGTGGCAATCAGTCGCAGATCCACGGTGTCGGCTAGCTTGACATCCTTGGCGTGGATTTTGAGAATGGCCTCGCGGCCCTTGAGATCGGGGCGATCGACCAGCACCTGACGGTCAAATCGACCGGGGCGCAGCAGGGCTGGGTCGAGGATTTCGGGCCGGTTGGTAGCAGCTAGCACGATCACTGTGGTATCGCTGGCGTCGAAACCATCCATCTCGGTGAGCAGCTGGTTGAGGGTTTGCTCTCGCTCGTCGTTGCCGCCGTACATGCCGTTGCTGGAGCGTGACTTGCCGATCGCATCCAGCTCATCAATGAAAATAATGCAGGGAGACTGCTTCTTGGCCTGATCAAATAGGTCACGCACGCGAGACGACCCGACACCAACGAACATTTCGACAAACTCGGAGCCTGAAATGCTAAAGAAAGGCACCCCTGCCTCCCCCGCGACGGCCTTGGCTATCAGGGTTTTCCCGGTTCCTGGCGGGCCAACTAGCAGCACTCCCTTGGGAATTTTGGCTCCCAGGTCGGTAAAGCGTTTGGGCGTTTTGAGGAAATCGACCACTTCCACCAGCTCAGTCTTAGCCTCTTCGACCCCAGCTACATCGTCGAAGGTGGTTTTGCCCGCGTCGCCTTCCACATAGACCTTGGCCTTGCTCTTGCCAATGGACAATGCCCCCTGGGGGCCACCGCCACCGCGAGCAATGAAGAAACGCCACACTGCAATAAAAATCAGCGGCGGAATCACCCAGCTCAGCAGGCTGCCAAACCACTGGCCCTTGGGCGGCGGTACAGCGGCGAACTCAACCCCGTTATCTTCCAGCAGCTGCGGCAGTTGCAGGTCGAAGATCGGGGTGGTGCTGTAGACATCCCCCGGTTCACCCGTGGTGGGATCTTTAACCTGGTAGCGAATTTCGTTTTGGCCCACCGAGGCCCGCACCACCTCTTGTTCCTGAATGCGGTGGATGAACATGCTATAGGGCTCGCGGGCGGTCTGATCGCCAAGGACGCCAGAAAACACGATGTTCAACAAGAGTAAGCCGGTGGCGGCCCAGAGAACAATGTTGGCAATCTGGCGGGATCTTGGCGGCTGAGGGTCTTTTTTTACGGGCATGGCGATTTTGGATTGGCGATTTTGGATTTTGGATTTTGACGGGGCGATCGCCCCACAGGACAAGGAGAGCAACCGTAGCGTGGGTTAGGCATTCCCCACCTTGGCCCCATTTAGTGGCCTTGGGAGCCGTAACCCACCGCTCGAGAATTTCGTCTAGTTAAAATCCACATCGACAGTGGTTTTAGCCGCATCGGGGGCATCGGAGCGCAGCCCAGAACGCTTGTTGGTTAGACCCGACAGCATGATCTGCGACATGGCCGCGATAAAGATAGAGGCCACCGCCGCATCATCAATCCAGCCGAGGATGGGAATAAAGTCGGGGGAAATATCGATGGGGCTGAGCAGGTACAGCAGGGTAGCACCGGCCAACAGCCAGCGGTACTTGGGGTGCTCGAGAGTGCGCTTATACCAGTCGTAGAAGGATTGAACGGTGGAGTTCATGACGGGGCCGTTGAATACGATGGCTTTATGGTGCCACGGATCTTCTAGATTCCCCCGTGGCGGATAGCCGCCCGCCGGGTAGGGCGAGGGCCGAACCCGGTGCAATTTTAGATTTTGGATTGGCGATTTTGGATTTATTATCAAACCGTAAGCAGACTTGGCCCTTTGCAACCAATCTCTAAAATCTAAAATCCAAACTCTAAAATCGCCGCAGGTGCCAGGCGCGGGGTTGTAAGAACGTGTACATTCCCGCCAGCGAGAGGGTCGCGCCCAGACCCGAGTGGCCGCGACCGCTCCAGGGCAGGCGGGGGCTGACGCGATCGCAGCAGTTCCAGTACGCACTGCCGGTCTTGAGCTGGCCCAGGATGGCAACGGCGCGATCGCGATCCGTCCCATACACTGCCGCCGTCAGTCCGTAGGGCGTGTCCTGCATGAGCTTGGTCGCCTCCTCATCGCTGGCCACCCGCTGAATGCCGATGACGGGACCGAAACTCTCCTCCTGCATGACGGTCATGGTGTGGTTGACCTCGGTGAGTACCGTGGGGGCAAAGTACCAGCCGGGGCGATCGGGTCTTTCTCCACCGCAGAGGAGTGTGGCTCCCTTTGCCACAGCATCCGCCACCTGATTCGCGAGAACATCTAGCTGGGGTTTACGGCTCACCGGACCGAGGTAGGTGGCTGCATCAGTCGGATCGCCCAGGGTAAATCCTCGCACCGTTTCCATAAAAGCTGCTAAGAATTCGTCATAGACATCGGTGTGGACGTAGATGCGCTCGATCGCACAGCAGCTCTGACCGTTGTTGTAAAAGGCTCCGTCTGCCAAACCCGCCGCCGCTACCGCCACATCGGCATCGGGGCAGACGTAGGCCGGGTCTTTGCCGCCCAGTTCCAGCTGAGTGCGGATTAGCTTGGGAGCCGCCGCCACGGCGATCTTTTGCCCCGTAGCGTAGGAGCCAGTGAAAAAGATGCCGTCGATGGGCTGCTCTAATAGGGCCGCACCCGTAAGGCCAGAGCCGATCACTGGGATGAAGATATCTTTTGGAATACCGGATTCATGGAGGAGAGAGGCGATCGCCCCCCCGGTCAGCGTCGCAAACTCCGACGGCTTATACAGCACCGCATTGCCCATCAGCAGGGCGGGGATGAACACATTGCCCCCGACAAAGTACGGATAGTTCCACGCCGAGATATTCGCCACCACCCCCAGCGGATCGTAGCCAATCACCTCCTCCAGCATGCCCATGCCCGGCAGTGCGCTGGCTGGCTCGTAGTAGACGCGATCAGGAGCCAGCACCTGAGCCGCATTTTCCACAAAAAAATCAATCCGCGCTGGCACCGCCAGAATTTCGCTGCGAGCCTGGGTAATCGGCTTACCCGTTTCTGATGTGAGCAGTGCCGCAAGGGAATCAGCCCGTTCGATCAGCAGCTCCCGAAACCGCAGCACGGACTTGATGCGATCTGCCGGAGACGATGCCGCCCACCCCGGCTGCACCTGCTTTGCCTGCTTAAATTTTTGGGCAACCGCAGCTCCGTCGTCCACGGGCACCTCCTGAATTAGGGCTTCGGTAGCGGGGTTGATAACAGAGAGAACGTCAGCCATGGTGATAGGAAGTTCTAAAAGTAGTGGGTGAGGCCAATTAATGGATCTGTTTTAGGTTGGGGTGAGTGGTGGGCAATGCCCACCCTACGGCGGCTCTAGATTCATCGCAGAGAGGGACAGGTCGATTGGCAAAACAGAGGTTTAAACCGATGATCGATCCATCCTTTCCGTTGGGTCCAGGGCGGCGGCACGGCCCTGGTCGTAGGCCGAAGGACGTGCGGAGCGGGGGTCTGGGGACAATCGAAATGTCCCCAGCGGCAGGTCTGGCTTTGTTCAAAGACTTTCGCAGCGGCGGTTGGTTATGGCGTAAATCCAACCCACCCCTAGCCCCTCCCAAGAGGGGACAGACATCAGAACGCATCCTGGTAGATGGCGTAAAAATCCTCCGCCGCCACCGGACGAGGGTTCAGCGGATGACACCCATCCTTAATCGCCACCGCCACCAGCGGCTCAAGCCCATCCGGCTTCACCCCCAAAGCCCCCAGCGACGCCGGAATCCCAATCGACTCCGACAGCGCCACAATCCAATCCACAAACTCCTGCCCACTCACCGCCCCCGGCTTCACCACCCGCGCCAGCCGCAAAAACCGCTCCGGCTCCGCCGAGAGATTAAACCGCATCGCCGCCGGTAGCATAATGCCATTCGCCAGGCCGTGGTGAGTGTCGTACACCGTCGAAAGCGCGTGGGCACAGGAATGGGTAACGCCCAGCCCCTTTTGAAATGCGATCGCCCCCATCATCGACGCATTCAGCATGCCGCCCCGAGCCGCCAGGTGAGCCGCCTCCGTTGCCTCATCAAAACTTTCCCCCGCCCGCGATCGCTCAGCAAACTCCACGCACGACTTCAAATTCTGCGCGACTAGGTGAATGCCCTCCAGCGCAATGCCGTCGCAGAGTGGGTTGAAGCCCCTAGCCAGAAACGCCTCGACCAGATGAGTCAGCGCATCCATACCCGTGGCGGCGGTAATCTTAGCCGGTAGCCCCAGCAGCAACTCCGGGTCAGCCAGCACTACCCTTGGCAGCAGCTGCGGGTCAAACATGATTTTCTTAGCGTGGGTATTGTCATCCGAAATCACCGCGCTGCGGCCCACCTCACTGCCGGTGCCCGCCGTGGTGGGCAGAGCAATAATGGGCGGAATCGGCTGATCGATCGGGCGGGTGCTGTTGCCGTCTTCGTAGTCGAACAGGTGGCCAGGGTGGTTGGCCATCAGCGCGATCGCCTTGGCCACATCCATCGGCGCACCACCGCCGACGGCCACAATGCCGTTGGCCCCAGAGGCTTTCCAGGCGTCTACCCCGGCCTTGACCTGGGAGACCACTGGGTTGCCCCAGACGCCGCTGAAGGTGGCGGCATGGTAAGCGGCGAGGATGGCTTCTAGTTCTGGGAACCAGGGGAGTTGGGCGACATCTTTGTCGGTGACGATCAGCACGCGCTGGATGCCCAGGGCGGTAAGTTCGGCGGTGAGTTCGTGGCGCGCCCCGGGGCCAAAGCGAATGCGGGTAGGGAAGTTATAAGTGTGGAGCATAGGGGTTGATGGAGAAAATTGATGATGAGTCGAATAAGTGACCCCGTAGCTTGGGTCAAGCGGTCAGAGTCCTAGGCGTTGCAAGTGATCTTGATGGCGCGACCCGAGGCAGAAAATTGTGCGATCGCCGATTGGGCCAAACAGAGCGGCGCAAAATGCTGTTCTAAAAGCCGAGCCTGCCGCCGGGGCCATTTCGCTGGCCCCAGACCCCCATCGAGAAGGACGTTCCGTCGTCCTTCACCTCACGGAAAGGAGCGATCGATCATCGGTTTAAACCCCTGTTCTGCCAATTAACCTGTCCTTCTTTGCGGCTGCCATAGCTGTCGTAGCTGTCGTAGGGTGGGCAATGCCCACCTTTCAATGTTGGGGAAACGACTTTTGCCTCGCCAACCCCCTAGATATTCACATACTGGTTCATTTCCCAATCGGTGATTTGGGCATTAAAGGCATCCCATTCCTTGGCTTTCATTTCGAGGAAGGTTTTGGCGCCGAGGTCGCCCATCATGTCCATCAGCAGGGGGTCTTGCTTGAGGGCTTCCACGGCCTCGTAGAGGTTCTTGGGCAGGGTTTGCAGATTGGGGAACTCGTCGCCGCGGGCAAACAGGTTTTCGTCGATGCGATCGCCTGGGTCGGCCTGGGTTTTGATGCCGTCGAGGCCAGCGGCGAGAATGCCAGCGGTGGCCAGGTAGAGGTTGACGGCACCGTCGATCATGCGGCACTCGAAGCGGCCCCTGTCGGGAATGCGAATCAGGTGGGAGCGGTTGTTGCCGCCGTAGGAGATGTAGCGGGGGCTCCAGGTGCTGCCGGAGGCGGTACTGCTGGCTCCCAGGCGGCGGTAGGAGTTGACCGTGGGGGCGCAGAGGGCGGCCAGGCCTTTGCCGTGGGCCAGGACACCGCCGAGAAAGTGGTAGCCAATGGGGGATAGGCCACCCGCATCGGCACCGACAGCAAAGATATTGCTGTCGCCCTGCCAGAGGCTATTGTGCACATGGCCACCGTTGCCGGTAATGTGGCTAAAGGGTTTGGGCATAAAGGTGGCAATAAAGCCGCGCTGCTCGGCCAGGGTTTTGATCATGTACTTAAAGAACACATGGCGATCGCAGGTTGTCTTGGCATCGCTATAGGTCCAGTTGAGCTCAAACTGGCCGTTGGCGTCTTCGTGGTCGCACTGGTAGGGCTCCCAACCGAGGTCTTCCATGTAGGTGACCACGGTGGAAATCAGGTCAAACTGGCGCATCAGGTTGAGCTGGTCGTAGCAGGGGCGCTCGGCGGTGTCTTTGGAGTCGGCGATCGCATAGCCCGTTTCCGTTTTACGCAGCAAAAAGAACTCTGCCTCAACCCCAGTCTTGAGGCTATAACCCAGCGCGGCAGCCTGGTCAATTGCTCGGTTCAACATCATTCGCGGGGCAGCGGGGAAGGGTTCGCCCTCGTAGTACACGTCGCTGGCGACCCAGCCCACTGTGGGCTCCCAGGGCAGCTGAATCAGCGAATCGGGGTCGGGTACTACGGCAATCTCTGCCGCCTCTGGGCCTAGCCCCAGATTCGACGCAAAGGAGCAGAAAAATGCGCCGTCTTTCTCCACTGGGGCGATCTGAGCAGCAGGCACTAGCTTGGCCCTTGTGCCCCCCAGCAAATCGGTGTAAGACACCAAGAAAAACTTGATACCGAGGGCCTTGGCTTTTTCGGCCAGGCTCTGAGTCTGCGCTAATGTACCGACCATGGGAACGACTCCGAGAGTTTCAGCCTAGTAAACCAGGCTGATAGGGTCGCTTTTGTAGCTAGAGATACGGCTGGGTCGGGGCCGGCTAGGAAGGCTCAGCTAAACTCTCAACCCTGCTTGGATTCGGCAAATCACTCGCTTGACACAGCTCTGTAATCCATCGGGAGAGCCTGGCCCTGTAGGACAAAAGTCCTAGGACAAAGGTCATTATTTCAGGGAATTATTTGCCATTCTCGAAAAACTCTGAGATAACTTGATATAACAAGTTCTGCCATAGCTCATTTAAGTGCCCTGCTCAGCGGCTATTTGACCGAGTTGGGCCGCGATCGCAACCTCGGATTGTTCCCTAACTACCTACCGCAAAGCTCATGGATATTTTGGTGGTGCAAAGCGTTGAGGCAGACCCGGTTGGCATTCTGGGGCGATATCTACAAGTCAAAGGGGCCAACCTGCACACCTGGCTGATCGCCAAACAACTGACCCCGCCCCAGGGCACTTACCACGGTCTGATTGTATTGGGCGGGCCCATGAATGCCTGCGACGATGACAACTTCCCTCACCTAGCACAAGTCGTCAGTCTGATTCAGCAATTTCATTGGGAAGGTAAGCCCATATTGGGCATTTGCCTGGGGGCGCAGCTCATTGCCCGCGCCTTTGGCAGCCGTGTCTACCAAAATGAAGTGCCAGAGCTAGGCTTTACGTCCCTATTTCCGGTAGAAACACCCGGATCGGCCACCGAAGCTTGGTTGCGCGACTATCCGCCTGGCCTACCGATGATGCAATGGCACTTTGACACCTTTGATTTGCCCGCCGGGGCTCAGCGGTTGCTGACCAACGATCTATGCCGCAATCAGGCTTTTCGCATTGGCAGCAATGTCTACGGCTTACAGTTCCATCCCGAGGTCACCCCCGAAATTGTGATGAACTGGATGGCGTTTAAAACCGACTGGATCGAGGCCAACTATCCCCACCTGTTTGAACAACTGCGAGAGCAGCTCGTGAGGCACTGGGGTAATTCGGCCCAGTTCACTGAGAAGCTAGCCGACGCCTGGTATGACCAGGTCGTGGCCTCGGCGCGAACCGTATCACTCCACCCATAGAGTTTGGCCATGGCTTATCCAGAAATCCATCCCCTTTCCCTCGATCTACAAGCCTTGCAGCACAGCTTGGAACAACAGGGAGTGAAATACGCCCTGGCCAGCTTTGTGGATATTCACGGCCTGTGCAAGGGCAAAGTTGTACCCCTGAGCCACTTCGATCGCATGATGCAGGGCTCAGAGCTGTTTACCGGCGCGGCCCTCGACGGCGTACCCCAGGAAATTAACGACGACGAAGTGGGCACCATGCCCGACCCCGCCAGCGCCACGGTGCTGCCCTGGAATCCTGAAGTAGTCTGGTTTGCCAGTGATTTACACCTGGGGGGTCAGCCCTTTGAGGCCTGCTGCCGCACCATTCTCAAGCGGACACTGGACCAGGCGGCGGCGATGGGCTACCGGTTCAACCTGGGGATTGAAACCGAGTTCTTTATTCTGAAAGATACCGAAGCTGGGTTTGGGCCGGTGAGCGATCGCGACACCCAGGCCAAAGCTGCCTACGCCATCCCCACGGTGCTGGACAATTACAAGATCCTCGACACCATCGTCAGCGCCATGAACGGCCTGGGCTGGGATGTGTACTCCTTTGACCATGAAGACGCCCAGGGCCAGTTTGAAACCGACTTTACCTACTGCGATGCCCTGACCATGGCCGATCGCCTCACCTTCTTTCGGCTGATGGTGAAAGAACTGGCCCGCGCCCAAGGCTACTTTGCCAGCTTTATGCCCAAGCCCTACGCCAACCAAACCGGCAGCGGTGCCCATTACAACATGTCGCTAGCGGCTTTAGACACCGGCAAAAATCTGTTTGAGGATTCTACCGACCCCTGCGGTCTATCAAGGCTGGGCTACCAGTTTATTGCCGGGGTACTGCGGCACGCTAAGGCGATCGTGGCGGTCACCTGCCCCACGGTCAACAGCTACAAGCGGCTGGTGCGCCAGGGCAGTATGTCAGGCTTTACCTGGGCACCCGTGTACGTGTGCTACGGCAACAACAATCGCACCAATATGCTGCGCATTCCCATGGGGGGCGGGCGAGTCGAGTGTCGTGCCGCCGATATCTCCACCAATCTATACCTGGGGGCGGCGATGATCTTAGCCGCTGGTCTAGAGGGCATTCGCGAAGGCCTAGACCCCGGCGCGCCCCACACCGAAAACATGTATACCTATTCTCTGGCAGAATTGACGGCTATGGGCATTGATACCCTGCCCCGCACCCTGGGCGAAGCGGTGGAGGCCTTTGCCGCTGACCCCCTCAGCAAGGCTGTGATGGGCCCACTGATGTATCAAACCTACATCGACTTCAAAACCCAGGAGTGGGAGGAATACCACAGCCACGTCTCTGATTGGGAGCTGCAGCGCTATCTAAAATTTTTCTAGCGCTGGCGCTGGCTACTGCGCTGCTAAGAAAATAGGAGGATTTTCTCCTAAGGGTGACCCACGGCGCAGCGTCAGGCAGTGCTTAGGACACCGGCAAAATCTGGGACGGCACACGGTAGCGATCGCTCAGGAGCAGGCTAGAAAATGTCCTAACCAATCTGCGATGGCTATACCTGGAGACCAAGCCTACCATTGTCAATAGCCCCTGCGTGTGCAGGCGGTACAAAGAAGCACATAGCCTGTGCCGGGGCAATCGTTCTTTTTTTGACACTTAGTTCTGAATGTCCAACTGGCTACAGGTGACACCAAAGGCTGCAATCGAGGTCAATGGCCGCCAAGGGGTCATGTTACAATTGATACAACCACCCAGTGTCAGTTGAGCCATCTGCCCAGCCCTGACCAGCCTATAAGGCCCTTTAATGCGAGATGATAATAGCCCGAGCTGCTACAAGGGTTGAAGCCTCCATATCGCTAACGGTTGCTCAATCACCCTTAAATTAGAAAGGCGCTACAATTTTTTTATGGTAAAAATCTGTACTGATTTGCTGATTACAGCAGATCGCGTTAAAAAATGATTTTACTCAAGCAAAAGAAAAGCGGATTCAGGCATCCTTTTTGGAAGTGGGTGTACTCAGCCCTATGCGTACTCAGTATTATTGCGGCAGTCGGAGTATCAATAAGAGCTATCGCCGTCTCCGTGCGGGTAGATCGAGGGCTAGCGGTGCGCCAGACGCACGGAGATGTTCAACTGCTGCGCTCTAATGGTGCGAACTCAGCGATAGTGGGCAATCGTCTGAGTGCCGTAGGTGACGGATTGCGTACAGGTAGGCGATCGTCAGCGGTATTAGAAGTCGATACTGACGTTGGTTTTTTAGACGTATCTGAGCGCACCGAGTTTCGCATTCGTGCCCTCAGCATGGCCGCTGACGGAGGGCGTATCACTCACCTCAGCGTACTGCGAGGGCAGGTTCGTACCCGGTTACGTCGTTTTACTAATCAGGGGTCTGAGTTTGAGATTGAGACCCCTGCGGGTATCAGCGGGGTGAGGGGCACCGAGTTTGGGGTTAGCGTGCAGGAGGATGGTAAAACGGGGATCGCCACGTTGACCGGGGCCGTAGAAACGACTGCAGCTGGGGAGTCGGTGGCAGTACCAGCTGAGTTTCAAAACTTGATGCTGCCAGGTGAACCACCTACTCAACCTGTGCCCTTGCGCGATGATCCGGGCTTGGAATTTGAGCGCCGGGTTTTTGTGGAAGATAACACTCGCTTTGTGACCCTGATTGGCCAGGTCGATCCGGTGAATACAGTGTTTGTCGATGGCGACCCCCAGACGGTCGATCGTCTGGGTGAGTTTCGCTTTACCCGTCTGGCGACAGCTCGCTTGCGAGTCGAGGTCGTAGTGATCACGCCCCTGGGTCGCCAGGAAATCCATGAAATTTACCTCCTCTAACCCATTGCGCCGGGGGTTAGACTTGCTGCTGCCGCTGAGTATCGCCAGTCTCCTCGTTGTCAGCTTGGGTAAGTTAGGTCTGCTCTCACCCCTGGTGCAAGCTGAGCAAGAGCTGCGGTTTCGCCTACGGGGGCAACGTTCCTGGGCCGACCAGGTAACGGTGATTGCCATTGACGACCCCAGTCTGGTGGCCCTGGGCTCCTTTCCCTGGCCGCGCCGTCGCTACGCTGAGCTCCTACAGCAGTTAGAGACCGCCCCGCCCCAGGTAATTGTGTTTGACCTGCTGTTCACCGATGTCAGCCCCGACGACAATGCCCTAGCTGCGGCGATCGCGGCTCACTCCGCCGTCATCCTGGCCTCCTCCTGGGATCGCCAGGGTAATCCCCTGAGCCCCACCCCTACCCTGGCCACCGTGGCCCTAGCCAGCGGCCATATTTGGCAGCCGCGCCAGGGAGGTTTTCCCTACAGTATTGAGCCTATGGTAGGTAGCCAGCCAGCTCTTGCTATTGCGGCGGCAGAGGCCCTCAGCTTGACCCAACAGGCGGTCACCCTGCCGCCCCTTGATCGTCGCCTGGGGGTCAACTGGCCTGCCGCCGCCGCCAGACTACCCACCTACTCCTTTGTGGATGTCCTGGAAGGTCGAGTGCCACCCCAGGCCTTTGAGGGTAAAGTCGTGCTGATTGGGGCCACTGCCTTGGGTCTAGACGACTGGGTTACCCCCTTTGACATTGACCCTCCGACCAGCGGGGTATATCTACATGGAGCCCTGATCGACAATATTCTGCACCGCCGCTGGTTAAGGCCAGTCCCTTTAGCCTGGGGTGGGGCGGGAGTGCTAGCCCTGGCGCTAGCGATTGGGTTACGGTGGCATTTCTGGGGTCGATCGCTGGGGGAATCTCTACCCCAGCAAATAGGGTTGGTGGGTGGCTGTCTGATAGCCTGGTGGGCGTTAGCCCTGGGGCTGCTAACCACTAATTTTTGGCTACCTGTGGTGGGGCCAGGTCTGTTGTTAGGCACCGTGGGTGGCCTGAGCATTAGTCAGCAATCGCTGCGGCAAAACCGATGGCTACTACATCTAGCGCTGGCGCTACAGCATCGCCATGGCTCGACCCTGCTACCCGATGAGACAAGACCGATCGCAGCCGATGATGCTAGGCTGCGACGCGATCGCGGGTCGGGGGTGGCCCAGCTAGTCGGGCTGACTGAGCAGCTAGGGCGATCGCAGGCCATTCAGGCTGCCATTGCCCGTAGCCTACCCCTGGGATTAGTCGCCGCCGCCCATGACGGCACCGTATGGTTTGTTAACCCCCTAGCCGCTGAGTGGTTAAACCTGACCGCCGGGGACATGCTGACCACCAGCGCGCTCTCTGCCTGGTTTGAGATCGGGGCCTGGGAGCAGATTTGGGCGACAGTAACCCAGGGGCAGACGGTACCCACCCAGCTACGGCAGCAGCAGCAGCAGTGGTATGAAATTCGCCTAGAGCCCATCACTACCGAGGTCAGCATGGCGATAGACTGGCCTCGAGGTGCCATCGTGCTGATCGAAGACATCACCTATCGCCAGCGCATGGAGGCCCAGCTGCGGCAGCTCAACACCAGCCTGGAGGAAAAGGTACAGCAGCGTACTCACCAACTCGAGCAGCTCAATCAGTCGCTGCAAGAGCAAATTATCGAACGGCATCTGGCCCAAAATCAGCTCGCCTACGAGGCCTTGCACGACCCGCTGACAGGGTTACCCAATCGCCGCCAGTTCCTTAAGCACCTCAGCAATCTATTTCGCCAGTCAAAAGGCGAGCTGTTTGCAGTGCTGTTTTTAGACTGCGATCGCTTCAAACTCATCAACGACTCGTTTGGTCACTGGGTCGGCGATGAATTGCTTAAACAAGTAGCCGCT
This sequence comes from Nodosilinea sp. LEGE 07088, assembly GCF_015207395.1. GTDB lineage: Bacteria > Cyanobacteriota > Cyanobacteriia > Phormidesmidales > Phormidesmidaceae > Nodosilinea. Next base: position 71,451 of record NZ_JADEWX010000006.1, read on the forward strand.
ATTCTGCAAGAATGCATCCGCCCCACCGATGTGGTGGCTCGCTTTGGCGGTGATGAGTTTACTATTTTGCTCTCTACCCTCGACCAGGTCAACGACGCGATCGCAGTGGCTCAGCGCATTCGTCAGCGCTTTACCCAGGCATTGACTATTCAAGACCACCAGCTCTTTACCAATACCAGCATTGGCATTGTCATCGGTGGCCCCCACTACAACCACCCTGACGAGATCCTACGCGATGCCGATACGGCCATGTACCAGGCAAAAATGAACCGGGCAGGCTACATGCTGTTTGAGGCCGACATGCACCTCGATGTGCGCCGCTCGCTCCAAATCGAAACTGCCCTGCGCATGGCCCTAGAGCGGCAGGAATTTCAAATCCACTATCAGCCCATTGTGAATCTCAAAACCCGTCAAATTATCGGCTGTGAAGCCCTGCTGCGCTGGCTTCACCCCGACCGAGGACTGCTGCTTCCCGGTGATTTTATCCCCATTGCTGAAAATACCGGGCTGATGATTGCCATTGGCAGCTGGGTACTCACTAAGGCCTGCGTTCAAATGCAGCGGTGGCGACGGCGTAATCTGCTGCCCAGCGACGCCATGGTCAGCGTCAATCTGTCAGCTACCCAGTTTTTACAGCCCGACTTTATTGCCCAGGTCGATCGCACCCTGGCAGAGAGCGACCTGCCCGCCAGCAACCTGAAACTCGAGATCACCGAAACAGTGGTCATTCAGAACCCCGAGCAGGTGGTGCCAATGCTGCAAAGCCTGCGCGATCGCGGTATTCGTCTCAGCATCGACGATTTTGGCACAGGCTACTCATCCCTCGGCTATCTGCAACAGTTACCCTTTGATATACTCAAAATCGATCGCAGCTTTATTATCAATATTCATCATAGTCCTAAGCAATACGGCATCGTCGAAACCATCATTCGCCTCGCCGCCCATCTTGACATTCAAGTGATTGCCGAGGGCATTGAGCTGTTTCCCCAGCTGGAATCGCTCAACCAATTGGGCTGCGAGTTTGGCCAGGGTTTTTTCTTCAGCCGCCCCCTGAGTGTGAGCCAGTTTAGCCAGTACCTTGGCAACCAAGACAGCTCGGCTACGACATAGTCTGATATCTGGCCAGACCTCCCCCAATCGTATTCCCCCCAAAAACATCCCGATTAGGAAAGCGAACTCGGCCCAGTGGAAGGTATTTAACCTGAGTTCGGGATAAGAAATTTTCCTGCTAAAGCAAGCTTACTGTCCCCTCCTGGGAGGGGTAGGGGTGGGTCAATCGAGGCTATCAGCAGAACTTCACCGTATTGAGCCGATTACTCTCTGTAGCAGTTTTGACCCACCCCGCCCTCCGGGCACCCCTCCAGAGGAGGGGACGGCGTTATCCCGAATTGAGGTTATTTAGTTTAAGCATGCTAAGATTTCTGCTGCTCAAATCGCCCTGGAACTTGCACATCACTACGCTCAAGGGCATCGGGCTAGAAAGGCCATCGTAGAAAAATTGCCGGGGTGGTTAACCACCCTATAGCCGAGATCTGCGTCAGCCAGGTCTCGAGCCGCTGCATGTTTGCCTGATCAGTCTCAAAGCTATACCGTTTTTTCATAAAAAAAGCCGCCCTTAAACAGAACGGCTTTGAGTTCATTAACCAGGCCTCTGGGGAGACCTAAAGGCTGACTTAGTAGTCGAAGTCGCCGCCCATGCCAGCGCCAGCGGGGGCACCTTCCTTAGGTTCGGGCATATCGACAACGATGCACTCGGTGGTCAGCACCATGCCCGCGATAGAAGCCGCGTTTTGCAGGGCCGAGCGGGTGACCTTGGCAGGGTCAACGATACCAGCATCAAACATATCGACGAACTCACCATTGGCGGCGTTGTAGCCAACGTTGAAGTCTTTTTCTTTGACCCGCTCGGCGATTACCGCGCCATTTTGGCCAGCGTTTTGGGCAATGCGCATCAGGGGTGCGGCCAGGGCGCGGGCCACGATCGCAGCCCCGGTATGCTCCTCAGCAGTGAGGTTTGCCTCCAGCCAGGTGGTCAGGTCGGGCACCAGGTGAGCCAGGGTGGTACCACCACCGGGGACGATGCCTTCTTCCACCGCCGCCTTGGTGGCGTTGATAGCGTCTTCCAGGCGCAGCTTGCGATCCTTCATCTCGGTCTCGGTGGCGGCCCCGACTTTGATCACGGCAACCCCGCCGGAGAGCTTGGCCAGACGCTCCTGGAGCTTCTCTTTGTCGTAGGTCGATTCGGTTTCGTCGATCTGGCGACGGATCTGCTCGCAGCGGGCCTTCACATCCTTCTCGTTGCCTTCGGCGACGATGGTGGTGGTGTCCTTGGTGATGGTGAGGCGACGGGCCTGACCCAGCATATCCAGCTTGGTGTTGTCGAGCTTGAGGCCGGTGTCTTCGCTGATCACCTGGCCGCCGGTCAGCACAGCGATATCTTCGAGCATGGCCTTGCGGCGATCGCCAAAGCCAGGCGCTTTCACTGCCGCCACATTCAGCACACCGCGCAAACGGTTGACCACCAGGGTAGCCAGAGCCTCTTTCTCAATATCTTCAGCGATGATGATCAAGGGGCGACCGGAGCGAGCCACCTGCTCCAGCACGGGTACGAGGTCCTGCACCAGGGCAATTTTCTTGTCGGTAATTAGGATGTAGGGCTCATCCAGCACCGCTTCCATGCGTTCAGTGTCGGTGACAAAGTAGGGAGAGACATAGCCCTTGTCAAAGCGCATCCCTTCGGTGACCTCCAGTTCGGTGGTCATAGATTTGCCCTCTTCGAGGGAGATCACCCCCTCGCGGCCCACCTTTTCCATGGCTTCGGCAATCATGGCGCCGACCTCTTCGTCGTTGCCAGCAGAGATCGAACCGACCTGGGCGATAGACTTAGAGTCACCAACGGGGCGGGCGTGCTCGGCAATTTTGTCCACCAGAAACGCGGTGGCCTTGTCGATACCGCGCTTGAGGGAAATAGCGTTGGCCCCGGCAGCCACGTTGCGCATCCCCTCTTTAACCATGGCGTGGGCCAGCACGGTAGCGGTGGTGGTGCCGTCACCAGCAGCATCATTAGTTTTAGAAGCGGCCTGACGAATCAGGGCGACGCCAGTGTTTTCGATGTTGTCTTCGAGCTCAATTTCTTTGGCAATGGTGACGCCGTCGTTGACAATTTGAGGCGCGCCAAATTTCTTTTCGAGCACCACGTTACGGCCCTTGGGGCCAAGGGTAACGGCCACGGCCTCAGTCAGAATATCCATACCCTTTTCGAGGGCACGACGGGCGTTTTCGTTGTAGACAATGCGTTTAGCCATGGAACAGATTTTCTCCGAAGGAAAAGGTTAGGAGTGAACGCGAAAAAGTGAAGGGATTTAGAAACTAGGAGATCAGACTCTGGAAATTCAGCGGAGCAGGCTGGGTGAAGCGCTAGCAGAACCCAGCGAAATGCGGTGTCGCACAATCAATGGTGGGCAGTGCCCACCCTACAATCTGCTCATCCAAAATCTAAAATCCAAAATTGCTTTAGCCCAGCACGGCGAGAATATCTTTCTCAGACAGCAACACAAATTCGTCACCGCCCAACTTGATGTCGGTACCGGCATACTTGGAATAGAGCACCTTGTCACCAATTTTGACTTCCATAGCCTGGCGGGTGCCTTTGTCGTCAGACTTACCGGGACCTACAGCGGTAATTTCGCCCACCTGAGGCTTTTCCTTAGCGGTATCAGGAAGCAGAATGCCGCCAGCGGTGGTCTCTTCGGACGCACTTACTTTAATCAAAACTCGATCGGCCAGGGGCTTAACGCTGGATGCCGCCAAAGTGATAGCTGCCATACAATGCTTCTCCGGATTTGCTATTAAAACAACGCCTTGGGGGATAAACCCTGCCCCCTACGGACGCACTACTCAAAGATGAAAGTTAGGGCTTAGCACTCGCCAGCCCCGAGTGCTAATTTACGACGGCAGGGGTGCGATCGCAACAAAGCCCTCTGTACGGGTTCCCGAACTGGTCAGCTTTCCGGAGGAAACTATCGATGCCGAATGTGAAAGTGCTCCTGCCTATTCTCACCAGTTTTTTGTTTGCCGGCAGCTTTGTGGCCGGCAAATACACCACCGTTGATCTAGGGCCATTGACCACCTCGCTGCTACGCTACATGATTGCGATGGGGGTATTGGGGCTGTTTATTAGCCGCAGCGTCCATCCCGCTAAGGCCCTGACGGTGGCCCGGTCAGACTGGGGCACGATGGCGTTACTGGGGCTATTTGGAGTGGTGGGTTATCACTATTTTTTCTTCAGCAGCTTACGCTACACGGCCACCGCCAATACCGCCATCATCAACGCCTTTAACCCAGTGGTAACGGGAATCATGGCGGCTCTATTTATTGGCGAACGGCTGACCCGCCGCCAGTATGGCGGCATTGTGCTAGCTCTGGTGGGGGTATTAACCCTGCTGACGCGAGGAAATTTGACGACGCTGCTGACCCTGGAATTAAACCGGGGCGATGGCCTGATGCTATGCGCCGTAATGTGCTGGGTTCTGTATTCCCTGATGATTAAACAGCTGAGCCAGCGCTACTCAGGGCTCACAATTACGTTCTACGCCGCTATCGCAGGGGTGGGACAATTGCTGGTTTTAGCCTGCTTAGAACGCTGGTGGCAGCAGATTGCCACGCTGTCGTTTTCTTCGCTGCTGGCCATTGTGTACATGGGCGTAGCCGCTTCGAGCATCGCCTACCTGCTGTTTAACCTCAGCATTCAGCGGGTGGGGCCAACGCGTACCGCTAGCGTAGTCTATAGCCTGGTGCCCATCTTTGTTGCGGCGCTGGCCTGGCTCTTTTTTCGCGAGCCATTGACAGTACCAATGGTGTCTAGCATGGGGTTGATTTTGCTGGGCGTGAATGTGGTGCTCAGTCGGCCTGGGGATTAGAGGGCGATCGCGAACCCCCAAAACGATCTAACGATTGTCGCCAGCGCCCGCAGGGGGGTGAGATGAACAGGGCAAGCACGGGCCTGAACGGAAATGCTGATCCTTAACCCGCCCGACAAAACCCGCTGAAAAGCTACCATCAGGCCGCATGTTCAGCGGGCTACGTTACATAGCCGACCAAGTCTGAGGGGTTGGGTTAGTAGCTCTCGTCGGGGGCGACGGTGTGCAGCGCCAGGTCGTGGTTGGCCTGGTTGAGGCGATCGGCGACTTCTCGCCGCACTTTAAGACTGATAGTATCGTCGGCCAATATCTCCTGGGCTTCTTCGCGGTATTCTGCGCTCTGTACCGTATCGACCTCTTCGAGGTGCTTAAGGTGTTCAAGTACGTCTTTGGGGTCTGTCATGGTATCTATCCTTAAAGATTGTGAATAGCCATCACCAGGAGAGACTCGCTGGGTCAACGGGCATAGCTCTATTGTCTGAAAGGAAATCTTAACTAGCCAGGTCTACGCCTGAACCTTTACGCCCCGATAAAGATTGTTGTGCTTCGCAACAGGTCGTTGCAATAGGCGGCCTGGCCGACTAACCGGCCTGACTTGAACCGCATAAGATCGCTCTACTCCCCAGACAAGATAGGCCTACTTGCAAGCTGAACGATAGGGCAAGCTGGTGTTTTTGTAGAATAATACGGCCAGTTCGTCTATCGCAAGAGCGACCTGGACGACAATGGTTAAATCTTTGCGCTGTCAGGCCAGTATCTAAAGCCTAAGGGCCAAGAGAGCCTCCAGTGCATCCGATAAAGAGATACATCCCATTCCATACCCCTCCCTATCTGCAACAGGACGACTGCCTGCGCGCCCTCTGCCTATCGGGAGCAATACATAGCAGTGGGTGGGTGGGTGTTGGTTTTGGCCAGGTCGAAGCCCGTGCCCGCTGCCCCTATCGGGTGCTAGATGCAGCCCAAATCGGCTCAGTTCCGCGCTAGCCACTTCTGTGCGTTCAGGCGTCGTAGGGCAAAGTGAACCATCAAATCCAGCGTGATTTTCCGCTCATCCCCCATAAACTGTTCGATCGTGCTGGGCTGAGAGCCTTGGTCAGCAAAGTAAAACAGCTTGGGACTTTTAATATCGTCTTTGGTAAAAGCAATATTAAACTGGCGATCGCCGTGCTGCCACTTACCCTTAACATGCCAGTAGCGCTCCCCATCATCAACCCCAAAAACCTCTAGGGGCTGCTGGTCAAGAGTAAGCTGCATATCATCCAGGCCCTTTTCTTTTAGAGCTGTCTCTAGGGACGGGATAAAATGCTGTTCAATAAACTCGTTGAAGGGTTTGTCTTCTAGGGCTGGTGGTTTTGCCTTCTTAGCAACCACCTTGGCCGCAGCTGGCTTAGCTGTATCGGCTTCGGTATCTGGAGTTGATGGTGTCGTCGCCTCTGATGTCGCTGCGGGAGTAGATTCTGCCGAAGGGGTTTTGTCGTCAGCCATAAACCAGAACACCTAAAACAATAGTGAAGGACAACTCAGCGGGCTGAGCACACGCCTAGTTATTCTTCTCCATACTAGAGTAAATGCTTCTAAATCGCATAACTTTTTCGCTCTAGAAATCACCCTGTTGTAAAGTAGGCAAAGCTACCGGATACCAGAGCTTGTATTGAGTGCACTGGTTAAGATCGCCAAACCGCCAACATTAACCAGTGCATAGCTTAAGACTTATCTTGTTAGAGATTGCCTTACTTAAGCCTGAGGAGCCAAGTGCGGCATTTCTCGGCGCAGGGTTGCAAAGTCGGAGTTAGAACCATTGCCATGGTGAATACCCACCGCTGCCAAATCGCTATCCACCATCAGGTGTACTAGTTCCTCAAAGGTGACGCTGGGCTCCCAGCCTAACGCTTGGCGAGCTTTAGTAGAGTCACCAATCAGCAACTCTACTTCTGCAGGCCTCAGGTAGCGGGGGTCAAACTCGACGTAATTGCTCCAGTCGAGGTTGACATGGTTAAAGGCAATATCTAAGAATTCACGAATGGAGTGGGTTTCGTTTGTGGCTACCACATAGTCATCGGGTTCGTCTTGCTGCAGCATCAGCCACATGGCGCGGACGTAGTCTTTAGCATAGCCCCAGTCACGCTTAGAATCGAGATTACCTAAGTAGAGCTTTTTTTGCTGTCCGGCGACAATGCGGGCAACTGCGCGGGTGATTTTACGAGTTACAAACGTTTCGCCTCGACGAGGTGACTCGTGGTTAAACAAAATGCCGTTGCTAGCGAACAAGTCGTAGGATTCGCGATAGTTGATAGTTTGCCAGTGAGCAAAAACTTTGGCACAAGCGTAGGGACTGCGGGGATAAAACGGGGTTGTTTCCCGCTGGGGAATCTCTTGAACCTTGCCAAACATCTCTGAGGAACCAGCCTGATAAAAGCGCACTTCTAAGCCTGTCCGCTGTTGGTAGTCACGAATCGCTTCTAAAAGGCGTAGTGTCCCCATCCCTACAGAGTCGACGGTATATTCAGGAGAATCAAAACTGACTCTCACGTGGGATTGGGCTCCCAGGTTGTAGACCTCCTGGGGTTGTACTTGCTCCAAGATACGCCGCAGCATGGTGCCGTCGGTCAGATCGCCGTAGTGTAGGAAGAGCCGCGCCTCAGCACTGTGGGGGTCAACGTAAACGTGATCGATGCGATCGGTATTAAATGTAGATGTACGGCGAATAATACCGTGAACCTCGTAACCCTTGTCTAAAAGTAATTCTGTTAGATAAGAACCGTCTTGCCCAGTAACACCAGTAATTAGTGCACGTTTGATCTGACTCATAGGAAATTTATCTCTTGGGTAACACTTAACTTATGCGTCTTGCTTTAGCGGTGGGTTAAACTACGGGAGCACCTAGCCTTTTAGGTTTAAGCCTAGAAGGTAAAGCTTAAAATCTTGGACGATGCTAGCTTAAAATACCCAATGCGCGAACGTGTAAACAATCTCTTTATCACAGCCTAATCTTTTCACCTCGGCTTTTTTAAAGTATTTGAACTCAGGTAACCTCGTGACAAAAACGGGAGGTCTACAATCGAGCCTCTAGCTGTGCCCAAGTCCACCTCTAGGCCCGCTTTCCCTACCTTAGTCCGCAGGTAGCTTAGCCCTCGATAGCCTTGGCGCGTGGCGACTACGCTGGTGAGACGTCCAACTATGTTACCGTCGAGCATCATCGGTGTACCAGCTTCTACCTGGTCATTCAGCTCAACGCCCCATAGCTGCTGTTTGACCCCTTGATAGGTATTGAGCCGGGCAATGGTCTCCTGACCGATATAGCAGCCTTTGTCAAAGGAAATTGCCTGCCAGAGCCCTGCTTCGAGGGGATTGTAGTCTTCGTTTAGCTCAGTTTTCGGCGCTGGGCGACCCTGCTGAATACGAAGCTGTTGCCATAGCGCCTCTCCAGTAGGCACGGCCCCTACATTAACGAGTTGCTCCCATAACGAGGGAGAGTCGGTGGCAGCTACAAAAAGGGTGTACCCCGGTAAAGCTAAACCACTGCCTACTGCCAGTTTGAGGGAAATATCACCGATGCTAATCGATTGGTGGTGTCCGTAGGGTAAGGCAGGGCTGAGATGGATGCCTAGACGGTTAAGAGTAGGTAGACTGTCTGGCCCAATCAGCGAAAAACCCGCTATTTCTTCGGTAAGGTTGAGCAAAGATACCTGATCAGCAGGAAAGATATAGCGATCCATCCAGTCTATTAAATGTTGATCTTGGCCTGGGGAGGTAAGAATAAGGAGAGATTCTTCTTCGACATATACAGTCGCTAAATCAATGGTTCGAGCAGTAGAGGTAACAAAAACTGTATCGCAGCCCTCCCCAGACTGACGCTGGGTGAAGGTGTTGGTAGTTTGATTGTGGATGAAACGCAGGCGATCGCGACCCGTTATCTGAATGGTACCCCAGTGACTGCGATCGACTAGAGCCGAGGTATTGTTAACCGCGTCTAAAGCCTCTGTGTCGTTGCCAAAGGTAATAGGTAACTCTAGATCGGCATCTAGGATTGCCCCTTGACGCTGCTGTAAGTCTCGGAGTGTCTGCATCACTAATCTTCCATTCTGACCTGAGCTCTATTCTAGAACCACAGCTGAGACTCTAACCGGTGAGGATCAAACCACACAAAAAGAGCGCCCCCCGAGGGGAGCGCTCTTTTCGCGTCAATCAAGGGGGTAGTCGCTCAAGACTAGCCGATGATTTCAGGAGCCTCAGCCGTCGCCAGGTCCAGGGGGAAGTTGTGAGCATTGCGCTCGTGCATCACTTCCATACCCAGGTTGGCCCGGTTGATTACATCCGCCCAAGTGCCAATCACCCGACCCTGAGAGTCAAGGATGGACTGGTTGAAGTTG
>NZ_JADEWX010000107.1 GCF_015207395.1 Nodosilinea sp. LEGE 07088
GGGAAGATGGGGAAGAAAAGGGAGATAGAGCGGTTAGGGTCTGGTCTTGAAAGACGGTGTCCTCTGAGGGTAGATCGCTGACTATGGCGCCGTCATCCTCTGCTGGAACCAGCTCGCTAAGGCCAAATATGGCCTCAATAGAAAGAGTAGATTTTGACAGAGAGAGAGAATCAGTGGTGTCGTCTAACTCTGAAGAATCCAAATCGGAAGAATCTGAAGGATCTGAATCAGGGTCTGAAAAACATGCGTCAGTAATAGACTGGCTGGGGTGGGGGGGTTCCAGGGGTATGGCCCGATCGGCGGCTACCGATGGCTGGGGCTGAGTTGGCCAGGCCAGGGGCTCGGCGACCGAGGGGAGTCTTTCACCCCAGGTACTGTCGGCCCAATCTGGATCACCATCCCCAAAAACCGATGTCAAGAACTGCGCTGAGGCAGGCTCTAGGGGGAGTTCTGGACTGGGCTCGGGCAGGGATTCTGAACCTGAGGTGGCCACTGCTAGCGCCTGCAAGGCCATTGAGGGCTCGCCCCCGGTGGTCGACCGGGCGGTTAAGACGGCCTCGCGGCCCTGGCGAAAATCTGCGATCGCCAGCCGAGCAATGTCTACCGCTTGATCTGGGTTGGCCGCCAGCGCCTGCAGGGCAGTCTCGGCAATCTGGGCAAACCCAGACAGATCGAGCAGTTCGGCAAAGCCCATAAAAATCTCGGCCTGAGCGCGCAGTTCCCCAGCGACTTCGTGGGCCTGGGGGTTTTCTAGCACCCGGGTCAGGTGGTCTAGCCCCTGCTGCACGTCGATTTCGAAAATAGAGGTAGCCATATCAAACCCCAGGTCAGAGGAACTGGGGATGAAGTTCTCGGTTTCGGCCATGGCGCTGGCCAGGTGCTGCTCTAGGTCTTGCAAAACGGAGTCAGCCATGGCCATGGCCTGCTCATGATTGAAGGTTCCCTCGGTAAGCTGCTGGGTCAGGGGTAACCGCAGGCAGTCAAAGGCCCGCAGTAGCTGACTCTCTAATTCGCTATCGACGACGACGGTTTCGCTGTAGAGCGCCTTAAAGAGGGCTTCGAGCCGGTGGGCGATCGCTTTAATCGGCTCCAGGCCCACGCTGGCCGCCCCGCCCTTGAGAGAGTGGGCCGCCCGCATGATCTGGTGAATCTCGGCAGTGTCTCGCTGCTGCCCCAGGGTCAGCAGCCCAGTCTCGATGGTTTGTAACAGCTCCGGAGCCTCTTCTAAAAAGAACTGATAGGCCTGATCGCGGATGTGGGGGTTAGTTGCCATAGCGGGGGGTGAGAATGGGTGGATGGATAAGCAGGTGATTTAGGTGAGTGGGTGGGTGAGAATTTTGCTTTCAAAATTCTCACCCACCTGCAGCTAGCTCACTCTGAAGCGGCCTACTTCTTCTTCTAGGGCCTGAGCCACCGCTCGCAGTTGAGCAAAGGACTCTGACACCTGGTTGGCAGCGCTAGAGTTTTGGCTCGCGCTCGCGGCTACGTTGGTCATGGTGCCGGTGACTGCCTCAGAAGCCTGAGTCTGTATCACTGTGGCGTTGGCAATCGCAGCAACCAGCTCACTAATTTGGCGACTAACAGCGGTAATTTGGTTGAGGCTCTGGCGTGCTTCGTCCACCAGTTGGGTACCGGTTACCACCTGCTCGGTGCCCGATTCCATTGCAGTTACCACGGCGTTGGTTTCAGCCTGAATACTGGCCACCAGCTTTTCAATCTCGGTGGTAGCTTCTGCCGACTGGCGGGCTAGCTCGCGCACTTCTTCGGCGACTACTGCAAAACCTTTACCGCTTTCCCCAGCCCGCGACGCCTCAATGGAGGCATTGAGGGCCAGCATGTTGGTCTGGGCGGCAAAACCGCTAATGAGGTTAACGACATTAGAAATCTTTTGGGAAGATTCGCCCAGGCGCTTCACTTTTTTAGCTGTATCCGCCACAGTCTCGCGAATGGCTACAATGCCGTCTACGGTGCGGTTCATAGCCTCGTCGCCCTGGTATACGGTGGCCTCGGCCTGCCGCACTGCGAGTTCGGCCTTTTCAGCGTTGGCGGCGACCTGCTGCACAGAGTTAGCCATCGTCTGCACCCGTTCTAGGGTGGTGAGAATCTCCTCAGCCTGCTGGGCCGCTGAGGTAGACAGATCCTGAATGGATAGCTGGCTAGTGTCAGTGGTGTTTGCGACCTGTTTGGCCGCGTCCTGCACCTGTAGGACAATTTTCCGCAGGTTGGCAATGGTGGCGTTGTAGGAGTCGGCTACGGTGCCAATTTCGTCTTCGGTTACCTTAGCCCGTACGGTTAAGTCTCCCTGGCTGACAGGGTCTACATCCATAAGCAGCTGCAGGGCGCTTTGCTGTAGCCCCTCTTTAATCTGCCGCTGCTCTTCGGCCAGTTCTTGGGTTCGCTCTAGCAGCGTAGCTCGATCGATCACAAGCCCCATCTGCAGACCCACATTTTTGAGAAAGTCGATTTCTGCCGTTTGCCACTGGTGTATAACTTGACAGTGGTGGGTAATCAGCAGGCCGTAAAGCCTACCCCGTCTGACGATGGGTACCCCCAAAATCGATTTGACGCCCAGGTTACGCACCAGGTTCAGGTGTTCAGGGTGAAAGTTTGCCTTCTCTATATCAATTTCTAATAGGATGCCTTCGTCCTGATATTTAGCCCTCGTCTCGGCAGGAATACAGGGATCGTCTAGCTTCTGATCATAGGCGCTGGGCAGGTTTTTCCCAACTGATTCGGCGACAATCTCACCGCTCCAGTCGGGGCTGAATCGGTAAACCACTACCCGGTCAGAGGCGAGAATGCTGCGGACGTCGGTTACTACGAGTTTATAAATAGTCTCCAAATCAGCCGCATCTTCAATCACAGCGCCGGTTATTTTAGCCGCCAGGCTGGCTCGACGGGTGTTGAGAGCTTGCTCTTGGAGCAGCCCTCTGAACCGAAATACCAGGTCGTTAAAGGTATTGGCCAGCGTGTAGGTTTCTGCCGAACCCGACGGAGTAGCGGTAACCTCTAGATTGCCTTTAGCGACCTGCTGAGCCATCTCCGCCAGGTCATCTAGAGGAGCAGACAGCCGCCGCGATACGGCGATGGTCAATGCCGTTGCCCCAGCGGCTAGGACTAGGGCCAGCAAGCCCTGTGTTAACAACGTGGCTCGACCGGCGGCACGGATGTCTGAGACATCCATAGAAGCCGTCGTGACCCAGCTGAGACTAGGGACAGTAGCGACTTTGTATTGCTTACCTTGGTAGACAAAGCTGGCTACTAAGATCTGATCTTCGGCGGTCTGAGCCTCAGAAGTAGCGCCATTAGAGCGACTAGAGGTTGAAACCGTTAACCTTTGCACCGGAAAGTCAGCCTGCAGCTGCTGCTGCAGGGCGTCTACCTCAGCAGCACCCGCGCGGTTAGCCTCTACCAGGCGGGCCGATAACTCCGCCACGGTTTCACCGCCCGTGATGACCTGCGCTGCTTCTGGGCTGTTGTAGATCGTTTTTCCGTCTGGGTTGAAGGTAACCAAAACTAAACTAGGCTGGGGCAAAACAATTTGAACCTGCTGCGAGCCGCTCAGTCCGGCGTCTGCCAAAAGACTGGGGAGTTCGTCGAACTCTTGGGCCGTAATCAGAACCTTCATTACCCCTAAAAACTCACTGCTGTCAACAGCCTGAATTGGCTGGCTGAGTTCAACGCCATAGACATTGGTAGAGCTGTCTAGAATGGGGTCACCAATCCATCGAGTCTGGCCCTGCTGCCACCAGGCTTCGTCAGACTGGACAAAATCGGAGGTGGGCCTGCTGTAGCCCACCGTGAATCCATTTTTCTCGGTGACAATAATTTCACCAAAATCTTCTGATGCCGCTGCCTGGGCTAAAAAGGTGTTGAGAGACTGGTTTGGATCGAGCAGACGCGTGGCGCTAAAGCGATCTTCGAGCACTTCAATGGGCAGATCGACTAAGTTATCGGCTTCGGCCTCGGCGGCGCTACGAACGAGCTGATCGACCACCGTCGGGCTCTGCCCCAGCAGCTCCATAAACGTAAACTCATCCAGCACGTTTTCGCTAATCACCTCACTGGCTAAAAGGGCTTGGCCAGTGAGCGATTGATTCACAACCCGTTGGGAGCGGTTTTGGGTGAGCATATAGCTCGCTAGACTTCCTACCGTTAGAGGAATTAGGCTGAGCGGCAGTACCGTTAGCAACAGTAGCTGGGCCAGACGACGGTTTTTGCTATTGGGGCGCTCGGCAGTTTGCCGAGCGCCCAACCCTAGGTCTGATGGAACGACCAAAGTCTCGGCAATAGTAGATCGAGTCGAGGCAGGTACGGACGTTGATGGGCCAGCGTTATGTTCAGAATCTGACAGGTTGTGAGAGGAAGGTGCCTGGGTCATAGTAATACCTAAATACTTATTTCTGGGTCTGCAAACAAAGGACTACGAGCTGATTTTAGAACTGACAAAAATGAGCACTTGAATGCGATAGAATCGACATCATTCATGGGCTTGGGTGATGGCGTTTAAGAGAGCCTTACTATCTAAAATCCAGCTCAGTTGACCGGCCTCCTGGCCGCAGCCCCCCTGGAGAAAAGGTCGAATGTTAGAGGGCAAGCTAGTGGTGTCAGGGTTGGACTGAATCTCGTCTTCTGAATAGGTCACTATGTCAGCCACGTTGCTAACAACTAAACCTAAAACTGCCGGGAGTTCTCCTGAATAGGAGATCGCTTGATTGGGCTGAATCAACACCACCGTATGCTTAGCCATAGACTCAGCCTGTTGATACCAGGGAGTCAGGCCAAGGAAATGGCTAAAATCTACTACCCACAGCATGTCTCCTCGCCAGTTATAGACCCCAACAACCCAGGCAGGCATTTGAAAGATAGGGACTACCTGGCCCACAGAGATTTTTAGCAGCTCTGCCAGATCGGTGATTGGCAGCAGGAGCGGTAGCTCATGGTTGATTTCAATTCGTAAGTATTGTGTTCCTAAGTCAAGCGTCTGTTCAGACAGTTCAGAGGAGCCATGTTTTACCTGAATGATGGCTTCGTCCATTATGGAAGCACTCCTTGATCAGTGAAAAATAGCATTCAAGCTTTAACCAATTTCTTGACGGTTTCGAGTAGTTCTTCCTGGTCTATGGGTTTGGCCAAGTAGGCATCGGCCCCCTGCTTTAGACCCCAAAACTTATCCATTTCGGTGCCTTTGGTCGAGCACATAATCACGGGTACCTGCATCGTGGTGATGTCTTCTTTCAGCTCGCGGCAGATTTCAAAGCCGCTGCGATCGGGCAGCACAACATCGAGAATGATTAGGTCAAACTGATGGCTTTTGACCTGCTCAAAGGCTTCTTCTGCACTTTTTGCCGTTAGTACGGTAATGCCGCGATCGCGCAGACAAAGCGTCAGAATTTCTTTGTCGGTCAGGCTGTCTTCAACAATCAAAACTTTGCTCATGGGTTACACCTAAAGTAGAAATGTGAGAGTCAGTGAGTGGGGGTAGATGGATGGGTTTAGGGGCGGGCGTAGGCCAGGTGTTTGCGCATAACGGAGAGAATCACAATGGGCTCTATAGGTTTGCTCAAAAAGTCGGTCGCCCCTAGCAGTCGGGCACGCACCTGATCGACCAGACCGTCATTACCACTGAGAATGACGATCGGAGTCTTTTTAAAGCGAGAAATTTTGCGCAGGCTGCCGCAGATTTCGTAGCCGTTGGTGTCGGGCATTACCAGATCTAGAAACACCAGATCTGGCTGTTGGGCCAGCAGCATCGGAATTGCTTTGGCCCCTTCGGTAATGGCTAAAAAATCGTACCCCGCTGCCCGAATCACCTGCCCCATGGCTTTGCAGATCATGGGGCTATCGTCAATGCAGGCAATTTTGAGGGGGCGATCGCCCCCCCGAACAGATTGATAACTACTGACCCCTGCTGCCCCGAGGTCGAGCCCGGGGCCAATCACTGGAGGATAATCGGCCACTTCCACCAGTTTGATCCAGCCCTGGCGAATGTAGGGCAGCAACGCTTGGGTCAGGTTCAGCACGTCTTGCCCCAGCTTGACGGCTAAGTCGCGCAGACTGCGCTGACCGTCTAGGAGATGCATAAGCGATGCATATACCCGGGGCGATACATGGGCCTGAATGGGTTCAGGCTGCTCAATGACTGGGGCCAAATTGGGAGAGTAAGCCTCTAGCCCACTCTCGAGCCACGATTCCCAGAGATCGGTGAGCGCAAACAATCGTTCAGCACTATCGGGATAGACTGACACCTGGCAGGGGTCAAGGGAAGGGTGACGAGCCAGGTGATATTGCGTTTCGTGGGACTGCAAGACATCAAACAAAATGTCGGCAATGATGTTGGTGCTGATTTCCTCCAAAACCTTTGCAGATAACTGTCCCTGGCTAAACCAACCCTGAAGCAGATGGTAGTCCCAACAGTCGAGCCAACTAGCGTGGGGCTTGACGCTCTGCTGCAAAGCAGAGTGGCTGAGGTCAAGGGCGGGGGCATGGGCTTGAACCTGGCGGTACCACTGCCGAATGGGGTGAACCCCGCCTGTGCCATACACGACCCGACCGAGATTCAAAAATAGAGTCCACTGGTGCCCTGTGGGGGTCGACCAGGTTAGCTCGCCACTAAATTTTTGGCGCTCTAGAACAGGAAAAAGCTGTAGCTTTTTGACCTGCAAATAATGCGTTAGAGATCTTGAATACTGTGATTTTTTATTGCTCATGTTCAAAATTAAACACAGATGAGACGATATTAAAATTGACAAGAATAGTTAATAAAGAGCTCATTACAGATTTATTAAGTGGGATATGATTAGAAGCAAGATGACTGCTCATCTTCGACAATAAATTTATCAGCCTAATGTTCTTGACAGAATGGCCAAGTATCGATTGATAACAATCTTAGTCACTTAACAGCCTCGTTTATACTGCCCGGTCAGGAGGCTCTTGAATAAGCCTATTTTTTGTGAAGAAAAAATAAATTTCCAGCATTCTTTAGAAAATCTAGCTAGAGCTATGATTACAAAGTTAGGTTTTCCTTGGCCAAGAACTCTTGTATACCGTTCAAGAAAATCTTGAGTTGATGAGTTTACGGATATTGATAGACTGATGGAAAAAAATCAATTGCCAGAGCTTTCTAAGCTCTGTGGTGAGCGATCGCAGTCATGAGGTGACCCAAACAATAAGCCGTCTGATTCCTGGAAGCCTTGTCTTACAGTGATTTTGACTATGCTTAGACGCCTCTGCTGGGTATGCAGAGCCCTAGGTAACCGAGACTTACGACGATATTGGTAGCTTCCCTTTAGCTGTCAGGTCTTTTTTCCATCGAGCTTTAGTTCCTGACTGAGCCACTCTGTCAGAACCTTAATTTTCTGTTTGCCATAGTTTTTAATTTTATAAAATGAACCTAAACTTGCTATGCGTTAACCAGGGAACTAATAGCTCCAATCGTACATCTAAAATGTGACAAGATTGTGATCAATGAATCATTTTATCAAATTTGAATTGGCGCTATTTAAACAAAAAGCCTTTGAAAGCATCAAGGGCAGAAACAAAAATAACCCGCAGAAGTCAGTCAACCCAGCGGCATTATCGCAGTGGATATTTCACCCCCTATTTCACCAAGTCAAAAGGCATAGCCAATTTTTGTGGCTTATATAAAACCGCTAGGTTAGATTAGATTACTCTATTATAGCGATATTACAGGGCACACCATACGAAAATGATTGGCTATATAAAGATTTTAGAAATGCCTTTATAAATGTAATGATTATATTTTTTGATCTAAAATCGTCCGGTTTTCAATATTTGAGAAATAGGAAATTTTTGTCGATCGGCCTGGTTCAACGGTTGCGCAGCAATGATCGATGCTGAGATCGTCAAACCTGGCCATGAGCGCACTGCCAGCACTGTATTTAGGGGAAGAATGTGTCAACCTCCAAAAAAAATAGGGGAGGTTCAGTTTCACTCAGGGTGATCAGAGTGTTTATACCCTGAAGGTGATTGATCATCAAGTAGGCCGCGGGGACAGGACTAAAGTTTGACTGGCGGGCGCGTTTGAGGCTGGGGGTACTGTCCACTAACAGCCCCAATAACCCCCATTTGGGCGAGTCCACTACCACGATGGTCTGGGTAGGCAAACTGGACAACGCCCTTGGGGGTTCGAGGTTGCCCAGCAGCAGCGGCGCAGGTTGATATACGCGCTCGGCTATATCTACGAGCGGGACTGGCTCATTATGGAGTTGGGTAAATCCCAGCTCTAGGGCTGGGTTCTGAGCCGAGCAAGGAATCACGCGACGCGCCACAGTCAGGGGGAGACAAAACCAGTTGTGGCGCAGTTGAAAAGCAATCAGGCGCAGGATAGGCTCTTGACTGGGAGTGCGCCGATAGCGAGTCAGGGCACTGTGAACCATGACATGATTGCGGGTGAGGGCATTGCGGGTCACAGGGGGTCTCCTACTGCACCAGGGCAGGTTGAATCAGGTCTTCAAGGGTTTTGAGCAGGGTCTGCTCGTTGTAGGGCTTGGTAAAGTAAGCGGCGGCCCCCAGGTTAAGGGCTAGCTGCCGGTGTTTTTTGCTGCTGCGGGAAGTGAGCATGGCTACGGGCAGGTTTTCATGGTCGGTTTCGGCCTTGAGTCGAGCCAAAAATCCATAGCCGTCGAGACGGGGCATTTCCACATCGCAAATAACGGCTTCGACCGCCAGGCCGGCAATTAGCTTATCGAGGGCATCTTGACCGTCTTTGGCCTGGGCTACCTGATACCCAGCTTTTTCGAGGGTGAGCGCCAGCAGGCGTCGCACATTGATAGAGTCGTCTACCAGCAGTACCGTGGGCCTGCGGGAGGCCATACTGTCTTCGTAGCGGGGGCCGTTGACAAGGTAGCCAGGCATAGAGGTTTCGTCTAGGGTGTCGGCACCAGAGGCTTCACAGCTGGCAATCCAGTACAAAAGCTCGGCTGTACTGACCAGCGGTACGACCTGGCCATCGCCCATAATCGTGCAGCTGTTAAAGCCCTTGGGCATGGGTAGGTTGCCGAGCACCCGTCGCAGGGCCACTTCTTGCTCACCCCAAGAGCGCTCGACCTGAATGCCCACAAATCGTTGGGCTGTGCGCACCAGCAGCACTGTCGGCGTAGAAATGGCGGGGGCCGTTTCGGGGCTCTCAAGCATGACCGGGCAGTTAAATTGCAGCCAGTCGGCCAGTCGGATGAGCTGCACGAGTTCACCATTCCACTCAAAGCTGTCGCGACCGGCGGTGGCCAGCACATACTCGTCGGGCAGAACAAAAATTTCTTCGATGTCATCGACCGGAAAGGCCATACGCATGCCGCGACTCTCGGTAATCAACACCCGCGTAACCGAAAGGGTGAAGGGAATAGAAATGGTAAACACAGTGCCTTCACCAGGCTGAGTCTCGACCTGAATATCACCGCGTATGTCTTTGAGCTTGGTGCGCACGACATCCATGCCAATGCCGCGCCCCGATAGGTCGGTCACTTCGCTGGCGGTGGTGAAACCAGGTTCAAAAATCAGGGAGAGGAGTTCTTGGGTGCTGGCGGCGGCGAGCAGCCCATCGTCAAGGCCCATTTGGCGGGCGCGATCGCGAATTTTTTCGACCTCGATACCGCCGCCATCGTCGCGGATAGTGATGATGGTGCGGTTGCTCTGCTGCTGGGCACTGATGGCAATCGTGCCTACGGCGGGCTTGCCGCACTGCTGGCGGATTTCGGCAACCTCAATACCGTGGTCAAAGCAGTTGCGAATGATGTGCATCAGGGGCTCTTGCAGCGCCTCTAGCACGTTGCGGTCAACCAGGGTGCGCTCGCCTTTGAGCTTCAGCTCTACCGGCTTGCTGTACTGCAACGACATCTGGCGCAGAGAGCGAGGATAACGGTTCAATATATCTGCGAGGGGGCGCATACGCAGCTGCGTGAGCTGCTTTTGGAGCTGGCGCGAGGTCTTGCGCAGAGTGCGGGTGGTTTGCTCAGTCCCCTCCAGGGAAATCTCAATGTCAGCCCCCACCTCCTGGAGCTGAATAATGGTTTCAATAGTTTCTTGAAACGGCAGGTGTAGATCGCGGTAGTGGTCGAGCTCTAGCACATCGAACTGCTGACGTAGAACTGTATCGGCCCGCTCAGACCCGGTTGTCTCGGCCCCAAGCCCCTGGGAAGCACCATTTTGATGGCTAACGCGCAGGGATGTCGCGGTGTCTTGGGTGGCCACGCGATCGTAGGCCGTTCGCAGATCGTGGTTGACCTGGTGGAGGGTACCCATGCGAGTTTGCAGGGTATTGACCAGATCCCGCAGGCGGCTAACCTCCATTTCCATGCGGTGACGCTCAATGGTCAGTTCCCCAAACAGGTCGCTGAGCTGGTTGATCTGCTTCACCGGCACCCGCACAGTGCTATCACTCTCGGCGGCATCTGGGCTGGGGGTTGTCTCGGGCGCTGGGGCTGGCTGGGCCTCACTCCAGCCAGAGGTGGCGACCGGGTCAAATCCGGCGTACTGCCCAGCCCTAGTCCAGTCAGGGCGGCCACTGTCTACCGGATTTGGGGCAACCGGATTTGGGGCAACCGGATCTGGGGCAACCAGATCTAGAGCGACCGGATCTGGGCTGGGGGCAGCACCCAGGACGATCGCCGGTTGAGCCTCACCCCAGTCAGCGGCAACGTCGTCTAGCTCAATCGTTTCTTCGGCCTCACCCCAGTCGGCTAACTCGTAGGCTGAGTCTGATTTCTGGTAGTCGGCCCACAGCGCTGGATCATCGCCTGCGGGCCAGAGCGGGGCCGTAATGTCACCGTCCTCTAGGGTCGGCATAGCAGCGGCAGCGGCGGCCAACGCCGCATCAAAGACAACCCCCTCAACCACCATCTGGGTCGGTAGATCGCCCAGATGGCCGGTCAGCACAAGGGCCTGGGCCCGCCGCCACACCCCTAGGGCGGCCTCCACCACCGTCACCAAAGACTCGTCTACGGCGGTGGTGACCTGGGTTGCAACCGAGTGACACAGACTCACAAAGGCTTCGAGTTGCAGCATCTCCCCCAGGCCACCCAATTCTTGAGCCAATATCTGCGCCTCCTCGCGCAGGCAAGGCGATCGGTCGCTGAGCGCCGCCTCTAAACGGTTTAGACAGCCCTCTACCTCGCTCTGAAACAACAGCGGAATCACATCCTGGCCATCCTCGGGGGAGAGCATGGAGCGGGCATCTTCATCGACCGGATCACCGAGGCGATCGTGCAGCTGATCAAAGATGGGGGCAGCATGCTGTTCAATCCACTGCTGAGCCATCGGAGGTTGGTGCAGATTGCCCTGGCTGAGCTGCTCGCGCTGGCCTACCATCACCTGGCCCAGACAGTCGACCGCCGCCAGCAGCAGTTGCTCTAGGCTACTGTCGAAGTCAAGTTTGCCCCGCTGCACTTTGAGCACCTTGAGACTATCTTCGAGGCGGTGGCCCAGATCGCTGAGGAGCTGAAACCCCATCAGCGCGGCCCCCCCCTTGATGGAGTGAGCCGCCCGCAGAGCTTCGTTGATCGTGCTGGCATCCAGGTTTTGAGGCAAACCAATCAAATGCGTACCCAAGGTCTCCATATATTCTTGGGCTTCGTCGAGAAACTGGAGTCGAATTTCAAGTTCCTTGGGGTCAGGCATGGTGGGTGGGGGGTAGAGGAAAATAGATGGGTAAGGCGTTGGGAAAATAGGGCGATGGGTAAGCAAAGGTCTGGCTTTTGTAGGCTGAGGTTTGAATTCCACACGTTGACTCAACGTTCAAACCTCAACCCTGTACCCCCGCCTACTCTTCGCCGGTCTTGAAGGTCCCTACAGTGGCCTGTAGCGATCGCGCCACATCCACGGTCTCGCGCAAGGAGGTAGAGATTTCTAGGGAAGACTGCGAGGTACGGGTCGATTCTTTAGCAATGGCCTGCATCAGCTGGGTGACCGTTTCAGAAATTTCCACCTGGGAGACAGTGGCTTCGGAAATAGACCGCACCAGCCCATCGATCTGCTGGGAAACATTGAGAATGCGCCCCAGGCTCTGCTTGGCGTCTTCCACCAGGCGCGTACCGGCAACCACCTCGGTGGTGCTTTGATCCATGGCGTCAACCACCTCAGCGGTTTCGCGCTGAATGGTTTCTACAATCCGCTCAATCTCCTTAGTGGCCTCGGCAGAACGGGCCGCCAGTTCGCCCACTTCTTCGGCCACTACCGCAAAGCCCTGGCCCTCTTCACCAGCGCGGGCGGCCTCGATACCGGCATTGATAGCCAGCAGGTTGGTCTGCATGGCGATCTGGTTAATCAGCGAGACGGCCTTAGAAATTTGCTGGGAGGATTCGCCCAGGCGCTTAACTTTTTTAGAGGTTTCGCCAATGATTTCCCGCAGGGTAAGAATGTTTTGCACGGTCAAATCCATCGCCTGACCCCCGGTTTCGGCGGTGGCCGAGGCGCTATTAGCCACCACGGCAGCCTGCTGGGCGCTGCGGGCCACCTGCTGAATGGAGGTGGTCATGGCTTCCACAGAGGCCAGGGTTTGAGTCACGTCATCGGCCTGGCGCAGGGCTTCGTTGGCCAACGACTGTACCGCTCCTTCGTTCTGGCCTAGGGAGGCATTGACCTGCTCGGCGGCCTGTTTCACCTGGGTCACAATCTGCCGCAGGCTTTCCACAATGGAGTTAAAGAAGTCGGCAACGGTGCCAATTTCTCCGGCGGTGACATCGGCACGCACGGTTAAATCGCCGCGGGAAGCCCCTTCGACTTCGCTCAGTAACTCGACGAGCTGGAGCTGAAGGGCCTCTTGCGTTTGCCGCCGCTCCTCGGAGAGAGCTTCGGTCTGGGCGTAGAGGCGAGCCTGCTCTACGGCAAAGCCCAGCTGCATGGTCACCTTGCGGAAGAAGTTGATTTCCGCCGCCTCCCAATTGCGGGTACGGCTGCACTGGTGGGCAATCAGCAAACCGATCAGGGTGTCGTTGACGATGATCGGGGCCACCAGATTGGCCTTGACGTGGTACTGTTCGAGCTGGCGCAGGTGACACTCGGTGAGCCCGGCTGCGGCCAGGTTGGCCACCGCCTGGACGCGGCCCTGACGGTACTGCTCGATGTAGTTTTCTTTGAAACAGGGGTCGTACAGATCGTTGCCGAGGGCAGCGGGCCAGCCCTGTTCGACCGACTCGGCGATAAAGGTACCCTTCCAGGTGTCGTCGAACTGGTACACGACCACCCGGTCGGTGCCCAAGGCGTGGCGAGTCTCAGTGACGGCGGTACGAAAGATATAGTCTTCTGCGAAGCTTTCGCGCAGGCGAGAGACAATGTCGTTGAGCTGGCGCTCACGCATAACGGTAAGCTCTTGCGTTTGCAGCAGGCGCGCCTGACTCAGGGCATAGCCAATCTGCACGGCAACCTGCTGGAGCAGGTCGGTTTCTTCAGCGCTCCAGTGGCGGGGGCGATCGCACTGGTGCACACACAACAGGCCAACCAGCTCATCGCCGGACAGCAGCGGGGCCACCATGTTAGCCCTGACCTCTAAGTTTTCGAGAATGTCGCAGTGACAGTGGGAAATATCGGCCTGGTCGCGGTCAGCCATGGTGGTGATCCGCCCGGCATAGTAGCGATCTAGAGCCTCGGGAGTGAGGGGGTCATCAATGGTTTGGCCCAGGGCCCGCTTCCAGCCACGGCCCACCGACTCGGCGGTAATGTCACCGCCTGTGAAGTCGGGGTGAAAGCGGTAGATCAACACCCGGTCGGCCACGAGCAGGTCGCGTAGGCCAGCTACAGAGCTGCTCAGAATCGCCTGCTCGTTGAGGGACTGGCGAATGCGGTTGGTCAGCTCGGCCAGCAGGTTGGCGCGGGCGGTGGTGAGCTGCTCTTGTTGGCTCTGACGGAGCAGCAGATCCTCTGACCCGGCAATGTTTTCGGCCAGTTGGTTAAAGGCATGGGCTACCTGGCCCACTTCGTCGGTGGCAAAGACATCGGCACGGGCCTGGCGATCGCCCATGGCAAACCGCCAGGTGGCCTGCTGAAGATTTTTCATAGGGCGCAAAATTGAGCGGCCCAGCAGGGCAGCAATTACCACATCGGCACCCAGGGCCGCCAGGGCAATCAGCAGCTGTAGCCGCAGGCTGCGGCCAATTAATGCGTTGAGGCTGGCCTCGGAGGTGCCCCGCACCATCACCGCCACGGGTTCACCGCTGAAGTCTTCGACGGCGCGGGCGGCCAGAGTATAGGTTTTGCCGTTAACGCGATCGCGCTGGGTGAGCTCTCGATCGGGCTGAGCAGCGGCCTGGTCGATCAAACTCAGATTATCGAGGGCGACATTGGCCTCAGCCTGCTCCAGATCGGGGGTATCGCCTGCATAAAGGGCGGTAGCCAGCGCAAATTCTCCATCGCTACCGCGCTGGTAGATGGCGCTGTAGCCATTTCTAAAGGGAGCAATCGACCCCTGGGGAATAGCCAACTTGCCGTTGACAATATCGCCTGAGACCAGAGCACCCACGACCTGGCCCGAGGTCGGATCGCTGACGGGGGTAATGGTGTAGCGAATCAGCGCGTCTTGGTCGGCAAACCCTGCGGGCAGCGGCGGCGATTCGTTGCGCAGTTCCTCCCAGCTGACCAGGGTGGTGGTCTTAATCTGGCGCGGGTTTTGCAGCACTGTGCCCACCAGGCCATCGGGGTCAAATTTCTGCCCCCGGCGATCGCGGTTGGCGTTGGCAATAATGCTCAGGTCAGCACCTACCAGGGTGGCGTACTCAATGTTGCGGGCCTCAATCTCATTTTCGAGAATCTGCTGCACATCGGCGATCGCCGTCGCCGACAGAGCCCCGCCCCGAGCCGCCGTCACCGCCGCATCGACAATAGCGCGGTTGTCGGCCTGGCCCCGAAAGCCAAACCCCATCTGGTTGATTTTAATGTTGTAGGTAATATCGGTCACCGCTAGCTCAGAGCGAGCCTGGTTGAGCAACTGACTTCGACCGCTGGAGACAATCAAAAACGACCCCACCCCCACCAGGCCCAGCACCGAAATCACCTCGGAGGTAAACAGACCCGCCAGCTGTTTTTTTCGCACGCTCAGGTTACTAAACCACTGCAGCCAGCCAAGCTGCGATCGCTGGGTAATTGTGACCATATTCTTGGCCTCGGAGCCATAGGCCACACCCCGATATTTCAACGACTTAGAGTCATCTACAGCGGTGGGAAGCACGACACCATTTTGCGGTGCCAGACCAGGGTCATCTGCATTTTGGGAAGCGGTATAGGGCCGAAAATCTGTGGTCATGGGTCAACTACCTTGTTAAATGGGGCTGGATGAAGAAAGTCAGCAGTATTCAGATGCCTAGCCGAGCAGCCCTGGCCTGGGCAGAGGCCACAGTAGGCGCTCATGGGGTTAAAGTGCTGTGCAAACCACTGATGAGAGGGAGCCGATCGGTCAAAAAAAGGCAGGCTAGAGAGGTTGCAACTCCGGTGCTCGCAGCAGCGCTTCGCCGTCTAGGCTGAGCAGCACATCGCCGTTTTGCAAAACACAGCCCCGCAAAAACGGGACTAACCCTGGAGGCGCATGGGCTGGAGCTGGCTGGAGGTGCTGGGGAGCCAGGCTCAAAATGCCCTCTACGTGGCTCACCCGCAGCCCCAGCGTCACCGGCCCAATCTGCATGAGCACCAGGTTGTACTGCTGGGAGGTGGGATAGGCTGTGGGCAACCCCAACAGCAGTGCCAAATCCACCACCCACAGCACTCGACTGCGGCGGTTGAGCAGCCCCAGCAGCGCTGGCGGCATATTGGGCATAGGCGTAATGCGGGCCACCGGCGTAGCGATCACCTCTTGCACCTGGCGGGTGGGCAGCAGGGCAGGCTGACTTCCCAGGTTAAACCGCAGGTAGCTGTGGGTCAGGGGGGTAAGCGACTGACTGGCCAGGGCCTTGCTACCGGGGGGTTGAGTCTGCACTAGCGATAGATTGTTCATCGGTTGACCCTCATGACGCTAAGCACGGCCTGCACCAGCTGGTCGCGGGTATAGGGCTTAGTCAAGTAGACATCGGCCCCCTGACGCATACCCCAGAGACGGTCAATATCCTGATTTTTAGAGGTGCAGAGCACAATGGGTACATGGGCAGTACCCGGCTGTTTTTTGAGGCTTCGGCAGAGCTCAAAGCCGCTCATACCAGGCATTACCACATCACTAACAATGACATCAGGAGGCTGTTGAGCAGCCTTATCCAAAGCCTCTTGTGCCGTCACGACACAAATCACGGTACATCCGCTATCGCGCAGATAGTGCACCATGAGTTCCATTTCGGATGGTGTATCTTCAACCACCAAAATGGTGCCAGCTAAGGTCGTCTGCATAATCATTTCACCTAGATAATGGGTGGCCACCAGACCATTAGTTGGCGCAGGCAGCGTTTAAAAACCAAGCGGATATACAACCAAGATTTCGATGTTCGCATCGAGGACTCGTTCATACCTGAAGTTGGAGTCATTCCTCTCTTGCTCCTAAATTCAGGTTGAACAAATCACTTAGATCATGGCTTAAAAAATTAATTAATAGGCTAAAAAAATCAATCTAATTCAAATATTTAAATATAAACTTCAAAAGATCAGATTGATTAAATGGCTTGGTTAAATAGCCAGACGCTCTGACCAACTTTGCCTTAGCCCGATCGATAAAGCCAGTATTACTCGTAACCATGATGATAGGGGTATTTTTAAAGTCGGGATGACGGCGCAGCAAAGAACACAACTCATAGCCATCCAGGCTAGGCATAGTGACATCTAGCAAGATCAAGTCGGGCTTATTTCTAATCACCTGCATCAGCGCCTTGACCGGGTCGTCAATCATGATGACCGAGAAGATTTTGTCGTCTAGAAAGCTATCGATGGCATTCAATACAGTGGGGCTATCGTCAATGCAGGCAATGGTATATTGCCCTTTGGCAGGCGCTTTGGGCGCGCCACTGTACCGGGCCGCACCGCCGATAACAGCTGGGGCAGCAACATTGGCAGGGGTCGTCAGGGCCAGTGCCTCCTGGCGTTGAGCATTGCCATTGAGATAGCCAAGACCACTTTGGCGCTGCTTGAGGCGGGCGTAGCATTCTTCTACCGTGGTTCTCAGGTTGAGTTGGCAATATTTGGGAGCGTCGCCGAGGCTGTTGCCTTCGATCAGTTCGTAGCTGCCCTGGCGCACCGCTAAAAATGCTTCAAGCACCTCTTTTGAAAGAGCTTCTATCAACGTTGAGGCTTGGTTAGGATGCAGATGCTGCTGCTCTACCAGCCAGCAAATAGCCTGATAGTCGGCTAGCCTATCGGCCTGCTGTTCGAAGAGCAGGCGAACCTGAACCCGCACAGCGCTCACCAATGACGGTATTTTTTGACTCAGTCGCCGCAGATGACTATCTAAGCGCTCAAAGGCTCGCTCAGCGGTCGAAACATAGTTAAGCTGTCCTTGATCTAGATACAACAGCCAAGTATCGGTGGGTGTCATCACCTGGAGACAGCCGCTCACCTGTCGGCTGCTGATCTGGGCTAGCAGACTTAATGGATGTAGCGGTGCAGGGGGAGACGGTGATGCCATGGGAACAGTATTTAAAGGCGATGGTTGCATAGCGTTAACTGCCGAAATAAGAAAATGCACGGAAGCAAAAAATGCACGGAAGCAAATGGCCTGCCAGAAGCGGTTGCGAGACTCGAAAGCATCGCCATGCCAGCACAGCCACGCGCTCTGACACAAACAGGAATTAAATGATCGCTTGGGGCTGCCAAGTGAGGCTGCCGTCACCTGCGATCGCAATGAGACAACGTTTTCAAAAATTTGATTTCTATGGCTCGGTCGTGACCCATGGCCACAAGGTAGCCTCGAAAAATAGGTGGCAAATCTGAGCAGTCGTCACCGATATCGATGCTAATCCCAATATTCCATTCTAAAAAAGTAACCCATAGGGGCTGGCTTTTAGGAGATGCAAAAAAATGGTAGTTGCCATGAGGCTAATCAAATCTGGAGGGTAGATTAGCCTCTGAACTGGGATGAATTTTGGAGTAATCTATCGGAATAATTTAGTCGATGGTAGATGCAACTTAAACTGCGATCGATAGTCAGGAATTAAGCGCTAAACCGTTACCTAATGATTAGATTTTAGCAGCTTAAACAGCTATTAATTATAAAAAACTAGTGAATGATAGAAAGTAGTTCAGAATAAGAATAAAGTAACCATAAAGTTTTGCTGCGATCGCAGGTTTAGCCCAGCGATCGCAGCAGCGTTTGAATTTTACGGCGCTGCTGAAAGGCTGGGCCCGTTGGAAACGTCATCTCTAGTACCAGTCGCGGCTGGGTGCCATTTAAGCTCGGCAACTCAATCGCCTGCCCAACCTGGGCAACCAAACTCAGGTCGGCCGGTAGCGTCGGGCTAGCCGGGAACAACAGCCCAACAGTGGGAAAGGTTTCGAGCAGGGTAATGCGATCGAGTTCGGCCACGTTCTGTACCTCTAGGCGCAGGTCGCGGTTGCCCATTTCAATCACCCAGGCTAGGTAGCTCGTGCCGTGCCAGCCCTCCCAGGCCAGCTCCACCGGAGCCTGCATCTGCTTGCGCATTTTTTGTCCGGTGGCGGGCTGTAAATCTCTGAATACGCGCCACAGGCTACTGGCAATAAACTGGAGCGATCGCAGCGGTCTATCTACCTGCGGGCGAGTTTGGGAGTACCATTCTTTGACATCTGAAAACAGCACTAGGGTCAGATCATCGGCCTGACTGGGGCTGAGATGAATAAAGTCTAGGGCCAGTTCAGTATCCAGGCGACTGGTAGCCGTAGCCCGCACAATTTGAGCATCGAGCAGCACCCGCCCGTTGTAATCGCCCACCAGCTCGACCCGCACCTGGTCGGCTATATTGGGCCATTCGTCGAGGCGAACCTGGGCCCCGCTTTCGCTAATATCGATAGTTTGGCCTGTCCAGCTCCGGCCATCGCTGTGGATAATGGCGGTCAGCTGCCGGGGCAGGCGGTGGGTGCGGCGAATCTGGGGCTGCTCCAGGGCCACTAGACAGGCGGCCAGCACCAGCATCAGGTTAAAGCTGCACCAGAGGGCGTTGATCAGCACGGCCTGGGTATCTTCAGGGCTGAGCAGTAGCCAAAAGGGTACCGCCACCAGCGAGGCCGCCGTCAACAATCCCAAAATCAGCAGATAGCGCACGCTTTGGGTATCAAAGGTGCGCTGGTTAACGACCAGCCCCTTGGCCGTCACGTTAAAGCTGCCCAGCTGGGGGTTGACCAAGGCCAGCAGCGTCACAATGCCAGCCTGAAACGACAGGGCAAACTCATAGATCTCATTCCAAAACGAAAACCGCACCCGTTTGTAGGGAATGTGGTTGGTCTGCATCGACAGCACGATGTGGGGCAGCGCATAGAACAGCGTTTCAATCCCCAACCCCTTCACCGAGTTGATGCTAAACAGCAGAAATAGCGTCGGTGCCAGGGCATACATCAACCGCGGAAAACCGAAGAAAAAGTGCGACGTAGCGCTGAAATAGCAGACTCGCTGGGGTAGCGACAGCTTGAGCCGTCGGTTAAATAGGGGATTTTCGAGCCGCAAGATCTGGGCCATGCCCCGAGCCCATCGCACCTGCTGACCCACGTAGGCCGAGAACTTTTCGGGGGCCAGCCCCGCCACCATGATTTTGTCGTAGTAAATAGTGCGGTAGCCCAGGGAATGCAGCCGCAGGGAGGTATGGCAGTCTTCGGTGACGGTTTCGGTGGCAATGCCCCCCACTGACCGCAGGTGGCTGCGCCGCACCACCGCCGCCGAGCCGCAAAAAAAGGCCGCATTCCAGGCGTCGTTGCCCTTTTGCAGCACCTTGTAGAAGAGCTCGTTGCCCACGGGCACCTGGCCCTGGGTGAGCAGGTTACGCTCAAAGGGGTCGGGGTTGTAGAACCAGTGGGGGGTTTGCACTAGGGCTACCCCCTGATCGAGGAAAAAACCGACTGTCTCTTGCAAAAAACCCCGCACCGGAATGTGGTCGCAGTCAAGAATTAACACCAGGTCACCTGTAGTCCGCTCCAGGGCAGTGTTGATGTTGCCAGCTTTGGCATGGTCGTTGGTGTCGCGGGTGAGCAGATCAGCTCCCAGTTCAACACAAATTGCCTGCAATTCGGCCCGACGTTCTAGATTCTTGCGCCCGTCGTCGAGCACGTAGACCCGCTTTTTGTGATGAGGATAGTCAATCGCCACGGATGCCGCTATGGTTTTGCGCACAATCGCCACATCTTCGTCGTAGGTGGGAATATACACATCCACCGTGGGCCACTGGCTCTGGGGCACCCCAGCTAAATCGACCGATTTGCGATCGCGCAGCCGCAGGGTTTGAAAGTACGACAAAAACAGCGTGGCCAGGGCATACAGCTCGGCCCCGTAGAGCAGCAGCGAGAAGGTTGCATTCAGAGGAGTGTCTAGGTTGATGGTGTAGCGGGTGCGGTAGTAGAGGTAGCGCAGCGTCACCAGACTGCTGAAGGCGATCATAAACAGATGCAGGCGCTCGCGATCGCCACGACTGTGGCCGTGGCGATTTTCTAGATTCAGCACGCTATAGCCCAAGACAATCAGCAGCACCGCCACAACCCCCTGCTGCCAAATGGTCGGATGAGCCAGCAGCAGCGGCCTGGTCAGTAGCCCTAAACACAGCAGCAGCAGCAGCAGTTGCCAATAGCTTAGATACTGCGTCAGGCCGTAGATGTAGTCAGGCAGAGTTTTGGTCAACCAGCGGTGGAGGGGG
>NZ_JADEWX010000108.1 GCF_015207395.1 Nodosilinea sp. LEGE 07088
TTTCCATGACCTCCGTCTCCCCACCCTACCTCCGCCTGCGCTCTGGCCCACCGTTGCTGACCGTGATGGATCGCTACATCGCCAAAGAGCTAACCATGCCCTTTTTGTTTGGGGTAGGCGCGTTCTCGTCTATTGGCATTTCGGTGGGGGCCCTGTTTGAGCTGATTCGCCGCATTACCGAGTCGGGGCTTTCGATCACGCTGGCGGGGCAGATTTTCTTACTCAAGCTGCCCGAGTTCATTGTGCTGGCCTTCCCCATGTCAACCCTGCTAGCCACGATGATGACCTACAGCCGCTTCTCCAGCGATAGCGAGCTAATCGCCATGCGCGGCGTGGGCGTTAGCATTCGCCGTATTATTGTTCCAGCGGTGGTGCTGAGCCTGCTGGTGACGGGCCTTACCTTTGTGTTCAACGAGCTGATTACCCCCGCCGCCAACTACCGGGCCGCGATCACCCTAGAGCAGGCGCTGAAGTCAGAACGGCCCCCCTTCCAAGAGCGCAATATTTTCTACCAGGAGTTTCAGCCCGCCAGGGACGACCCCGCCGCCCAGGAACTCAAGCGCCAGTTCTATGCCCGCCGCTTCGATGGCACCACCATGCATGGCCTCACCATTCTTGACTTTTCTCAGGAGGGACTCAACCAGGTGGTCAGTGCTGAGTCGGCCAACTGGGATGTGGCGAAGAATTCCTGGACCTTCTACGACGGCACTATTTACGTTGTCGCCCCCGACGGCTCGTTTCGCAACATCATTACCTTTGAGACCCAAGAACTGCAGCTGCCGCGCACGCCCCTGGATCTGGCGGGGCGCACTAAAAACGACACCGAAATGAACATTGCCGAGGCCACCGAGCAGCTAGAGCTGGTCAGAAAAAGCGGTGACGAGAAAGCTATTCGCCGCTGGCAAATTCGTATTCAGCAAAAATATGCCCTGCCCTTTGTCTGTGTGGTGTTTGGCTTAGTCGGGTCTTCCATTGGCGTGCTGCCCCAGCGCACCAGTCGGGCCACCAGTTTTGGCGTCAGCATCGTGATCATTTTTGGTTACTACCTGCTGTCGTTTATTACCAATGCCATGGGCGAAGTGGGGGTGCTCTCGCCCTTGATGGCCGCCTGGGTACCGACGATGTTGGGGCTGGTGATCGGCACCTACCTGCTGATGCGAGCGTCTAGCTAGTACCATGGTCATCCTAAACCCGGCCCTGATGAATCAGCCGATTTTTTCAGCACCTCCGACCCGAAGCACCCCCAGGGGCTAAAAGTATCCGTCCTGCTCGATCTCTTCGATGGTCTGTAGGCCTCGGGTATCGCCTACCTTAAGCAGAGCGGTGCGGGCATCTTCCCGCACGCCCAGGTCATCTTCTTCGGCAAAGCTCTCGATCAGAGCGTCGATGGCCGTGTGGTAAACCACGTTAGAGGGCAGCTCACGACACAGCTGGCCTATGGCCCAAGCACAGTTGCTGCGTACCGCCGGTACCGGGTCGCGGCGCAGCCCCTCAATCAGGGGAGGAATGGCGGCAATCACCGACTCATAGCTGACCTGGGCCATTTGAGCTAGGGCGCTGGCCGCCCACAGCCGCACCGCCGAAATATCGGTGCGCAGGGCAATGATCAGAGGCCCTAAGGCACGCTCGTCGTGGGAGTTGCCTAAGGCCCAAACCAGCCCCTTGCGGACATAACCATTCCAGTCGGTGGTGAGCTGGTCGATCAACGGCGTTATCGCCGACTCGTGGGGGTTGCGACCGAGGGCATAGGCGGCGCTGACCCGCACCAGGGGACAGAGGTCGGCCAATAGCGTTGTCAGGGCCGTCACCGCCCGCGCATCTTCTACCTCACAAAAAACTCGGGCCGCCAGCATCCGCTGCTGCGGATCGGTCGCTGTTAGCAGCGGCAGCATCGCATCGGGGTCGTACTGGGGAGCCTGCTCCTCTTCTACAGGGCCAAGGGCGTCTAGAGGGTCGGCAAACTCCAGGTCAGGGTTGAGCGTGGAGAGGTCGTCGTCATACATATGGCCACTTTATCCGGTTGTGCGGCACTTTTAGCGCTAGCCTAGGCGGTCTGCAAACTTTCGTTAAGCACTTCCCCAGGGGGTGTCGAGGGCGTTTTGGCAGGTCAGCTGCATCAGGCCATGGCATCGGTTTTGCTCCTGCTCAGTCAACGCGCAGCAGCAGGCCCTGGGGTAAACAGCGGCATGCCCTACCCCACTTACCCATTCCAGGCGTTGGTGGCTTTGCTGCCAGTGCATACCAACGGCGATCGCCCCCTATGGGGCCAGACTATGGGGCAGGGGTTCGTTGCCCCATAGTCTGGCTTTCCGAAGACTATCCGTAGATTCTCTGAGATCGATCAGGCACCCGCTAGGATGTGGGCGTGGGCCAGGTTCTCTCGGGAGTGGCTGAGGTGATGGCGACCCTGCACGCCGCCCTGCCCTTAACTGATTGATAGTTCTGTCAGTTTACCAGCGCTTCAGAACCCAGAAATGGCCCTGACGACGTAACTAGGAGTATGGCGGCTATGGCATCTCAAGAACAGGTCAGAGATTTTTTGGCCCATTGGTTTCAGTTGGGCAAGCCGGTGGTACTGGCCGAAGATCGGGGCGAATATTTGCCTGAGCCCATCTTTCAGGGCGGGCACTATAGTCGATCATTTGAAGACTGCTGGCACAAAATCATGGTGACCAGCGGCCAAGACTGCTACCTCAAGGGCACGACCCAGAGCGTTGGCGAGATGCTCTCCCCTGCCTGGGATGTAATGCCTTGTGCGCGCTGCGAAATGCCCATCGCGGTGCCAACAGTCGGGACCATGGCGCGCCTCTGCCCCTGCAACGACTTACCGACTTGGCCCAATACCGAGGTGCCGATGCCTCGCACTGCCGTAGACAGCGAGTATCAGCTGAGAACGCTTCGAGAGCGTCTGGGTATCGCGTAAAGCAGCTAAGAGTATTCCACCTAAAAAAACATCCCGATCAAGAACGCGACCTTGGCCCAGTGGGTCGGTCGCGGAGAGACACCGGATCGGTATTTGTGGGCCCACGCTAACGCGGTTTCAACCCAATTGTTCCTATACCGAGGCAGACGCCAGTACCTTTTCGTCCTGACGGGGAATGTCGTAAATCATGAAGTCGTGGGCCATGGCGGTATTGGGAAAAATGGCCCTGGCTTCGGCGAGTAAGTCTGGCAGCTGAATATCGTTGCCGGGGGCATAGCGGGGGCTGAAGTGGGTCATGATCAGCTGCTTAGCCTGGGCCCCCAGGGCGACCTGGGCGGCCATGGTGCTGGTTGAGTGCAGGCGCTGGTAGGCCAACTCGGCATCGCGGTGAGAAAAGGTCGCTTCGTGGATTAAGACGTCGGCCTTGTTAGCGAGGTCAACGGCGCGATCGCAGTAAATCGTATCGGTGCAGTAGACTAGCTTGCGACCCACCAGGTCTGGGCCGCAGAGGTCGGCCCCATTAATGGTACGGCCATCGGCTAGCTTCACCCGCTTACCCTGCTTGAGCTGACCATAGAGCGGCCCCGAGGGAATGCCCATGGCCTGGGCTCGCTTGACGTCAAATCGACCGGGGCGATCGCGCTCTTCGACCCGATAGCCGTAGGCGGGTACCCGGTGCTCAAGTAGATCGCACACCACTCGAAAGTCTTCATCCTCAAACACCAGCCCCGGCTCCACCGCGTGGATCTTGATTGGCAGCGAAAAGTGGGTCTGGGAGTAGCGGCGACAGGCCTGCAAATAGTCATTGAGGGGTTTGGGGCCGTAGATATCAATGCGCTGCTGCCGGTTGCCCGCCAGCCCACAGCTGGCCAGCAGCCCCATGAGGCCAAAGATGTGATCACCGTGCATGTGGGTGACAAAAATGCGGCGAATTTGACTCGACTTAAACTCGCTGCGCAAAAACTGGTGTTGGGTACCCTCGCCGCAGTCAAATAGCCACACTTCGGCTCGCTGGGGCAGCCGCAGGGCCACGCTCGACACGTTGCGAGCCCGGGTCGGCACACCAGAACTGGTCCCCAAAAATGTAATCTGCAAAGAAACGCCTCGGAAAATTGCTAAAAAACATGGCCTAGACCTACCCACCTATCTTGCCACGCCCCAGAGCCAATGGCTGGGGCCAAAACCTAATCTAGGGCCAGACTAGGGCCAGATTAGGGCCAGAGAGTATGATCAACACAGCGCGGTTTACGCTCGTTAGAGCACCCCCTGGACAGCAACGAGGAAACCCCATGTTCGCCATGACCTACCTGCTAACGACTCTGCTGACCGGGCTAGGCCTGGCGGCCAACCTCCCTGCGGCTCAGGCTACCCCGCCCGGATTGCACTACGCCTGGCAGGTGTTGGAAATCGATACCAATCAATGTCTGACCCTGGCTCAGCAGGCTCTGGAGTCTCAAGGCCTAGAGCCTATTCAAAACGATGACATCAGCCTGGCCGGGCGTTCTGAAACGGCAACCGCCATGTTTGTGTGTATGGAAAACCCAGCTGCGGTTACTACGGTCATGGTGGTGGTGGCTAGCGATGACGATGCCCAGGCACTGGAGCTGCGCGAGGCGCTCAAACTGGCGTTTTAGCCCATGCGAATTGTTGCCTACCGCTACCGAACTGTTGCCAGCCAGCCAGCATCTGAGCTGGATAGTCTCGACAAGGCTGAGTTCACCGATATAGAGCAGGTCTATACCGACATTGCCCTACCCACCGAGCCAGACTTTCGGCCTGAGCGCGATCGCCTGGTGGCCGACCTCCAGGCTCACCCCGCCGACCGGGTGATAGTAGACGACCTGGCGACTCTGGGCCACAGCCCTGAGGAGGTGCGCCGCTGGGTCACAGTTCTAGAGGCCACCGGGGCCGAAGTTGTGGATCGCCATCGTTCTCCGGTAGATCTCGCCAGCCTGCTGCAAGGGGCTGACTTAGCCACCCAACAGCGCCGTCGTAGACTGCGTGAGGGCCATGCCCGCAGTCGCTTGCAGGCGCTACCCCCGCCGGGCAAAGCTCCCTACGGCTACCGTCGCGGCCAGGGTCGCTACCTGATCGATCGCGCCACCGCCCCGGTGGTCACGGCTTTTGTGAACGAATTTTTGATCTACGGTTCGCTACGGGGGGCGGTGCGATTTTTGGAAAGCAAGTATGGCAAGCGGATTTCGGTATCTACCGGGCGGCGCTGGCTGACTCACCCGGTGTATCGTGGCGATCTGCAATACCAGGATGACACCATTCTGCGCGACACCCACGCCGCCATCGTCAGCCGTGACGAAGCCGCCCAGATCGATCGCCTGCTGCGCCGCAATCGACCGCTGCCGCCGCGTACCGCCGGGGCACCGCGATCGCTGGCAGGCCTGGTCACCTGCCAGGCCTGCCAGCAGCCCCTGACGATTTCAAAGACCGCTCCCCGAGGCCAGGGCAAAAGCTACCTCTACCTGCGCCCCAGTGGCTGTCCTCACCAGCCCCGCTGCCAAGCCATTCCCTACGACGATGCGCTCAATCGCATCGTGGCAGAAATTTGCCGATTGCTGCCCCAGGCTGTCGCCCAGCTCACTGCCAGCATGCCCGCCGCCGCCCCAGCCCCCGGCCCTCGGCTTCAGGGTGAGATTGGGGCCAAAGAAGCTGCGATCGCCCAGCTCCCAGCCCTCGAAGCCGAGGGCATTCTCGATGCCGAAACCGCGGCCCTGCGTCGCTACAAGCTACGGGGCGAAGTCGCCGCCCTCCACCAGCAGCTGGCCCAGCTGCCGCCAGTTAACCTGCAAGAGCTCTCCCAATCGGTCTCCATTCCCCAGTTCTGGCTCGACCTGTCTGAAACCGAACGCCGCTTCTTCTTCCGCGAATTCATCCGCGACATTCAGATCGTGCGTCAAGAGAAAGAGTGGCGAGTAGAGCTAGTACTGGTGTTTTGAGACAACATTTGAGACAACACATCTGAGACAACAACCTAATGCAGCTGGCTAGTTTCACCCTGGAGGACTGTAGGTGACCAGACTATGAGCTAGCTCATAAACAGACTGGGCAGCATCTGCCACACTGAGGCCAAACAGGTAAAACGAATGCTCATCCACTTAGAAGTAGATCGTGCATCAATCAACCGGTGCAAAATCGCCTGAACCTCTCATTTCATCCTGAGATCTGGTTCGGTTTAATGACCCTACTCTACTATGAATGCCGGTTTGCCTATGACGACTAATTTGCTACAAACCCCCTCGTCCCAAGCCTGGCACCGTCCCGTAATTTCTCCAGAACACGGCGCTTACGTGGTGCTAGGACTATCGTTTTTGGTGGGGGCTGCCGCGGCCCAGCAGTGGACCTGGGCCACCACCTTGGCGTTAGCCTGTGCCGTCTGCGGTTTTCAGGCTGAACATCCTTTGATGCTGCAAATTAAGCAGCGCAAGTCTTGGAAGCCCCGGTTTTTGGTGTGGGGCGGGCTGTACGGTGGGGTGGCCATAGCAGCGGCAGTGGCCCTCTACGGGTGGCAGGGCGGCGGGTGGTCGCCTCTGTTGGCCATCTATGGAGCTGCAGCGCTGGCGCTGGTGATAGATGCGATCGCCGTTTACCGCCGGGGCCAAAAGTCCATTGTCAACGAGCTGATTACCTTTGCAGCGCTGTGTCTGGCGGCTCCGCTGGCCTATGTCGCGACCACCGGCATCCTGACGCCCATGACCGGCGGACTGTGGGCGCTGTGCAGCCTCTATTTCTGTAGCACTATTTTCACAGTGAAGCTGCGCAAACCCGCCAAAGGAGAAACCGCTGAGGCTCCTTTAAAGCGAGCGATCGCCTACCACGGCCTCGCCCTCCTGCTGGTCGCCAGCCTCTACGGGTTGGGGTTGCTGCCGCTGGTGCCGACGCTGGCGTTTGGCGTGGCCCTAGTCAAGTTGCTGGGCATCAGTCTGGGGCTGGACTGGTTTCGCACCACCCGCATTGGCCCGGTTGCCGCGATTGAGACCGTTACAGCCCTGCTTTTTGGGGCGATCGTCATAGTGGCTTTACTGCCGGTTCATGGGGGCATGGTCTGAGAATTCATGGTGATAGGTCGAAGCTATCTATCCCAGCGTGTCACAGTCCCCTGAGCGGAGTCAAAGGGGACATCTCGCATGGGTTTTGGCTTTCTCTCTTCGGGAGACGCAGGGCGAACGACTTCGCTCAGCCAGGGCAGTTTTAGGGACGCCTATCCCAACGTTAAGTTCAATACGTTAAGTTCAATCATCCGACAACTGGCGAGAAAAACTGCGGCAGCGCCATTGAACACAGCCTAACGGGTTTATTGATTAGTTTGGCTCAGGTGCCATGCTGTATTCCAACCGCTAGCAGTAGAAGTGACTGCGATCGAGCACCACTTCGCCGTGGTCGGGCACCCAGACAACCCAGCTGTTGTTAGAAGCCTGACACAGGAGCTTTGCTTCATCGGCCGCGTAGACGCTGGGGGCCTGCAACAGCTTTACCCAGGTGTCGCGGGTATAGGTGATGTGGCAAATTGCATTCCAGCTAGGGAAATCGTTGTCAGAACCAGGTTTAGGCTGGAGCGTCTGTTGAAGCGCCATAGTGCTACCTCCCATCGTAAGAGCAGGATTCTGCCAATGCTAACTGCGGAACCACAAAAATACTTCTGTATCCAATTTTACAGAAAAATGGCGAAAAAGCATCTGCCCAGGGAATAAGGTCACAAACCCTGACAAATGGTTGGGTCGTCTGCCCAACACCCTGCCATGATCTAGCGGCCTGTGCTCCAGAGTGTGATGCCGCTGTAGTCTGCCACCGTTGGCTAGGTTGAGAGTTGACTGAGGGTAAGCAAAAAAGCCAGATTGGCGATCGCCCTCAACGCATGGGGTGCATTAGCGGGCATCACCACCCACACGCCGGGCTCAAGGGCAATATCTTTGCGCCACGGATTGAGCAGGGCCATGGGGCCAGTTTGGCACTGCTCGACGTTCAAGCCGGTTGATTCATAGGCCGCCTGCCAGCCCGACTCACTCAGGGGTGCAGTATTGCCGCGAATAGTATTGGCGAGTTCGCGGTAAATGTCGTCAAGTTGAGGGCCCTGGGCGAGCATTTCGTGGCTCAGATATTGCCCGCCGGGCTTGAGGCGATCGCCCACCCCCTGCAAAATTTTGGCCTTGCCGGGGGCCGACTGCATCGACTCCCCCAGCACATAGTCAAACTGCTCCGGAATATGCTCTAGGTGAAAGATGTCTTTACTGTGGCAAATAGGCCCAGGTTTATGAGTTACCTCATAAACCTGGGCTCAGACAGAGCCAGAATGCCTGGAACCCATAGCCTGAGGCCATCGTCATCCCCAAACCAGGTCCAGGAAAACAGATTGAAAACTGTTGTACTGTAGTGAGGCATAACCCCTGCCCAGAGCTAATGCAGCCATGCTGGTCAATAGTCAAACCCTTGGAACCATTGGCTTCTTTAAAGACTTAGAACCATCGTTGCTGGAGCAGCTGGCCGCCCATAGCCGTCTAAGATCCTACGATATCAACGAGGTTGTGTTCCATGAGGGAGATGCCCTCTCGCCCTGTCTTTACTGGCTGACGTCAGGTTCCCTGCGCATGACAAAACTATCGGAGTCGGGAAAAGAAACGATTCTGAGGTTGCTGTGGGCCGATGCCGTCTTCGCCGCCCCGGCGCTGTTTGGCGACGGTCAAGCGCCCGCTACGGCCACGGCCATGGAGTCGATTCAGGTGCTGACCATCGAGCGAGAGGCCCTTCTGAACGGGTTTCGAGCAGATCCTGAGCTAGCCCTGCATCTGCTGAACATTTTTAACCAGCGGCTACAGCATCTACACAACCGGGTACATGGCCTCGTATCGGAACGGGCGATCGTGCGGCTGATCCACTACCTGGAGTATTTTGCCGCCAGTGCCGGTACGGAGACTGTGCCCCAGGGGCAGCAGCTCAAGGCGCAGCTCACCTACTATCAGATTGCTCGCAGCATCGGCATTACCTATGAGGAGTGCGTGCGGTTGTTTAAGCAGCTCAAAACAGCGGTGTCTTACCAGCGAGGGGGCAAAATCACCATTCTCGACACCAACCAACTCACGGTGATCGGACAAGGCTAGAGTGATTAAAACTCGATGCTGTCGGGGGTACGGGGAAAGGGAATCACATCGCGGATGTTGCCCATGCCGGTGATAAACTGCACCAGGCGCTCAAAGCCAAGACCAAAGCCCGCGTGGGGCACGGTGCCAAAGCGGCGCAAGTCCAGGTACCACCAGTAATCCTCGAGGGGCAGTCCCGCTTCCTGAATGCGGCGCTCTAGCACGTCGAGCCGCTCCTCCCGCTGGGAGCCGCCGATAATTTCGCCTACCTTGGGGGCCAGCACATCCATGGCGGCCACCGTTTCGCCGCCGTCGTTGAGGCGCATGTAGAAGGCCTTGATGCCGGTGGGGTAGTCGGTGACGATCACCGGCTTTTTGAACAGATCTTCAGCTAAATAGCGCTCGTGCTCCGATTGCAGATCGATACCCCACTCGACCGGAAACTCGAAGCTGCGATCGCACTGCTCCAGCAGCCTGACCGCATCGGTATAAGTAACCCGCTCAAAGGTGTTGTTGATAATGTTGTCGGCGGTGGCCAGTACCGAGTCATCGATGCGCTGGTTGAAAAATTCCATGTCCTCCGGGCACTGCTCCAGCACCGAGTGGAAGATGTACTTGAGAAATTCTTCGGCCAGGTCCATATTGCCCACCAGGTCGCAGAAGGCCATCTCCGGCTCCACCATCCAAAACTCGGCCAGGTGGCGCGAGGTGTTGGAGTTCTCGGCCCGAAAGGTGGGGCCAAAGGTGTACACATCGGTAAAGGCCATCGCCATGATCTCAGCTTCGAGCTGGCCGCTGACCGTGAGATAGGCGGGCTTGCCAAAGAAATCCTGGCTGTAGTCTACTTTGCCGTCCTGGACCTTCGGCGGATTCGCCAGGTCTAGACCCGTGACCGCAAACATCTCCCCCGCCCCCTCGCAGTCGCTGGCGGTAATGATCGGGGTGTGCATCCACAAAAAGCTGCGATCGCGAAAGAACTGGTGAATCGCCTGGGCGCAGGCGTTGCGCACTCGAAAGACCGCGCCCAGGGTGTTAGTGCGCGATCTGAGGTGCCCCAGCGTCCGCAAATATTCAAAAGAGTGGCGCTTCTTCTGCAACGGATAGGTTTCCCCATCTGCCGTGCCGTAGACGGTAATCGTGTCCCCCCGAAGCTCCACTCGTTGCCCCTTGCCCGGTGACTCAACCAGGGTGCCGCCAATTTCCACCGACGAGCCCGTGGTCAGGTCTTTAACCACAGTGTCATAGCCTGCCATGTCAGCATTGAGCACCACCTGCAAACCGGCCATCGATGAGCCATCGTTGACATCGACAAAGGTAACCCCCTTGGCGTCTCGTCGGGTGCGAACCCAGCCTTGAAGGGTCACAGCCTGACCTGGCTCACCATGGTGCAGAATATCTCGAATGCGCGGCATAGTCGTGGTTCGTCGGTAGTGGTTTGATCCAAATTCTTATCTATTCTGGCCCACAGTGGCTCCACAGAGACATTTCTTGCCTGAATAAAATTCGAAAATTAATGCCTTGAGGACGTTGAATCACCTGGCAAAGGTATTTATAGCTACAAAATTACGCTTCCTTTACCCCTACTATCCAGAATGCAAATTTCTCTAGGGTTTTACTACTGACTATTGCCAGCGTCTGGAGATTTAGATGGCTTTTGGGGCCATTTAGAACTGGCAATAGTGATATAAGCACACCCGTCTCTAAGGCAGTTTCTATCCAAAGCTTGGGGTTGTTTCTCCTCCTGCATTGATTTAGGGCGGCAGCATTGAACTCGCTGTAGTTTCGGTAGGTTTAGGTTGGTCAGCCATCTGCTTTAATTGCTGTCGAGCATTTTATGTTTGTCTGAGCGGCTCTTTTAGGTCACTAAGATAACAAGCACCATAGCCAGAAATTTCCCATTTTGGGGTTGCCGGTTTCTGTTGCTGTAGTGTGGATTTTCTAATGCTGTCTAATCGGTCAGCCCCTCAGACTTTTCTCGTTCATCGCTATGTCATTAAGGCGCGCTGTCTTGCAGAGTTTGGGTTATTCATCATCAACAGCTTGGGCGGCAGAGGTTGTTTCTGTGATGAAGCGATGAAGAGCTCTTCTCTAGAAGGAGCGAGTGAATGAAATTGGCCGCACCTTGGTGGGCTAAGAGGTTATGCATCATTTGAGTATTGTGTCCAATTTAGGAGATTGCTATGAGTGGAAACGAGTTGCGTGCCCAGGCTATTGCTACGATCGCCGGCCGACCCAAGGTATCTGTAAACGCTCCAGGACGGCTCGAAGATCTGTGGGCCAAGGACGTTTTCAGCCTCAGCAAAATGCAGGAATGCCTGCCAAAATCGGTCTTTAAATCGCTACAGAAGACCATTACCACAGGCGCACCGCTAGATGTATCTGTGGCCGACGTGGTAGCTGTGGCCATGAAAGATTGGGCCATTTCTAAGGGAGCTCTCTACTACTCCCATATGTTCTATCCCCTCACCAACGCCACCGCCGAAAAGCATGATGGCTTTATCTCGGTGCAGAGCGATGGGTCGGTTATTTCCGAATTTGCAGGCAAGGTGCTGGTGCAAGGGGAACCCGACGGCTCGTCCTTCCCCAACGGCGGCATTCGCTCCACCTTTGAAGCCCGTGGCTACACCGCCTGGGATGTCACCAGCCCTGCCTTTGTGATGGAGACCGACAACGGTGTCACCCTCTGCATTCCCACCGTATTTGTTTCCTGGACTGGCGAAGCGTTAGACAAGAAGACGCCCCTGCTACGCTCTAACGCCGCCATGAGCAAGGCGGCTACCCGCGTTCTCAAGCTGCTGGGCAATACTGAGGTGGCTCCGGTCAACTCTAGCTGCGGGGCTGAGCAGGAGTATTTCTTGATTGATGCCAATTTTGCCAGCGTCCGTCCTGACCTGATGTTGGCGGGGCGTACCCTGTTTGGGCGCCCTCCGGCTAAGGGGCAGCAGTTTGATGACCACTACTTCGGTGCCATTCCCGAGCGGGTGCAGGTGTTCATGCAGGATGTGGAGAATCAACTCTACCGCCTAGGCATCCCGGCCAAAACCCGCCACAACGAGGTAGCCCCCGGCCAGTTTGAAATCGCTCCTTTCTTTGAAGCCGCCAACGTCGCCAGCGACCACCAGCAACTGCTGATGACGGTGCTGCGCAATACGGCCAAAAAGCACGGCTTTGTCTGTCTGCTGCACGAGAAGCCCTTTGCTGGCATCAATGGGTCGGGCAAACACGTCAACTGGTCCGTGGGCAACAAAACCCAGGGCAACCTACTAGACCCGGGCGACACCCCCCACGAAAACATGCAGTTTCTCGTATTCTGCGGGGCGATAATTCGCGGCGTGCACAAGTATGGCCCGCTGATGCGAGCGGTGATTGCCAGCGCCAGTAACGACCACCGTTTAGGGGCCAACGAGGCTCCCCCGGCGATTATCTCGATCTATCTGGGCAGTCAGCTCCAGGATGTGTTTGACCAGATCGCCCAGGGTGAAGTCACAGGCTCTCAGAGCAAAGGCGTCATGAACCTGGGGGTCGATACCCTGCCGGTATTTCCGAAGGATGCGGGCGATCGCAACCGCACCTCCCCCTTTGCCTTCACCGGCAACCGATTTGAGTTTCGGGCCGTGGGCTCGGGCCAGTCGGTATCTGGGCCCCTGGTGGCGATGAACACCATCCTGGCTGACTCCCTCGATTGGATGGCCGATCAGTTGGAAGCCAAACTGGGCAGCGGTGTAGAACTCAACACCGCCATCAAAGATATCTTGCGCGACGTGATTCACGCCCACGGGGCCGTGGTGTTTAACGGCAACGGCTACTCCACTGAGTGGCACGAAATGGCCGTCAATGAGCGCGGTCTGCTCAACCTGCGCACCACCGCCGACGCTCTGCCCGTGCTGCGCGAGCAGTACATCGAAGACCTCTTTACCCAGGAAGGGGTGCTGACTCCGGTGGAACTGGGCAGTCGCTTTGAGGCCTACTCTGAGCAGTACATTCAGTCCATTGAGGTAGAAGCCAAGCTGGTGGTCAGCATGGCCAAGACCATTATCTACCCCGCCGCCATGCGCCATATGGCAGAGCTAGCCTCTACCATCGGCAGTCTCGATGAAATCGGCGTTGAGTTCGGCAAAGAGAGTGTGGTTATCGTGGCGGAACTCACCAAGTCGATGATGGCATCGGTGGGCGAACTCAGCGACATGATGACCAAGCACTTTATGTCGCCCGAAGAGCACATGCAGTTCTGTGCCCAAACCATTCGCCCCCTGATGGATCAGGTGCGGGAGTACGCTGACGCCCTCGAAGGCGAAGTGGCCGACGACCTCTGGCCCCTGCCCACCTACCAAGAGATGCTGTTCATCAAGTAGGGGCAAACAACCGTTTGCCCTCACGAGAGCTGCTGATGTTTTGAGTTCTACCTGAATTCAACAATTCTCAGACTCACAGTAGGGATAGACATAACCCTGCTACTCTAAAGCCCCCAGTTATTTTTCTCCCTGGAGAAACGACAGGGGGCTTTATTTGATGCGTGGATTAGAATCTTTCTATCCCTCCAGTAGACGGGGCTATGGGTTATGTCAATACGGTCGAGCCCGATAACTTCCCAGCACAGTACCGTTGACTATGCCGCCCTATTTTCTGCTGTTGCTCTGTGAGTAAAACCAACGCTGCCCGCATTCTCGATCGCCTCAAGCTGCCCTACGAGATTCTGGAATACGCCGTCGACCCCGATGATCTGGCGGCTGAGAGCACTGCCGAGAAGCTGGGGCTACCACCGGAGCAGGTGTTTAAGACATTGGTGGCCAGGGGCGATCGCCACGGTGTCTGCCTCGCCGTCATTCCTGGCAGTGCCCAGCTCGATCTCAAGGCGCTGGCGGTGCTGGCAGGCGATCGCAAAACCGACACCGTACCGCTTAAGGACGTACAGCCCCTCACGGGCTATGTTCGCGGCGGCGTCACCGCCCTGGGCACCAAAAAAGCCTACCCGGTCTACGTCGATGAGTTGATGCTGACCTTTGAGACCGTAGCCGTCTCCGCCGGTAAGCGAGGCCTGATGCTGTGGCTAGCGCCTCAAGCTTATCTGACCGCCACCCAAGGCATCGTAGGCGCGATCGCCCGGTCCAGCCCTCCATGAAATAACTCGCCCCTCATCTCCCGCCGTTCATCCAAGCTCCTACTTGCTTAACCAGCCCTGTACTGGCCCAAACTCAGGGGCTTGAGTTCCCGTGCGGGCTAGAGCACCGCCGCCCAGCAGCAAAAATGCCAGTCCCAGGGCCACAACCACCAGGCGGCGACCGGCATCAATTTGGTTAAATCGCAGCATTGACTGGG
Organism: Nodosilinea sp. LEGE 07088; assembly: GCF_015207395.1. Lineage (GTDB taxonomy): Bacteria > Cyanobacteriota > Cyanobacteriia > Phormidesmidales > Phormidesmidaceae > Nodosilinea. Next base: position 14,326 of record NZ_JADEWX010000108.1, read on the forward strand.
AAACGGTGTAGCCAGAGTCAGGAGAATGCGGCATGGGGATGGGCAGAACATCGACCCTTTTATGGTCGCCCCCAGTCCCAAAATAGGTGGTGATAGTCGTTCTCTCCGGAGCGTGATCTTGGCATAGGGAATCGGTGAGGAGCGATCGCATCTCACACCGGCCCAGATCACAGCGATAAAAAAAGGCACCCCCATTGGGGATGCCCTTTACTGCTCCAGCTACAGCACAACGCTGAGTCGCCGATGCCAGCTAGGCTAGCTGATGTAGCTCATCTTCTAGCTGCTGCAACAACTGCTCGTTACCTTGGGAACGAGCGACATCAATCCGATGTTGAATCGACTGTTGAATATTGATCCGATGGGCCTCAGCGGCTTCTTGCAGCAGGTGCCGACGAGCCCTGAGCCCGGTTTTTACAGCGACGCGCCCAGCTTGAAATACGGGCTGCCGTTCGGGAACCGCCGCCAGCGGCTCTACCTGGCCCTGGGCATTGGTGCTATAGCCCACACCTCGATAGGTATAGCTAGCGATGGGTTGGGGTACCGGCACATGGCTCAAATACTTAAAATTGAGAGAACGACCCCGGTAGCACCCGGTCAATTCACTGTCGCGCACTTCCAAAGAAGGCGCGTTGTAGGTGTAGTCTACGCCGCGATAGCAAAGTTTCATGTAACGCCTCCTGTTGACAAAGGATTAAACAAACTGCCCGTAGGCAGGGTGCGTTCCTTCAGGAGTGGGTCTCCTTACTTCCGTCTAAAGCTTCAGGGCAATTACCCTGGGTTCGCAGTAGATGAACGTCAACGTATTTCTGTATTCTAGTTTACCAAAACTATTCAATGTCAACATACCGTGGGATTACCTAGTAGAAGCGACTTTGTCAGCGTAATCGCAGGCTCTACAGGCGTTTGGGCTGTTTCAGGCGCGATCGCACCGCTGCAAATCTTTACTTCTCCTGTGACAGTTCTAAATAATCTGCCCGACAGGGATGCCATTGACCGGTTTCGTCGCCCCGCCGCCGCCACTGACCTCAAAGGCGAGCAATTTACACTATGCTGGTATGTAACAGTTGCTTAACGTAACCCCACTGTGCGGGGCCTAGCTTTATGAAATGCATCATCAACCGCCGGGCGCAGTTTTCGGCCAGCCACCGCTACTGGTTGCCCGAGCTGAGCGAAGCCGAAAACATGCGGCAGTTTGGCCCCTGCGTCAATGCCCCTGGCCATGGCCACAACTATGTGCTTTACGTAGCCATGGCAGGCGACCTCGACGAATATGGCATGGTGCTCAACCTGTCTGACGTTAAGCAGGTCATCAAGCGAGAAGTCACCGCTCCCCTAGATTTTTCCTATCTCAATACCGCTTGGCCTGAGTTTCAGCACACCCTGCCCACCACCGAATACCTGGCCAAAGTCATTTGGGATCGCCTTGCCCCCCACCTGCCCATCGTCAACATTCAGCTCTTTGAACACCCCGAACTCTGGTCCGACTATTCAGGTAATGCCATGGAAGCCTTTCTCACCGTCAGCACCCACTTTAGTGCCGCCCACCGCCTGGCCTCACCCCGCCTCAGCTATGAAGAAAACTGCGAAATCTACGGCAAGTGCGCCCGCCCCCATGGCCATGGCCACAACTACCACCTCGAGGTCACCGTCAAGGGCGAGATCGACCCCCGCACCGGCATGCTGGTCGATTTAGCCGCGCTCCAGGCTGCGATCGATGAGCATGTCGTTGAGCCCTTCGACCACACCTTCCTCAACAAAGACATTGCCTACTTTGCCAAGGTCGTTCCCACCGCCGAAAATATCGCTGTCCACATCCGCGACCTGCTACAGAACCCCATCGCAGGTCTGGGGGCGCACCTCCACAAGGTCAAGCTGATTGAGAGCCCCAACAACTCTGCTGAGGTCTACGCTGCGGTACCCCTAAATGAAACGCCCGTAGCGGCCACCCCAGAACTGGCGACTGTCTAAGGGAGCATCACCTCGATAGTCCCCTCATCTTCGAGGCTTGATGTCCCGGCTCGAAGCATGGTTTTCGTAGGTTTCATAGGCCGCTACAATGCGCTGCACCAGCGGATGGCGCACCACATCGGCCTGGTTGAGCTGGCAAAAGACAATGCCATTCACTCCCTGCAAAATTCGCTGGGCTACCGCTAAGCCTGAGGTCTGGTCACTGGGTAGGTCAGTTTGAGTCACGTCGCCCGTCACCACCATGCGCGACTTAAACCCTAACCGGGTCAGCACCATCTTCATTTGACCAGGGGTGGTATTTTGGGCCTCATCCATAATTACGAAGGCATTGTTGAGAGTGCGGCCCCGCATGTAGGCCAGGGGAGCGACCTCAATAATGCCTCGCTCCATCAGGTTGGCAATTTTCTCAGGATCGACCAGCTCATGGAGGGCGTCGTAGAGCGGGCGCAGGTAGGGGTTCACCTTTTGTTGCAGATCACCCGGCAAAAACCCCAGTCGTTCCCCCGCCTCCACCGCTGGACGGGTCAGAATCAGCCGCTCAAACTCGTTGTTGAGCAATGCCTGAATGCCTACCAGAGTAGCTAGAAAGGTCTTACCGGTGCCCGCTGGCCCAATGCAAAACACCATGTCAGCCTGGCGCAGCGCCTTAACGTAATGCTTTTGGCGAAAGGTTTTAGCCCGCACAACTTCACCCCGGCGGGTGCGCGCCACCACGTCTTGGTGAATCGCCTGAAGTTCATCGATGCGATCGGTATCGAGGGCATGACGGGCCGTCATAATATCAGCCGTTGTCACCAGCTGACCCTGGCCCCACAGCGGCTGTAGGGCCATCACCAATCGCTGGGCCAGGGCGGCACCGTTTTCAGTGCCTGAAATCAACAACTCCTGACCGCGCAACACTAGAGAAGCTCCAGTTTGGCTCGCCAGGAGTTTAATATTTTCATCTCGATCACCGGCTAGGGCCAGAGCGCCCTCGGGGCTAGGCAGTTCAATCTGCAGAGAAGAAGACATTTAATCCTAATTAAAGTGAATCATCCCGCAGGGGGGGCGATCGCGCTAGGTACGAGGCCGAGGTCGGGGTTTTTGCGGCTTGCCCGGTGGGCGTTGAGGCCCGCTACGGGGTCTTTGCTCAGAGCCACTGGCCTGTTCAGAAGCGCCATAAACATCCACGTAGGCCGACCACCCAGACAGTGCTGCAGTAGCCCGCACAATCGTGCGAATGGCTTGAATATTACGCCCGCCCCGGCCAAATACCTTACCCCGCTCATCTCCCTTAAAGGCAATTCGGATCCACACCTTAGACTGCGCCACATTTTTCTCGCAGTCTATTCGCAATGAATCTGGCGAGTCTAGAAAGGGCTCTACCAAAAATTGAACTAGTCCTGGAAAATCAGGGCTATCCATAACGGCGGGGGGAGGGGCTAAAAACGGCAGGCAATCTAAGCCTCGGCTTTGAGTTGCTCAAATACGTTGGCTTTTTCGAGAATGCGATGCACGGTTTTAGTGGGCTGTGCGCCCTGTTGCAGGCGACGCACGATCGCCGGTACATTCAGTCGGGTTTCGTCGGTGCGAGGATTGTAGAAACCAACTTCTTCCAGGGGCCGTCCATCGCGGCGGGCTTCACTGTTGATAGCCACGATGCGGTAGCTGACTTCCCGCTTTTTACCAAAACGCTTGAGGCGAAGCTTAATCATAGGGTTAGAGCAACATCTGTAGGGTCGAAAGGCTTAGTCTAGATTAGAGGGTAGTCCGACTAAATAGATAGGTTTTTAATCCTATCATTTAGATACCGTCAACTGCAATCGTCATTGAGCATTTTTAGAGCTACCGACCACAGCCGATAACCCACTGGAGAAAGACCGGGTTAACTAGGGGCTGCCCCGGTGGCGATCTAATCTTCGTGTTCGTCAAAGGGGTCGGTCAACTGCTTTGAAGGTGGCCCAAAGGACATATAGACTGAGTAGCCAGTGACGGCCACCAGTACGGTAGCCACGGAAATGATAAGAACTGTTGCAGGTTCCATAGAGTTTATGAGAATAAGAAACCACTCCATCCTATAATATTACGAACTATAAAGTGTTGATTGTGGAAGGATCCATGGCACAACGGACTTGGTTAGGAGACGTGTTGAAGCCCCTCAATTCTGAGTATGGCAAGGTGGCCCCCGGCTGGGGTACTACGCCTCTCATGGCGGTTTTCATCGGTCTGTTCTTCGTGTTCTTGCTGATTATTTTGCAGCTTTACAATTCCTCCATCGTGTTAGACAGCTTTGACGTTGACTGGCGCAGTGTAGGACTTTAGGGATAGGACTTTAGGGCGTTGAAGGGCCAGGCTGTGTTGGTTTAGCCCCTAGAGTTTGCCAACACAGTTAGACTTAAGATCTAGGGTTGAATTATCTGAGGCTGGCGTAGATCCTTGACTACCCGGCCTCTTTTGCCGTTTTATGCACAGCAGTAGTTAAAACAGCAGTTGTTGTCCACAGGAGTTGGCCTATGAACGTGTTCGGTGTAGGTTTGCCAGAGATGGCGCTAATTCTGGTGCTAGCGCTGCTGGTATTTGGCCCTAAAAAGCTACCCGAGATTGGCCGCAGCATGGGTAAGGCGCTTAAAGGCTTCCAGGATGCTTCCCGCGAATTCGAAGAAGAATTCAAAAAGGAGGCTCAGCAGATTGAGAAGGCGGTCACAACCCCGATGAAAGCGACGCTTGAGCCCGACTCCCCCAAAGTATTAACGCCCCCAGAGGCGGCTGCCGAGGCTGAGATACCTAACGAGGCTGAGATGCCTAACGAGGCTGAGGCCGGTTCCCCAGCGGTGGTTAGTAGCGATCGCCCAGAACTGGCGGCAGACGCCGCTGAGTCGGACGCTCCGGTGTAGCGATCGCAGGGCTGTTGATCTATGGCTGAAACAGTGACTCCGTTGCCTTGCCTGATCGTGGGGCTGGGCAACCCTGGAGCAAAATACACGGGCACTCGCCACAACATCGGCTTTGAGGTGGTCGATCGCCTGTCGAAGTCCTGGGCAATTCCCCTCAAAGAAGAGCGACGTTTTCAGGGAGAGTATGGGGTTGGCTTTGGGCCAACCCGAGACAAGGTGTATTTACTCAAGCCGACGACCTACATGAACCGCTCGGGGCAGTCAATACGCGCGGTGTTGGACTGGCTCAAGCTGTCTCCAGCTCAGGTGCTAGTGGTCTATGACGAGATGGATTTACCCCTGGGGCGGCTGCGGCTGCGCTTGTCGGGGTCGGCAGGCGGCCATAACGGCATGAAATCGGCGATCGCCCACCTGGGCACCCAGGAGTTTCCGCGCTTGCGTATAGGTATTGGTGCCGCCCAGCGCCAAGGCGAGGGAGACAAGGCGGTCGTCTCCCACGTGCTCGGCAACTTTTCTCAGGCCGAGCGCTGCACCATGGACGCGGTGGTCGATACGGCCCTCGGGGTCTTGACAAAAGCACTGACTGACGGGGTCGAGAAGTCAATGAGCCTCTATAACAACATTGATTTGAGCGGCGAATAGACCACTCTTACAGTTAGTTGATTGCCCTCCCATCTCCCTCTTCAGAGCACCGCCTTGACCGCAAAACCGCAGCCCTCATCCCATTCACCCCTGCTGCCCGGGTTAGCTCGTCTGCGCCATTACCCCATCACCTGGCTACGGCAGGACAGCTTGGCCGGGATCACGGTAGCAGCCTACCTCATTCCCCAGTGCATGGCCTACGGCGACCTGGCTGGCGTCGGCCCTGTAGCGGGCCTGTGGGCAATTTTGCCAGCGCTGCTGTTATATGCCCTGCTGGGCACGTCGCCCCAACTCTCGGTGGGGCCAGAGTCGAGCACAGCGGTGATGACAGCGGTGGCGGTGGCCCCCATAGCGGCGGCTTCTAGTGCCAATTACGCGGTGTTGGCTGGGCTCTTGGCTTGCGCAGTTGGTCTCCTATGTTTGGTCGGCTACGCCGCTCACCTGGGGTTTTTGGCCGATCTGCTGTCAAAGCCAATCTTGATTGGCTATATGACCGGAGTGGCCGTGATTATGGTGGTCGGTCAGCTGAGCCGGGTCAGTGGGGTACCGCTTGAGGCCGAATCGGTACTCAGTCGCCTGATTGAGTTTTTAAGCCATTTAGGGCAGGTTCAGGGGCCCACCCTGGCGGTGGGGAGCTTTGTTTTAATTTTTTTGTTTGGCGTGCAGGCACGCTTTCCAAGAGCGCCAGGGCCACTGCTGGCCCTTAACGGGTGACAACGTACCTAAAGAGCTTGCTGCATCAGGGATAGAGCATAGAGACCACGCTGAAAATAGCGATGTTTATGGGGTTTGAGCGCTATCAGTTGGAGTGCCCAGTCGGTCCATAACT
>NZ_JADEWX010000109.1 GCF_015207395.1 Nodosilinea sp. LEGE 07088
AGTTATGGACCGACTGGGCACTCCAACTGATAGCGCTCAAACCCCATAAACATCGCTATTTTCAGCGTGGTCTCTATGCTCTATCCCTGATGCAGCAAGCTCTTTAGGTACGTTGTCACCCGTTAAGCTAAATGCTCATCATTGAGCCCGGGGCACCGAAGACCGCTGCAGCGTTTCTAGGCGCTGAAAGTCGTGCTGGAGAGCCTGACGCAGTGACTTATTGTAGGGGTCTACTCGGCGGGCCTTTTTCAAGCAGGCGGCGGCTTTACTAAGATTATCAGTGCTGAGTAAATCATGGCCCCAGCGATAGTAAGTCAGCGCATGCCACTGGCGAATTTCTGGGTCTTCTGGGAAACGCTGCGCTAAACCCTCTACTAAGGCCACAGCCCGAGGAAATCGTTGACTGCCCAACAGGTCGCGCAGCTGTTTAAAGCTATTGACCTTTAGCGTTTGATCGACTTCAGACCCCCCCGGCGTCGGATTGAGGGGCAGCTCAGTATCTTTAGCCACTTCCGGGGCGAATCTATGAGCTGCCGCCTGAGTAGATACCTGGTGGGTGGGCATTGGATCGGGCTTAGGGTCTGGTGCAATTTTAGTTGTCCCAGTCGACGACGATACTCGATGGGCCGCCACCATCTCTGGGGGAAGAGCACTTGCCAGGGCTTGATAGGCCTGGGTAACCTGAATAAATTTTTCCTTAGCCAGCTGGTCGCCAGGATTCACGTCAGGATGATACAGGCGAACTAAATTGCGATAAGCCAGCTTGACATTGTCAAAGCTGGCCCCGGTTCTGAGCCCAAGAATGCGGTAGTGATGCGCCAGCGTCATAGTTGCCAATTTTTAGCAGATATAGGGAGTCGCCCCTATTCTGCCAACTCTAGGTAAAAATGGCGCAGTCAATTTAGACGGTAGTTGGTACTGAGGCTGGCAACTCCTGGGTGCGCTCTTCAATCACCCGGTCAATTAGACCGTAGGCAACGGCCTCTTCGGCTGACATAAAATAGTCGCGATCGGTGTCCTTTTGAATCTGTTCGATCGGGCGACCCGTGTGGCGAGCCATCATTTCATTTAGCTCTTGGCGCACCCGCAGAATCTCTTTAGCCTCAATGGCAATATCACTAGCCTGAAGACGTTGCCGCCCGGTGCCACCCATGGGCTGGTGAATCATAATCCGCGAGTGGGGGAGCGCTACTCGCTTGCCCTGGCTACCGGCAGCCAGTAAAAAAGCACCCATGGAAGCCGCCAGGCCCAGACAAATGGTGACCACATCAGACTTGATGTACTGCATGGTGTCGTAGATCGCCATTCCCGCCGTTACTGAGCCGCCAGGGGAGTTGATGTAGAGATAGATGGGTTTAGTGTTGTCGTCTGAATCGAGATACAGCATGGCCGCAACAATCGAGTTGGCCAGGGTATCGGTTACCTCTTGCCCCAGGAAAATGATGCGCTCCTGGTTAAGGCGGGTGTAGATATCAACCCACTGGGAGTACTGGCTACCGGGCAAGCGATAGGGAACTTTGGGAGTGCCGATGGGCATAGTGCTCTTTCAACCTAAAAACAAAACAACAGAATCTCGATGCTCAGAGGGGCAGGCTTGTCGCAGCTCACCCAAAAATGCAAAGGCGTTAGACTCGATCCTAGAAATCCTTCTATACGAAGGTTCACAACCTATCTAAACTCCAACCCCGGCAGGCTGAGGTAACTCTTTGCGACTTGCCAATACCCGGTCAATGATGCCGTATTCCTTCGCCTCTTCCGGGTTCATATAGAACATCCGGTCAGAGTCACGCATCACCTGCTCAGCGGTTTTGCCGGTGTTTTTGGCTAAAATATCCATCATCGAGCGCTTGTTATCGAGCACCTCTTTGGCCCGAATTTCAATATCGGTAGCTTGACCCTGGGCACCGCTGCGGGGCTGATTAAGCACAATCCGAGCGTGAGGCAAACTGGCCCGATAGCCTTTAGTACCCGAAGCCAAAATCACCGCCGCTGACCCCATCGCCTGACCAATACAAATGGTATGCACCGGCGGCTTGATGTAGTTCATGGTGTCGCAGATGGCAAAGGCTTCGGTGTCATAGCCGATCATGTTGCCGTCGTACCAAGAGGTGCCGGTGGAATTGATATAGAAAAAGATGGGTTTGTCGGGGTCATCAAACTGCAAAAACAGCAGCTGAGCAATAATCAACTCAGTGACATCAATGCCGACCTGCTGCTTGATGTCATCCCCCGAAAATAGGGGCAGCCCCAGATAAACGATCCGCTCCTTGAGCAGCAGGGAGGGTAGATCTGGGGGAGGCGTGCGGTACATCGCATCGCCATACGGTGCCTGCACGGCTTTAATATCTAAACTCATAGACCGAAGACGCCCAAATACGGGTTTTTAACAGTGTAACGTGGGATTGAGCTGGGTTCTACGCCGCGCACAAGACGGATATCCCCCCATGTCTGTTGGAGATGCGATATATTTCTCCGGCGTCCTCAACGACTTAAGCTACTGATCAAATCGGGTCTACTTATCTGCGGGTAGGCTAGTACTCCACGGCGCAAGTTTAGATACTATTCCTTAGGGCTAGGGAGCAGGGGAGCTAGGGAGCCAAGCGATCCAGAAGGGTGGACATATTTCAGCCTTCGAGTATTAGGCGAGATCGAGCGCCATAGAGTAGCCTTGCGCTTAGGATTTGTTTACAATCTAAAAAACTCTTCTAATCTACATTCCATGGTGCTTCAGTCTGACCAACGCAGCAAGCTGGATCCCTCTAGCGATATTCTGTTCTACGATGCGCCCCGCTTTGTCACCCATGTAGATGATGGTTTCATTCAGCGGCTGACAGAGCTCTACCGCGATCGCCTCAAGCCCAACAGCCGCGTTTTTGACATGATGAGCAGCTGGGTATCTCACTTGCCCGACGACGTCACCTTCGAGTGGGTCGAAGGCCACGGCATGAATGGCGAAGAGCTAGCTAAGAATCGCCATCTCGATCATTACTTTGTCCAAAACCTGAACGAAACCCCTCAGTTACCCCTAGCGGATCAATCATTTGATGCTGTGTTAAACACCGTATCGGTACAGTACTTACAGCAGCCCGAGGTCGTATTCGCGGAGATCTATCGCATCCTCAAGCCCGGTGGTATCGCTATTGTCAGCTTTTCAAACCGGATGTTTTATCAAAAGGCGATCGCCGCTTGGCGCGATGGCAGTGAAGCACGTCGGGTCAATCTCGTTAAAAGCTACTTTGGCTCGGTGCCAGGCTTTAACAACCCAGAGGTGTTAATCCATACGTCCAACGCTCCAGCCATTTTACAAATGCTAGGTATGTCTGGCGGGGATCCCTTCTATGCTGTCATTGCCGAGCGGATGGAGCCGTTAGTGTTGTCTCAAGCCTAGAGATTGGTGATACTTATGCTCATGGCGAACTAGCTTGACGAGGTCATGGGGTTAACCATGGAGATCAGGCCCGGCGAGGTGACCGACAGTGAGGCGATCGCAGCCTTGCTAGCCGATCTCGGCTATTTCGTTGACCCAGATCTGCTCACGCAAAACATCCGAAACCAGCAGCAGCATCCCGATGCAACGCTCCTCGTCGCGGTAGATGCAGACACTGTCGTTGGGGTAATTTCGCTGCATTTTATCCCCCAACTCGCGCTAAAGGGTGACTTTTGCCGCATCAGCTATTTTTGTGTCAGTCCTGGAACGCGAGGGCAGGGTATAGGCATGGCCCTAGAAGCCGCCGCAACAGCCCTCGCCCAGGCTAGGGGCTGCGATCGCATCGAAGTTCACTGCCATGCCCGGCGAGAGTTGGCCCACCAATTCTATGCAGGTCAAGGCTATACCGAATCTCCAAAGTACTTAATCAAGCCCTTAACTAGGTGATTTCTGGAAAACAAAATACCCCTGTAGGATGGGCAAAGCTTGCGTGCCTATCAAAGTAATTTCCTGGTAATGGGCAAAGGGCTTTGCCCTTTGTCCATCCTACGCTCAGGGGAGGTTCTTTCTAAGAAATCTCCTTAGGTGGCGAATAATACCGTAGTGCGATCGCTGATGGCCCTGAGGTTGCGGCTCAAGTCGTGGCGAATATGGCGTTCGATCAGCCCCACGGGCATAGCTCGGGGAGGGCGAATGACCAACTCATACCCCAAGCGCACCAGCTCATTTTGGGCACCCTCTAAAGGGTCTAACGTCCACTTGCCCTCAAACTGACGAAAGTCGCCTTCTACCATCGAGAAGCAAAGTTCTCTGGGAAACGCCTCAACCATATCGACCACCACCCGGGCGCAAAATTTGATGTTGAGAAAGCATTGCGAGCCAATTTGCTCAAGGCGAATGCCCCCTTCAGGGTGGCTCAGACGCTGGCTGTAGGCCAAGTTAGGAATAAAACTGGCTAAATTATCGTAGTCGGTTAGCACCTGCCAGACCTGGTCAGCCGTGGCCGCAACATCGGTAAAGGCCAGGATGCGACGCTGCTGGCCAGCCAACTTCTCAGTTTCAATGATGACACCAGAATCGAAATCGGCACCGCACCCAATATTCGCCACAGCAACCTCAGCATCACGAGATGCCGAGACTAGGTTAATGCCGTCAGATCCTTTCGCAGTCATGGGTTAAAACCAGCCGTTATACAGTGTAGTTTGGCCAGGCTTCCACGCCTGTGCCCAGGATACCAGTAAATTTTGGCGGAACAATAACACCCCGATAAATCCTAGGTGGATTTGGCAGGGTGAGGGAACTCAAGGGTAAAACAGGTTTGCCAAAGCGATCGGTCGCTGGGTTGACTCGATACTGTAATAGTGCCCCCCATCTGCCCAACTAACCCACGCACGAGCGCCAGCCCAGCACCGGTACCCGCGATGCCATCTTTAGTCGCGTTGCGACCGCGCCGAAACTTGTCAAAGATGTGGGGCAATTCATCGGCCTCAATGGCAGCCCCTTGGCTGGCGACCTGTATGGCGACTCGTTGGGCCGAAGCCTGCTCTATAGAAAGAGCCAGGGTTACTGTTGTGCCGGGTGCCGAGTATTTGCGGGCATTAGCTAGCAACTCATGCAGCACTTTATTAAGTGAGTCTGAATTAACCGCTAACCACACAGGTTCAGATGGTAGGTGCAGCTCTAGACGAAGATCGGCCGCTAGAAACTTCTGTTGTTCTTGGGCTACCAGGTTGGCTAATGGAGGCCCTTGCTCACTGGCCTGGACAACCGCTGGCATGACCTTGCTCTCTAGGGTTTGCAGCATGAGTAGGTCGTTAACCAAATTGATCTCACGGGTACACTGCTGCTCCAAGATATCCAAATACATGGCCGATCGCTCTGGGGTCAGGTCAGGGCGACGCAGCATGCGAATCGCCAGCATCATGCTGGTGAGGGGGGTGCGGAGTTCGTGGTTGAGGGTGCTGAGAAAGTCTTCTTTGAGGTAGTTGAGGTAGCGCATCTGCTCGGTGTGGCGCTGCCCCTGGCTCTGGAGATGGGCCTGGTGAAAGGCGATCGCGGCTAGGCTGGCGAGGTTGGCCTGCACCGTTTGATCGATGACTAGGCCACCGGCGTCCAGCAGTAGTATGGCCCCCTGCAGGCCTGACCCATCCACTGCGATCGCCGCGCAGTGGGCCAACGTCCGTAACCAGGTCGGTGGGTTGCGATCGCCTTGGTGTAATAGCTCTGTCAATCCCTTTTGCCACCGCAGCCGAGCTTTGCCATCGGATTGATCGGTGGTTTGTTGAATCAGCCCTAGCACCACCTGCCGCTGATAGTCTGTGGGAGAATCTGCCGCCGCCATATTGAGTACATGGCTGGTCACATTGGTACCCTGGTGCCAGCAGGTAAAGACAACCTCTTGGGTGCTGGGATAATGGCACAGGAGCAGGCACGCCTTAGCTCCCAGGTGGGTACCCAAAACCTCCGTCAAATCTGGTAGAGGATTGACCTCGTTGAGAGTAGCTGCCAGGGCGTGGACTAAAGGCCATATTTCTCGTCCCTCGGTACCCGTGGAGGCGGTGGACGATAGCCCCTCGGTCGGGCGAACCTGGAATAAGACTGGCGAGTTTTCAGATGCCATAGGTAGCCATCGAACAACAGAGTTATAGCCTCCTGGGTCGGCGGTGGAGCTTGGGTAAACCCAGCTTCATCGCCGACCATGTTTAGCCTATCTACTGAGCCCAAAGGGGGTATCCGTGAATACGCCAATCTTTCTCCTGTTTCACTTAGAGAACAATACGCAATCTTCGGTGCATCGGTCGCTGGCCTGGTCTATTTTCAGACCTTAGGGCAACGTTTGGGGCAATTGTGCGCCCAGCCGTCAGGTTGCTGGATGGACTTATGGAATTACCTCTACCCTATTCTTCAACAGGACATTAGTATTAATGAAGTCTAGGCCAGGACGCTCATGTTCCTAGCTACACTGGCAGCAATCAATTTTCTAGCGGGGTTTCTATGGCACGGTCGGTACACCCTTCGGCTTCTCCCGTGATTGGCACCGTTAAGGGGCCAGGGGAAGATGGCAATCAATACGTGTTCATTACCGCCGACAACCGTCAGGTCAAAATCGGCGAGTTTGTCTACTACACCGTAGATTTAACCGACACCCCGGCTGCCCAGATTTTAGGCAAAATTTCTGATCGTCGCCTTATTGACCATCTGCCCGATCGCATCTTTGCCGACCCCGATATTGACCCCGAGGCGATCGCGGCGCTGGTCGGGTTTGCCCATCCCAATCCCGAGATCTATGAGGTGACTGTAGATGTAGTCGGTCACTTTCACCCGGCCCTGGGGTTTATGAATCCCCGCATTTCTCCAGACCCCGGTGCCAAGGTGCGCTTAGCCGACGATGAGAGCCTGCGCCAGATCATCAATAAAAAGCAGCCCCAGGACATGGGGTCTGCCCACATTGGCTCGCTGCTGCTGCGCCCTGGTGGCCGAGTGCCGGTGGCCCTAGATGTCAAAGAACTGGTAAGCACCCACATGGCGATTTTGGCGGGCACCGGCTCGGGCAAATCCTACACGGCTGGGGTGTTAATCGAAGAGTTGCTCAGCCCCTACAATCGGGCCGCCGTGCTGATTTTTGACCCCCACGGGGAATACGGCACCCTGGCCGATATGCGCGGCCATCCCAGCTTTGCCAGCGACGATGGCTACAGCCCTGAGGTGAAGCTGCTGACCCCCGACGATATTCGCATTCGGATGTCGTCGCTGGACTACTATGACATTTTGACGCTGCTGCCGGATATGAGCGATCGCCAGCAGGCCATTCTCAATAAAGCCTTTAGCCTGCTGGGTAAACACAAGTTTGGCGAACACCGCTGGGACGTGCAGGATTTAATCTCAGCCTGCTACGAGTCAGATCGCAGCACCGACGACGAGGGCAACGAAAAAACCGGCTCCTCGGCCCCGGCCTTGGAATGGAAGCTGGGCAAGCTGGAGCGGTCAGACTACTTTCACCGCATGGAGCACCTGGCCCCGAAGGATCTGTTTGCCCCCGGCCAGGTGACGGTGCTGCAGATGAACGAAATTAGCCAGGAAGAGCAGCAGGTAATCTGCGCCGCCGTCCTGCGCCAGAGTTACCAGGCCCGCATCAACACCGCCAAAGATAAAATCGCCCCTGACGACGAAAACTACCTGCCCTATCCGGTATTCATTTTGATTGAAGAGGCCCACCGCTTTGCCCCGGCCAACGAGCCGGCTCGTTGTAAGCAGGTTTTGCGCACCATTCTCAGCGAGGGCCGGAAGTTTGGCATGGGGGTCGGCCTGATTACCCAGCGCCCCGGCAAACTCGACTCTGACGTGCTGAGCCAGTGTATGAGCCAGTTTCTGATGCGCATTGTCAACCCCGTTGACCAAGACAGTCTCAAGTATGGCGTTGAGGCGGCTGGTCGCGATCTGTTGAAAGAGCTCCCTGCCCTGACTAAGGGCCAGGTAATTGTCTCGGGGGCCTGCGTCAACACGCCCGTGCTGTGTCAGGTGCGCAAACGCTTGACTAAGCACGGCGGTGAAACCATGAATGCCCCAGAAGCGTGGCTCAGCCACTTTCAGCGCCACCGCCAGCAGGCCCGTCAGATCGAACAGGCCGCTCCGGCCCGTGCTGGCAAAAAGGCTGAAACCTTTGGTGGGGTGAGTATTGAGTAGCGCCCGGAGTCAGGCTAAGTTAGCGCTCTGCTGTGGACTGGCGCAGTCACTCATTTGTCGAGCTGTGGCCTAGGGCTAAAATTAACGCATCCGTTGCCCTGGTCGAGCATCCCAAATCCCTGGAGGAAGTATGCGTTTACGGCATCAGACAGTTCTAGCTGTGGTGGGCGCTGCCATTGTTGCAGGTATGGGGGCGTTGCCATTAATGGCCCAGAGCTCAATGGCCCAGAGCTCAATGGCCCAGAGCTCAATAGCTCAGACCTTGCCGCTGCCAGAGTCCCTGACTCCCCTGACCGGGTTGGAGGGCCAGGCGCTCTTGCAAGACAGCGAGGCCAAGGCTGACTTTGTGCCCCTCACCAGCCAGTTTGTCACCCAGAGTAATCAGGCTTTTTGCGGGGTGGCAAGCGTGGTGATGGTGCTCAATGCGCTGGGCGTGCCCGCCCCCCTGGCCCCAGAGTGGGAGCGGGCCTACTTTACCCAGGAAAATGTGTTTAACGACCAAACGGAGGCCATCATTGGGCAAGATGCGATCGCCCGTCAGGGCCTGACATTGGCTGAACTGGCTGGCATACTTGGGACCTACCCGGTCAACGCTGAGATCCACCACGGTAGCGATGTCAGTCTGGAGGAATTTCGCGACCTGATTCGTGCCAATCTAGAGACCCCGGGCAACTACGTGCTGATCAACTACCTACGCCGTGCGATCGGCCAGGAGCGGGGGGGGCATATTTCGCCGTTGGCAGCCTACAATGCCGACACCGATCAGTTCTTAATTTTGGATGTGTCGCGCTACAAGTATCCGCCGGTATGGGTAGGGGCAGAAACCCTGTGGCAGGCGATCAATACGGTGGATTCAGTATCGGGCCTGACCTGGGGATTTCTGCTCATTGGGGCGCAGTAGGCTTGGTTAAGTGGTCTATGCGTCGGCCAGGGATCTGGCGATCGCCCCGTGGCGTTCTAGCACGACCGGCAAATCCAGCGTCAGCAGGCCCTCGGGGTTCAGCACTTCTTTGCCGTGGATAAAGCTGTAGTCAACCCGATCGACCAGGCAAAAGATCAGTGCCGCTACGGGGTCGTAGGCGGTGCCCGAGAGGGCCAATCGATCGAGGTCAACGGTGACAAAATCTGCGGCCATACCGGGGGCCAGATAGCCGATATCGGTGCGGCCCAGCACTTTTGCGCCGCCGCGCGTCGCAATTTCGAGGGCTTCTCGAGCAGTGAGGGTACCGGCCTCTTCTTCCCGCACGCGGGCCATGAGAAAGGCCTGGCGAGCTTCGGCCAGTAGGTGGCTGCCATCGTTAGAGGCTGACCCATCGACCCCCAGCCCTACCGGTACCCTGTGGTCGAGCAGTTGGCGAATCGGCGCCATACCGCTGGCCAGGCGCATATTGCTACAGGGGCAGTGGGCTACCCCAGTGCCGGTCTGGCCAAAGCTGTGGATGGCCTTATCGTCGAGTTTGACGCAGTGGGCGTGCCAAACATCCTCTCCCAGCCAGCCTACGGAGGCAGCGTAGTCACCGGGGGTGAGGCCAAAGGTATCGAGGCTGTAGGTGACGTCGGAGTTATTTTCGGCCAGGTGGGTATGCAGGCGCACGCCGGAGTATGACCGGGCCAGGGCGGCTGACTCGCGCATTAGATCCGTCGAAACACTAAAAGGCGAGCAGGGGGCCAGGGTAATGCGCACTAGGGCGTAGGGGTCGTTGCTGTGGTATTGCTCGATCAGTCGCTGAGAGTCTTTGAGGATATCGGCCTCGGCCTCCACAATGGAGTCGGGGGGGAGACCACCTTTGCTTTCGCCCACGCTCATGCTGCCCCGGCTGGCATGGAACCGCAGCCCGGTTTTTTCTACCGCCTCGATCTCATCGTCGAGGGTAGAGCCGTTGGGGAAAATATAGAGGTGGTCGCTGGCCGTAGTGCAGCCAGAAAAAATGAGTTCGGCGGCGGCGACCTGGGCGCTGAGGGCAATGGCTTCGGGAGTTAACCGCTGCCAGAGGGGATATAAAGCGCTGAGCCAATTAAACAGAGAGGAGTTTTGCGCCCCTGGCACGACTCGGGTCAGGGTTTGGAAGAAGTGGTGGTGGGTGTTGACAAGGCCAGGCAAAACCAGGTGGCGATCGCCCAAATCGAGCACCCGATCGGCCTCGGTGGGCAGCTCGGCTGTAGTCCCCACCTGCTCGATCACGTGATCGCGGATAAACAAGGCCCCAGAGCAAATCTCTCGGCGCTGGTCATCCATGGTGACCAGGGTATGGATGTTTTTGACTAGAAGAGTTGGCAAAGCAGATCGTCCCCTCAACACGGTAGTTGGTCGGGACTATACCAGGTTGTCCGCCGGAGCTGATGCTTCACTCTATGCAAATTTAGACTTTGTGGCGGTAGTCTGGCCAAAATCTGGGTCTAGACTATGACAACCCAATCAACTTGCGGAATAGCTTTACCTTGTCGCCGTAGGGTGGGTAGCGCCAGTCCATATCTATCCAGAAAGGCTTTTTAAGCACGCTCTTGAGGTTTGAGAACGTATCAAAGCTGTACCGTCCGTGGTAGTTGCCTATGCCGCTGCTACCGACTCCCCCAAAGGGCATGTCCCACACAGCTATTTGCAGAATCACGTCGTTGATACCAACTGACCCAGCGGATGTGCGCGCTAAGACCTGGCTCTGGGTTTTGCGATCGCGTGAGAATAGGTACAGGGCTAGGGGCTTGGGCCGCTGGTTAATCGCGGTGATGGCTTCGTCGAGATCTCGATAGGTCAGTATCGGTAGAATCGGGCCAAAGATTTCCGCTTGCATCACCGGATCATCCCAGCTGACGCCGTCGATTAGGGTCGGGGCCAGGTAGCGATCGCTCCGCTCCTGGTCTCCCCCCGCCAGAATATGGCCCTGTGCCAGAAAGCTCACCAGGCGATCAAACTGGCGATCGTTCACAATCCGGGCATAATCTGGGCTTTGGGCCGGGTCATCGCCATAGCAGCTGGCCAGGCGCTGCTGGAGCGCCCCGACCAACTCATCTTTAATTCGCTCATCGACCAGCAGGTAGTCGGGGGCAACGCAGGTTTGCCCCGCGTTGAGAAATTTACCCCAGATAATGCGCCGGGCCGCCACCTCTAGATCGACGTTGGCATCGACAATGCAGGGGCTCTTACCACCCAGCTCTAAGGTCACCGGGGTCAGGTGCTGAGCCGCCGCCTGCATCACAACCTGGCCTACCCGCTCGCCGCCGGTAAAGAAAATATGGTCGAATTTCTCGGCTAGCAACGCCTGGGCTGTTTCCACCCCGCCTTCAACCAGCGCCACGTGGGCGGGGTCAAACGTAGTTTTTATCAGCCGGGCTAGGACTTGGGAGGTGGCCGGGGCGAGTTCTGAAGGTTTGAGGATGGCGCAGTTGCCCGCTGCGATCGCTCCCATCAGCGGCGAAATTATCAGCTGAAACGGGTAGTTCCAAGGCCCGATAATCAGCGCTACCCCCAGGGGTTCGGGCTGCACCCAAGCGGCACCGGGTTGCTGGCTCAGGGGTAACGATACTTTGCGAGGTTTCACCCAGCGGGGCAGCTGCTTGATGATGTAATCTAGCTCGCTGATGACGCCGACTTCAAAGTATCCCTCAAACTCAGGACGCCCCAGATCTTGCCGCACCGCGTCAATAATATCGGCCTGATACCCGACGATCGCAGCTCTCAGTGCCCTCAGCCGGTCGAGGCGAACGTCAACGTCGCGGGTGGCGCCTGTGGCCCAGTAGGCCCGCTGGCTAATTAATAGATCGGCAACAGAAACAGGGGCAGTTAGGGTAGTCATGGTTAGCCTTTGGAGCGTAGAGGTTTCCGATGCAGTAGCTCATTGGTTTCATACTACAAACCTATGGAGCCCCTCGCTAGCGTCAGCTGGCTGCGCCATCTACCAAAAAGTGACGGCCAAAACCAAACGACAGAATTGAGTAAACTCTGAAGAAGAGCCCCTAAGGATTTGAACGTCTCATCATGCCAACATCTGTCTTTCGCTTTATGTTTGGGGTCACCCTCGCTATGCTGATGCTGCTGGGCAATGCTTACCCCAGCGCTGCCGTTTCTTTGGATGCTAACCCGATGGGAGCACTACCCTTTATTGGTAACTTGGCGGGCGATCGCCCCACTAACCTGGGGGTTAAAGCGGGCCAGCTCGCCCCCTGCCCCGACTCCCCCAACTGTGTCGTCAGTCAGGGAACTGAAGCTGCGGAACATGCGATCGCGCCATTGACCTACAGTGGTGAGTCGGCCCAGGTCATGGTCAAACTGACTGAAATCGTCAAAGCCATGCCGCGCACGACCATTGTTGAAGCGACCGACAACTACCTCTATGCTGAGTTCGCTAGCAAATTGATGGGCTTTGTAGACGATGTTGAGTTTTACCTCGACCCGGCTGAGTCGGTCATACAGGTGCGCTCAGCCTCGCGCTTGGGCAAATCTGATCTAGGCGTAAACCGCCAGCGGGTCGAAGCCATTCGCCAGGCGTTACAGAGTGCTTAACCAACAAGGAAAGTTTCTCAAGCCTACTGGCGCTGACGACATAGGGTTGAGCCTAGAACTATCCGACAAACGCCAGGAGCAGAACGAACAAAGCGTTCGCCGCTGAGGTAGTGAACAATTTGAACGTGAGAGGGAATGCCTCGAAAGGGCCGCAGGCTGGCGTAAAGGCCGTAGCGGGAAGTCGTGACGCTATAGAGCCCGGCACCGTCGTTGGGCAGTCCCCTAAACCCATCTGTAAATGGCAGGCTAGAGTAGTCAGCGTCGGGGGCTATGACCTCGAAATTCTTCAGCGTGGTGCGATTCAGCAACGTCTGAACCTGACCGTTGCTACCGCGCTTTTTCACCGTTATGCTTAGTTTTGAATCGGCTGCGGTAGGGCGTGTCTGCTGCCCCATATTGTCAAGGTCAATCTGCCCGGTAATTTGGTAAATTAGCGTAGTTCCGTTGTCAGCAAGAATGGAAGCTTCGCAGGAGAGATTTGGGGCGATCGCGGTCTGAGCCGTCACCGGACTCAGATCGGAGAACAAGGCAAGGCTCAACAAAATTCTTTTCATAAAAATTTGACTTGGACGCTTGAGGTGTTTCAATCTGAGCTTTCAAAGAACGATACAGCACCTATCATGCAGCCCGACGGAAACCCCATAGAAGCGGTATCAGTTTTTGCAACATGCCCTTTATTTTCAGACATGAATGGCAACTTTCCCCACCACCTGCCGCTGCTCAAGCTGGCGAATGGCCACAGGAACCTCTTCTAGGCTGTAAGAACGGTCAATTAGGGGAACAATTTTGCCTGCCTCGATCAGCTCTCTCAGCGTAGCCAAGTCTGCCGAATTGGGCTTTACCATTAGGGATTTCACCGTGCGATCGCTCATTTTCGAAATTAACGCTCCTAAAATCATCACCTGGAATAGACGGGCGATCGCACCCCCGACCAGCACATAAATACCCTGAGGCTTTAAAGCGGGTAAATAGTCGTAAACAGAACGATAAGCAGCTACGTCTACAATTAAGTCGTAGGTCTGTTTGTTCTGATCGAGATTGACCTGGGCGTAGTCAAGCACGCGATCTGCGCCCAATGGCCGAATGCGATCCATCTTTTCACGGCTGCACACCGCCGTCACCTCAGCCCCGAAAGCCTTCGCAAGTTGCACCGCGTAGGAGCCAACCCCCCCCGAAGCGCCGTTGATCAGCACCTGCTGACCGGGCTGAACGTTGCCGATGTCGCGCAGGGCTTGCAGGGCTGTCATCGCAGCGCCAGGAACAGCCGCCGCTGCTGCAAAGGTAAGATTTTTGGGCTTCAGAGCCAGCGCTGCTTCTGTAGCATGGGCATACTCAGCAAACGCACCAAACCCGCATTCCGACAGATCTCCAAACACCTCATCCCCTGGCTGGAAGCGCGTAATATTGCTGCCGACGGCTTCTACGGTACCCGCTATATCAAACCCGATGATTTGAATTTTGGGCTTTAAAAGTCCTCCCATCATCAGCCGAACGAGGAGTGGACGGCCCCGCATCAAATGCCAGTCGCCCGCGTTGATCGACGCCCCGTAAACCCTCACCAGCACAGTATCTGCTTGAACCAATGGCCGCTCTACCTCCGTTAGCTTCAGCACGTCTGGCGAACCATATTCGGCCTGGGCGATCGCTTTCATGGCATAAACCTCCTACTAAACTTACAGCGTAAGCCTAGCATAAACTTACAGTGTATGTAACAATGAACCACAGGCAACAAAACGTTGTAATCGAGCTTAGAGTGTTCCCACTCAATACTCAGCCAGGATGTCGGTACGAATAGCCCATCGTGCTGAGCTCAGCGCCTGAGGTGCGAACACTGTTTTAGATGGAATACGCTCAGTTTTTTGAATGCTTCGATGTGACCACAAAAGCAAGGATGGCTAAGAAAACCGGCTCTAGAACGCCAGAACGTCTTCCTCTGAGTAGAGAGCGGATATTGCAGACCGCGCTTCGTTTAGCTGATGAAGGCGGGCTGGAGGCCCTCTCGATGCGAAAGCTAGCTCAGGCGCTGGACGTTAAGGCCATGTCGCTGTACAACCACGTTACGAATAGAGATGATCTGATCGATGGCATTGTCGATCGCGTAGTGAGTGAAATAGACGTGCCCAAACCCGGCGCTGATTGGAAAACCGCCATGCGGCGGCGGGCAATTTCTGCCCATCAGGTGCTGTTGCGGCATCCCTGGGCGACGATGCCGCTGGTGTCGCGGGTGAATGTGGGGCCAGCGATGCTGCGCTACGTGGACTCAACCATTGGCTGCCTGAAAGAGGCGGGCTTTTCCTTTGAAATGGCCGATCATGCGTGGAACGCCATCGATAGCCACGTCTATGGATTTACGCTTCAGGAGCTGAATTTTCCTATCGAGGCAGCGGACTATTCGGAGATAGCCGCAGACTACCTGCCGCAAATCCCTGCTGAGCAATACCCTTACATGAATAGGCTTACGCACCAAGTCATCCAAGGCGATTACGACGGTCTTCACGACTTTGAGTTTGGGCTTGACCTCATTCTCGATGGACTAGACAGATTGTTGAAATAAGTACTGTTGAAATAAGTGACGATCGTCATCTACAAAGTCGTGACTCTACCTTCCGGAATATTGACTTTAATCGGGGAAGATTAGCCAAGGTGCCATAAACAGCCTCGCCATTAAACGACCCTTTAGCTTTGATTTCTATGACGAAAATTTGGTCCCTCGGCCTGGTGTTACCCGCGCTGACCCTAACGACTACAGCGGTATCGCCCTAGTCGCCCACCCTGGTGGGCTTAGAGGTATCGTCAGCCCCGGATGAGCAGGGCGTTTATACAGCCTTATTTATGTTATTTAAGTACATCCAAAGGGAACAGGGAGTAGGTGACAGGGAACAGAGTGTACTTGTTTCACTTGCACACCGCTATAGCTTTGACGTCGAACCCGGAGACGCCATCTCGCCAATCTATGTTGGCTTTGATGATGTTTAGATCCAGCACTGCTGCTCACAGGTAGCACACCACACTACACAAGATTTAATCATGAAAAGATTTTTGAGCTCCTGGCCCGCTCGTGCCTCAGCCATTGCACTGATTGGCTTAGCTGGGTTGATGGCGGGCTGCACTAACGCCGCCGTGCCTACGGCCCCAGCGGCAACCACTCCAGCCAACCCTACGGAGGCCGCGAAATCCTTAGACCAGTTTGGGCTTGAGGAAAA
This sequence comes from Nodosilinea sp. LEGE 07088, assembly GCF_015207395.1. Lineage (GTDB taxonomy): Bacteria > Cyanobacteriota > Cyanobacteriia > Phormidesmidales > Phormidesmidaceae > Nodosilinea. The sequence continues at coordinate 15,812 of NZ_JADEWX010000109.1, forward strand.
CATGCCCTACGCAGATGCCCGCGATCGTTTACTTCAGCAGGGCTGGGAGCCTCGCACCGATGGCGACATGGCAGGAGCTGGGCTGCAATCTCCCTTGCTGGCGCTTGTGGATGCACTTATTCGCAGGCAATGTGGACTAGCTTATCCATTTAGAGTGTTCCAACTAAATACCTATCCGGTGTCTCTCCGCGACCGGCCCATTGGGCCGAGTTCGCGTTCCTGATCGGGATGTTCTTTTAGGTGGAATACTCTTAGGCAAAATTAATGGATTGATATTTATTAACGCAGTTGCTCTACTGCCCACGGCTTAGAAACGATACCTATTATTAGTTGCCTGACCAGAACTGAGATAATGATACCAACTCCTTTCTCCACACACCATGAGTTGGAAAGCCCGTCTACTTCGCACATGCCTGTGGGGTCTGCCCCTGCCCCTGATTGTGCTCAACGGTTGGGTACTGCTCCTGCTTTTCAACTACTTCCGCAGCATCATTACCATCGTGGTGGTGGCTACTCTGCTAGCCTTTGTGCTGGCATACCCGGTCACCTGGCTGCAACGGTTTAGACTTCGTCGGCCTCGGGCGGTGCTGCTAGTGCTGCTGCTGTTTGGTCTGGTGCTGCTGATAGTGGGAATTACGCTAATTCCCCTCGTGATTGAGCAGGTGAATGAACTGGGCGATCGCCTGCCCAGCTGGATCGCCTCCGGTACTCAGCAGCTCGATACCCTGCAAGCCTGGGCCGTAGCGCGACGGCTGCCGGTTGATCTCAGCCACTGGATCACGCAGCTTGAAGATCAGATTGCCAGCCAGCTGCAATCCGCCAGCGGCGCAGTTGTTGTTACCTTAGTCAGCGCCATCAGCAGCGTCTTAAACGTGATGCTGACCCTGGTTTTAACGTTTTACCTGCTGCTTTATGGTCGGCAGCTTTGGGATGGCATCTTCCGCTACTTGCCCATCTCCACAGGTACGCGATTGCGAGAGAGCCTGCGGCAAAACTTCCACAATTATTTTGTCAGTCAGGCGATCGTGGCGCTGCTAATGGGGCTGGCAATGACCCTTGCCTTTGTGGTGATTCGCGTGCCCTTTGGTCTTGTGTTTGGCTTAGTCATCGGTATTTTAGCCATGTTTCCCTTCGGGGCTGCCGTGGGGATTACCCTCGTCAGCGGTCTGACCGCGTTGAGCAATATCTGGCTGGGCATCAAGGTACTGACCGTTGCCGTGGTGATTGATCAGCTGATTGAAAATGGCACTGCCCCGCAGCTCATTGGCGGCTTTACGGGGCTGAGTCCGGTGTGGATTTTGATTTCGCTGCTGGTCGGAGCAAAAGTGGCTGGGCTTTTAGGGGTCGTGGTTGCGGTGCCCGTTGCTGGCTCGATTCGAGATATTTTGGCGATTTCAGTTCCTCAATCGGTTTCGCCAGATGCAGACTTGTTGGGGATGAAAAGCCCCCTCAATGAGTAAACCCGTCTGGTGGCAACTGATCACCACTGCTATTGAGAATTGAGCCTTCCTTGGGCTAATGGGGCCGCTGCGATCGCCTGTTGGAGTTGGGTAATGGCCGACACATACTGAGCATCTTGCTCAGTGCCGAGGCGATCGGGGTGCATCCATAACTCCCGTTGAGCCTCGTCTGGGGACTCTGAAACGACATCTGGGGTAATGCCCCTGTGATTGATGTCGGCCCCCGAAGGAGTGTAGTAGTGGGCGATGGTCACATTTAGCCCCGAGCCGTCGTGGAGCCGATTGACCGATTGCACCAGTGCTTTACCAAAGGTTTGGGTGCCTACCACCGTGGCTCGATGATCATCTTGCAGCGCCCCGGTGAGCACTTCGCTGGCGCTGGCCGAGCCACCGTTGACCAGCACCACCAGGGGTTTATCGGTAATGGCCGTTCGGTTTGCGGTCACCTGTTCGGCATCGCCATCGCGGTCTACGGTGCGGACAATTGCCCCCTTGTTAAGCCACATGCGGGCGATCGCAATGGCCTGGTCAAGCATTCCCCCTGGATTGTTGCGCAAGTCGAGCACATAACCCTCGACCTGCTGCTGTTCTAGCCCTTTGATAGCTTGCTCTATCTGGTCAGCGGAGTGGGCGTTAAATTCACTCAGGCGAATATAGCCGATGCGCTGTCCGTTAATCTCTCTCAGCCCCGAATTCACCACGGGAATATCAATGCGGGCACGGGTAAGCGTGACGGCAAACGGAGCCGTGTCGTGGCGCTGCATCAATAGATTTACTGTTGTACCCGCCTGACCGCGAATCAGGTTCGCGGCCTCCTCAGTGGTCATGCCCTGGGTTAAGGTGCCATCGATCTGCACGATATGGTCGCCCGGCTGAACGTCGGCGGCCATGGCTGGGGAGTCGGCGATCGGTTGCACCACCGTCAGCGCATTGGTATCGGGGTCGAGGGTGAGCTGGATGCCGACACCGACCAGTTGGCCACTGGTTTGATTGGAGAAAGCCTGAAACTCGTCCGGCGTCATGAACCGGGTATAGGGATCGTCTAGCTTTGCCAGCAGCGCTTTGAGAGACGCATAGGCGGCCTCACTGGAGATATACTCCTGGCCGAGAAGCGTTTGGCGCTCTGCTGTCCAATCCACCTGGTTGAAGTTGGGGTCAACGTAGGTGTCGCTGACAATTTGCCATGCCTCATCAACCACAGTCTTGGGACTGTCTTGCCAGTTAGCCCAGGCCGCTGTCGTCAGCACCGGTAACCCTACCAGGGTCAGTGTTGACGTGAAGGCCAGTGCCTTCTCAGCGGGTGAACCCGTCGCAATCTTGGCCATGAAAGAAAAACAGTTACGAAATTGAGGCATAGTCCCACGTCGGTGTTGAAAACAGTAGCCGCCAGTTCGCAGAAGAGTACTCGACCGGCGGCAAGCGAACGAAAGGCGAACGAATCCCCTGTGCCGGTCAGGCTAGTAGTCTGCGATTGCTACGAGCTTAGATGCCCCATGTGTAGAACCCATGGCGAAAGCATGGCAACCCTGTGGTGCAGCAGGGGTGTTGCTGATTTCGAGTATGACCTTGTTGCTAACGCCGTCACACACAATAGTTACACCGTTGCCATGACAATGCCATGGATGACCTGTAAAGTCTGTCTGGACTCAGTTCAATCCACGATTATCAATCCACGATTAATGTCCTTCATTGCCACCGTGGGTTTGATCTGGCTGGGCGTTTGTGCACTGGTGCTGCTCGGGCTCAGCCATCTGTCTAACGAAGTGCTGGAGCAAGAAGCCTTTGTCTTTGATGAGCACAGTCTGCTGTGGATTCACCAGTTTGCTAATCCAACCCTGGATCAGGTGATGCTTGCGATTACCCAGCTCGGAAATCCCAGCACCGTGGTGCCGCTAGCCTGCATTGGAGTGAGCTGGTTTTGTTTGCGACGGCGCTGGCAGATGGCGCTGTTCTTCTTCGTCACCTGCCTAGGTGGAGCGGTGCTCAGCACGGGTTTAAAGCTCGCCTTTAGCAAGGTGCGCCCAGCCCTTTGGCCCCAGCTGATTACCGAGACAACCTACAGTTTTCCCAGTGGCCATGCCCTGGGGGCGATGGTGCTCTATGGCCTGATCGCCTACCTATTGGCCCACCGCTATGCCCCTGTCAGAGGGCTGATGTATGGAGCGGCGGCGGTTTTAATTGGGGCCATTGGCTTGAGTCGGCTCTATCTGGGTGTCCACTGGCCAACAGATGTGCTGGCGGGCTATAGCGTTGGTTTCCTCTGGCTCAGCGTTTGCATCCTGCTGCTGCGGCTGAGAACTCACCCTTCAGCTGACCAGCGGCATCGTAAAGCTTAGGTAAGGCAGTACGCTTTTCACAGCAGCATAGAAGCTGGATAGGCTATTAAGCTACTAGCTATATTCCTGGCATTCTAGGCGGTTCTTGCCGCTGCCTTTAACGGCATACATCAGCTGGTCGGCCTGGGCAATTAAAGCATCGGTAGACGGTGGTGGGGTATTAAACGTGATAGCCCCCATGCTGAAGCCAATGGGCCATCTGTTGCTTTGACTGATCTTTTTCAGTTGATGATGGGTACGGGTCAAGGCTATTGCCGCTTGCTGGCTATCAATTTGCGGCAGCAAAATGGCAAATTCGTCGCCGCCCAGGCGAGCAACAATGTCACAGGAGCGCACTGTTTCTTTTAAGGTCTGGGCTACGGTTTGCAGCAGCCGATCGCCGCTGCTATGCCCCAGTTTGTCATTGACCAACTTAAAGTCATCTATGTCGAGATAGGCTAGGGTGAGCGGTTGATGATAGCGGCGTGTGCGCTCCAGCTCTAGCTCTAGCAACTCTAGAAAGAAACGGCGGTTATAAATGCCTGTCAGGCCGTCTATACGAGCCAGCTGCTGCTCTCGCACATAGGCTTGGCGGTGGGATACGAGCAAAAAGTTAATAATCGAGAAAAATCCAAACCGCACTGCCGCATTCCAGTAGGGCAGTAGGGCAATATCATATTGCCTGGCGGCGATATCAGCCAGAAACCAGGCCAAGGTGCAACATACTGCAATGAACAGTCCCATGCGTGGACCCCTTAACGGGTGACAAGGGTACTCAACGTCATGCGGTACAGGGCTTTGAGACAATAAAGGGGACAAAAAATAGGGAGCCTCAGTGCAGCTCCCCTAAACCAATATGTTTCCTGCATCCTACCAAACCA
>NZ_JADEWX010000352.1 GCF_015207395.1 Nodosilinea sp. LEGE 07088
CACCTCCCCCTCCCAAGGAGAAAGTCATGACTGAGAACACCAACCCCCAAGTGCCAGAGAATGCCTCTGTGCCGGGTAAAATCCAGGATCACTTCGACCTGTTCCACACCGACCAGTATCAAGAGTTATTTGAGTACAAGCGCCAGTTTGAAGGAGCCCACGATCGCGACCTCGTCGCCGAAACCGCTGAATGGACCAAAGGCTGGGAATATCGGGAAAAGAACTTCGCCCGCGAAGCTCTGACCATCAACCCCGCCAAGGCCTGCCAACCCCTCGGCTCTCTCTTTGTGGCCTCGGGCTTTGAGGGCACCCTGCCCTACAGCCACGGTTCCCAGGGCTGCGTTGCCTACTTCCGCACCCACCTGACTAGAAACTACAAAGAGCCCTTCCAGGCGGTGTCCTCTTCCATGACGGAAGATGCGGCGGTGTTTGGTGGCCTCAGCAACCTGAAGCAGGGCCTGCAAAACTCCTACGAGTTGTACAAGCCCAAGATGATTGCCCTCTGCACCACCTGCATGGCCGAGGTAATTGGTGATGACATCGGTGCCTACATCACAACGGCTAAGAATGAGGAACTGATCCCGGCTGACTTACCCGTTCCTGCGGCCCATACACCGAGCTTTGTGGGCTCCCACATCACCGGCTACGACAACATGCTGGTCAGCATCCTCAAGACGTTGACTAAGGGTAAGAAAGCCGACACCACCAACGGCAAGTTCAACTTCAACCTGGGCTTTGACCCCTACATCGGCAACATCCGCGAGCTAAAGCGCATCCTGGGTCTGTTTGGCATCGACTACACCATCCTGTCAGACAACTCCGACACCTTTGATTCTCCCAACACGGGCGAATTCAAGATGTACAACGGGTTGACCACTTTGGAAGAAGCCGGTGACTCGATCAACGCCGAGGGTAGCTTCTTCTTCCAGAAGTACACCACGCCCAAGACCCAGGAGTACATCTCCAAGGAGTGGGGTCAAAAGACCTACAACTTCCGCCCCTTTGGTATCAAGGGTACCGACGAGTTTCTGATGGCCCTTTCTGCCGTCACGGGCAAAGCGATTCCCCAGGAACTCCAGCAGGAGCGGGGCCGCGCCGTGGACGCCATGACCGACTCCCAGGCCTGGATTCACGGCAAGCGCATCGCCCTCTACGGCGACCCCGACCATGTGTTTGGCATCACCCAGTTCTTGCTAGAAATGGGCGCTGAACCGGTCCATATCGTGGTCACCAACTCCAACGAAGGGTTTGAGGCGGAACTGAAGGAAGTGCTGACCAACAGCCCCTACGGCCAGGAGGCCACCATCTGGGGCAAGAAAGATCTGTGGCACCTGCGATCGCTGATGTTCACCGAGCCCGTCGATCTGCTGATCGGCAACAGCTACGGCAAGTACCTCTGGCGTGACACCCACACCCCGCTGGTGCGCATTGGCTACCCGATCTTTGACCGGCACCACATGCACCGCTACCCCACCCTGGGCTACCAGGGCGCGATCAACCAGTTCAACTGGATTGTCAACACCATCCTCGATGAGCTCGATCGCAAGACCATCATCCCGGCGAAGACGGACATCTCCTTTGACTTGATCCGTTAGGCCCAGTACCCCGTAGGGGCACAGCATGCTGTGCCCCTACACACCCCCTGGAAAACACCATGAAACTCAGCGAAGAAGTTGAACTCGATAGTCCACCTATTTTCGATATGGGCACCCGCGTCCGCAGCCTTAAAGTGCTTCGCAACGACGGCACCTTTCCCGGCAAAGACATCGGCTTTCATCTGGCCAAAAAAGGTGACGTCGGCTATGTCGTCGGCATCGGCACCTACCTGCAGCGAGCCTACATTTACTCGGTGCATTTCATTGAAAGTAACTTTGTCGTCGGTTGCCTGAGCAAAGAGCTGGAACTGATCGACGAAGACTATAAACCTCTGATTGAACAAGAAGACTGGTAAATCGATTTTAGATTTTTGATTGCCGATTTTTGATTGGGGCAATCCAAAATCCAAAATCGTAAATTGCTAACCCTGAGGCCCTCCCATGGCACTCCTCACCCACCCCTCCCACCCACACACCCACTCCC
>NZ_JADEWX010000353.1 GCF_015207395.1 Nodosilinea sp. LEGE 07088
CCCCTGAGCCCACCCCCGAAACTAGCCCAGTAGAATACGACCAAAATCTGGCAATTTCTCCGGGCCAAGACCGCACTGTATCTGGCAGCCTGCGCAGCAACGAAACCATCAACTACCGAGTTAGCGCCCTTGAAGGGCAGGTGCTGCTAGCCCGGATGGCCAGTGAGGGAGTCTTGCTGACGGTGCTGACGCCCGCAGGGGAGCCGGTGGAGCAATCGGCTGAGCGGGTGCGAAACTGGCAGGGTACTCTACCCGCCAGCGGCGAGTACACCATCCAGCTGCGCCCGGTACAGGGCCTAGACCAGAGCGACTACGAGCTGGAGGTCAGCCTCAGTGCGGTGCCCCAGCCCGAACCGAGCGTAGAACCTCAGCCCGAACCCTCGGTTGAGCCGGCCCCACCAGCCACTCAACCCGACCCCAACCCCGACGCCAGTGTGACCGAACAGCGGGTGCAAATTCCGCCGGGTCAGACCAGTGTGCAAGTGTCGGGACAGGTCAACGAAAATCGCATTCGCCGCTATATCGTCAATGCCCAAGAAGGCCAGGTGTTGGCCCTGGATCTGCCTACGGTCAGTGGCCCGGTTACCCTGGATGTGCGTTTTCCCAACGGCGAGATGATTCCCGATGCGTCGCGGGTGCTGTCGTGGCAGGGGCAGTTGCCCACTAGCGGCGGCTATCTGGTCGATGTCACATCGGCCCGTCCGTCCAACTATACGCTGCGAATATCGGTCAACTGACGCCCTATGGTTTCTCTCAATGCTTTGCTCGTGGCGGGTACTGACACCGAAGTCGGTAAAACCGTGGTAACCAGCGCCCTGCTGGCCTACTGGCAGCGATATCGCCCAGAGCAGGCTCCAGCGGTGCTGAAACCGTTTCAAGCTGGGGTCGGCGATCGCGAGCTGTACCAGCGCCTCTTTTTTCCTACTCTGGCCCTCGAGACAATTACAGCCCAGTACTTTGAAGCCCCCCTGGCCCCACCCCTAGCCGCCGCCCTAGAGGGTCGTTCGGTGGATCTGGCCCAGGCCTGGCATGCTCTTGAAACCAGCCTCCAGCGCCATCCCTGGGTCTTGGTGGAGGGACTGGGAGGGCTGGGCTCTCCAGTGACCTACGAGCTCACCGTGGCCGATCTGGCAGCAGCCTGGCACTTGCCGACCGTGCTGGTGGTGCCGGTCAAGCTAGGGGCGATCGCCCAGGCTACCGCTAACGTTGCCCTCGCCCGCCAGAAAGGCCTCGACCTGCGAGGTATTATTCTCAACTGCAATCGGCCCTACACCGACGAGCAGATCGCCCAATGGGCGCCGCACGATTTAATAACTAACCTGACCCAAACCCCGGTTCTGGGAACGCTGCCTTACCTACCGACACCAGAGTCGATCGAAACCCTCGCCGCCGCCGCCGCCAGACTAGAGCTAGACGCGCTGCGGCCTAGAGCATCGGTACAGGATGGCTAAAAACCCGGTTTCTCGGCCAGAATGCCAGTCATGCCGTTAGGGCAGTGACAAAGAAACCGGGTTTCTGTACCAGCGTTCTAGCCCAACGCCCACATTCAGGGTGATGGGCCAGCCTTGATATCATGGTGGGTGGCTTTCGGATTTAGCACCCTGAATTGCCTAATTTAGGGCACGCCCATGGCAAGAAGGTTCTACGGCTGGCTCAAAAACATGAAGAGGCCACGAAGAAAACATGAAAGACCTGTGTATTGATCCATTGATATCGGCATCTCAGAGAAACTACTGATATCTTCAAATAAGAGACTTAATAGTGCCTTGCATTCAAAGCAATGGATGAACTTTAGGCAAGATTTAGGGCAGCATCAACCTCCCAGCATTTTCTACCTTTTGTTGGGCTCATACCAATTAGCTATTAAAATAAGTATGACCTTAGGCTCAGCAGGTTTTTAGGTTACAGGCTTCTGATCTTTTGGTTCTAAGCTGTTACGCATCTAAATTGCATTAATCGAATTTCCCTTATTTTTCACCTTGCGATGCCAATTTATAACTAAATCCCCCTCATTGAGAAGTTTGTTGATAAGGGCTTCAAGATCTTCAATCGACTTAAATAAACGATTTGAAATGAA
>NZ_JADEWX010000110.1 GCF_015207395.1 Nodosilinea sp. LEGE 07088
ATATGCGCTCGGTCACGCGTCCGATAGGGAACTGTCTGAGCCTCCCGAAGTTCACTTAACGTGCGGTCTTCTTCCTCGGTCAAAATGATGCGTAATGGGGCGGGCATTTGAGGGCACTCTGGCTACCCTGCTATCTTACATTTAATCTCAACTGCCTACTTACTGGAACTAAGTTTTATCAGTCATTTTTTTGAACCAATTGCCAAACCTCCTAGGTAAGCGTCCCTAGGACTATGTCGGCTGAGCGAAGTCGTTCGCCCTGCGTCTCCCAAAGGGAGAAAGCCAAAACCCATGCAGTATGTCCCCTAGCCCCTCTGGGGCGGCTGCGCCAACGACTCCGCTCAGGGGACGGTTACGAATTCGCTGACGACAGCACAATTTCTGGCTGGCTATCGCTCCCAAGATCTCGTTACGACTCCCGCTAACGAAGATATCGACTACCCCTGCTTGAAGCGATACCGCTTCTGGGATTGAGGATCGCGGGGGGTGACTACCCAGGTGTGCTCTCCCTTGAGGTAGTCGTAAATAGCAACCACCGCGATCGAGTTTTTGAGGGTCACGTAGAAGGGCAAGAACAGGATGTGCTTGATGTAGTAAGCCAGCGGGTAACGCCTGGACGCGACCTTAGCGGCGGCTAAAATTTGGTAAACCCCGCTGAAGAGTGACAGGCCTCCGGCAAGCAAAAAATAACCGCGCATGGGCCCAGGAAACGCATCGGGCACCAGCAAAAACGCCAGCAGTATCGGTAAGAGCTGAAGAGAAACCAGGGCAAACGATTCGCAGTAGTAGAGCAAATAGGTCCAGTAGAATTTTTGCCAGTAGTTGAAGTGGGGCGATCGCCATAAACGACGCTGATAGAGCAGCGACACCTCTAGCCAGCCGTGGGCCCAGCGTTTGCGCTGAAACCAGAAAGTTTTGAGCGAGGTGGGCGCCAGCTCACTGGTGACAATGCTGCGATCGTGCAGAATTTTGTAGCCGTTGAGCAGCGATCGCAACGACGCGTCGATATCCTCGGTCAGGCGGTTGGGGTTAAACCGAATTCGCTTTAGCACCTCGGTTCGCCAATAGCCGTTTGAGCCGCCAAAGATGCTGGAGTCGGTGAGGAAAGACTTGGCAGCATGGCTAATGCCGTAGAGTTGCTCAAACTCAATCGCAATATTTTGAGCCAGAAAGTTTTCGCTACAGTTACGAATGACGTTGCGCCCCTGCACCACATCGTACCCCTGGGAAATCCAGTGCCAGGCTCGCCTAAAACAGTCGGCGTTGGGATGATGGTCGGCATCGAGCACGCAGGCAATGTCTCCGGTTGCAATATCGAGAGCAGCATTGATATTTTCAGCCTTAGACTGGCTGGTATCAACCCGCAAAATCGTCAGCTCAGGAGATTGTCTGGCCAACTGATGCAGCTCAGCCTCAATGGGGAGATTGACGGGCGTGTTGTAGGCCAAAATAATCTCTAACCCGCCAGCGGGCCGCTCAATTTGGCCTAACAAATGCCGTAGCGTTTCAACGATAATGCTTTGTTCATTGGGCAAATAAGCGGCTACCAAAAACGAACAGCGGGGCACCGGTTCAATTGGGTATGGGCACTCAGACCCCCGCACTCCAATCCATCCCTTCAGCTGATTGCGGGGCTGCTCTAACGGATGGCTGAACTGCCGTTGATAGGTCGCGAATCGGCGAAACAGCGCGTTGGTAGACTCGATGATGATCATCACCGCGTTGAACAAAAAAATTGTCAATACGACAGCGCGCGGACTGACTAAAGCCCAGCCGTTGAGCAGCAAGAACCCATAAAAAACAGCGGGCAGGCCAATCAACAGCACATGGGTAAAGATAACTTTCTGAACTTCAGCAGACCATGTTTTGGTCACTAGGCTGCCCCCTGGCTTCAAAAAATGGTCTCAACAGTTGACATAGGTTCGAGCGAGGGCAGCGGCCTCCACCAGGCTCAGGCTATTGGCGCTGACCCACACTGTCTGCCGCCCCGCTGAAATTTGGCAAAGGTACGTCTCACCCTCGTCGAGCAGCGTCTCGATCTTGTGTACAATCCAATCGCGGCGGCCCTGGTAGCTGACGCGATCGCCCACCATGGGCATCCAATTCGATACCTCAGGGGTTGGGTTTTGCATCAGCAAATAGTCAATATCGCGCCACAGTTGTAAAGCGCTGCGCTGAATCAAGGGGCGCACCGCGTCGGCAATCATGGCCAAGATTAAGGTGCCAATTACCATCAGCGGCAGAGATACCCAGTATCGCCACAGGCTGCCTTGAACCCATAAATTAATCGTGCGATCAATCACAAAGCCGTGAATCAAGAAATAGCTATAGCTGTAGGAGCCCAACCATACCATGGCCGTCGATAGCGCGGGCAGAGTACTGAGCGATCGCAGCAGCACCACCGCAACCATCACCCAACCAATGGGCAGCAGCAGATCGCAAACGACCCAGCCCGCTCGATAAAATTGAGCGATAAAGCCCGTGGCGTACACCAGAAGCCCGACCCAGACCAGCCGCTGAGGTCGCCAAAACAAGGGGCCTCGATGATGGCAATAGGCGTCTGCGATCGCCATGCCGACCACAAACGTGCTCAGCTTGGCCAAAAATGAGACGAAGGGCAGCCAGTTATTCGGCGTATCGAGCATAGAGTAGGTGAGATGCCCACCAAAGTGGTAGACCGCTCCATAGCGATAGAGCGCCGTCATCACCAGGCTCATGCCCAGCAAATTGCGCGCCCCCCAGCGGTTGAGTAAGTACCAGAGCAGGGGAGAAATCAGCGAGAAACTCATCACCAGGGGAATAAACCACCAGGGGCCGCTGGTGGACAACAAAACCTGGCCGTCAAAGCCAAACAGCAGCGGAAAGGTAGCCCCCGTAAAGATATCCCAGGGCGCTGGTCGGTAGCTGTTGGTCGCTACGCCGATTAGCCAGAGTACCGGATAGGCCAGCCAGGCGACGGTCCAAAACGGCCAGAGAATTCGCAACAGGCGACTCTGAAGAAACTGACTGGTACTGACCTGAGAGGCCTGGCTGCGCAGCGATAAAACCAAGACAAACCCGGCCAGCAGAATAAAAACATCGACCGCCTGAAAGCCAAACCATACCGGCAGCGACACCGCTGAGGCCAGCATATTTTGTCCAAGGTGGGGGCTAGCACTGGCGATCGCCGCCATATTACTGCGTAGCCCGGTCGGTTGAGGGGTATAGGCGTAACCTGTGAAGAGTAGCTGGGCGTGGTAGAGCAGAATACCCACTGCCGCAAATATCCGCATTCCCTCCAGCCAGCTAAGCTGCGGCTTTGCCAGCCGAGAATGCACAGACGATGGTTGAGACATAGGCTAACGATCTCAGGGAACTGGGTCTTGAATCATGGTGAATCTTTACGCAAGCGAAGTCCGTTAGATTTGGCGAACCCGGCAGCGCCATCTAGAAATAGGCAGTAGCATGCTAGATAATCTGCTCAGAATAATTGTATTAAGAGTTGATTAAAATCAACCTTAAGCAATATTTGTTTAATTTTCAAACTTAATTCGACGGTTTTTCCAGGGACGATGGCTGCCAAGGTTTGGTTCCCTAGTGGGCGGTAGCGCAAATTTGATCAATATGGCCAACAGCAAGGGGCAGGAGGAGCTAGGAGCGTTGGCATAGTGGCTAAACGTTTCCCAGCATGGCCAGTCCTGGGTGATGGCGTTGTCTCTACGTCGCCATCAGCCGAGCAGTGCCTGAGACTCGAATCGAGCTGCCGGGGGTGGGGGAAATCTCTGCCCGGAGGCGCGATCGCATGGCCATATCTTCCCCCTGCGTGATTTGGATATCGCCCCCGTGGGGCCAGCCAATATCGCGCAGGTACCCGGCCAGTGCCGCCGTGGCCGCCCCCGTCGCCGGGTCTTCGTACACGCCCCCCGAGGCAAACGGGTTGCGGGTGTGAAACTGCTGGGGGGTCTCGGCATAAGTCCAGCAGATCGTGACCAGCCCGGCCCGGTTCATCAGCTCTCGACCAGCGGCGAGGTCGTACTGCATCGCGGCCAGGGCATCGCGGGTCTTGAGCCCTAAAACAAGATGGTCTGCGCCACCGTGGGCCAAGGCGGGGGGAAGGTTGGCGTCAAGGTCGGCCTCGGTGTAGCCAAACAGGTCGAGCACATCGGCCACCAACTGGGACTCAACGGTGGCACTGCGGGTGGGTGGCGATTGCAGCGCAGCAGAAATAACCTGGCCTTCGCGGCGACCTTCTACGGTAATCTCGGCTTCGTTGAGCACCAGGGGGAAAATACCGTTACCCTGCTGAAGCGCCAGGGCGGCTCCCAGGGCGATGGTGGCATGGCCACAAAAGGGCACCTCCGACTCGGGCGCAAAGTAGCGCACCCGCCAGCCGGTGCCCGTGGGGGCTGCAAAGGCGGTTTCTGAAAACCCCACCTCTGCTGCTATACGCCGCATCTCGCTGGCGCTGGGGTGGGCTTCAGCAATCCAGACTCCGGCCGGGTTGCCGCCCGTATCACCATCGGAAAATGCCGCAATTTTGAGAATATCCATCGTTTCGGCCTGGGCTATATGGCAACGATTTTGACACACGCTCCACGATCTACGGATATGACATGTCTGGGTCATAGCATCGATGTTTTCGATTGTTATCACCCGACCAGCCTGGGTAGAGCGACTGGTAGACGGGGCAGGCCCTACCCCTCTAGATGGCACGGCAGGAAAAGACATCCTGCTAGCTGATGGTCGCATTAAGGCGATAAATATCTACTTCAGAACCGTGGAGAACTGTGTTGCGATCGTATTCTAGACCCAGCTTTTTCAGGATCTTGACAGATGCTGTATTGGCGGGCTCGACGATGCCGAGCAGGTATGGCAGCTGCAGCTGATCTAATCCATAGTTGATCGCGGGTTTTGCCGCCTCGGTGGCCAGCCCTTGCCCCCAAAAGGCAGGTTCGAGACGATAGCCAATCTCTGGCTCATTGATGCCGTCGATGTGCTCTAGGGCAATGCCGCAATAGCCAATCAGTTGGTTCGTTTGTTTGAAGATGACGGCCCATTTGCCAAACCCATGACTTTGATATAAAGCAATAAATTCTTCGATTTTTTCCTGGGTCTCTGCTGTCGATAGGACGCCTTTAGGCGAAAATTTCATTACTCTTGGATCGCTAAGAATAGGTGCCAGCTGGGGCACATCTTCTAGCGTGAAATCTCTCAAGATTAAGCGCTGGGTTTCTAGCCAAACCATAATGAAGCTTTTCTATCAATGATTTGTGTGTGACCAATAATTGTCAGGTTTAGCTAGACCCAATCTAGTACTCTGAGGCGGCAATAACCCAGCTGTTGACTCACGCGAAAACCCTTATGAGGCCTGGGGTTCCCGTTCTGCCTTCTTACTTCTGCCTTTCGGTACTAGTCTAGCTGGCCCCATTTGATAGTCAACGCTATGGCAAATTTCATCGCGCATCCATGCCCAGCTGGCCTTGGCGATCGCCGCCGCCGCCATTCCATGGGCGGCTGCAATCTGCTGGGCTAGCAGCCCCATCTCTGGATGCTGCGAATCAATATATGCGCACTTCTCATCTACACCACGCGATTCTCCTCAATGCAGCGGGCGTACCAGTGGTAGCTGGCTTTGGGGATGCGCTGCTGGGTGGCGTAGTCGATATAGGTGATGCCAAAGCGGCGATCGCGCCCGTAGGCCCATTCAAAGTTATCCAAAAAGCTCCACAAAAAATAGCCCATCAGCGGGTAGCCTTCTTGAACAGCGCGGTGGGCCGATCGCAGATACTGTTGTAGATACTGAATGCGGTCTAGATCGAGCACCTCCCCAGTAGCGGTGGGTTCATCCTGGGCCGCGCAACCATTCTCGCTGATGAACACTCGCAGCTCGGGTCTTTGGAGCGTATCGCTGATGTGGCGCACGCCCCAGTAGAGGCTGTCGGGCACTATGTGCAGCCAGGGCATGTGCATGCGGGGATAGCCCTGGGGAAAGGGCAGGATCTCGAAGCCGCGAGCATTTTCGGCAGCGCGCACATACAACCCGGTATAGACGTTAAAGCCAAGGAAATCCAGCGGCTGATGAATAGTCTCTAAATCGCCGGGCTGAATGTCGGGAGCATTCATGCCTAGGTCTTCCAGCAGCTCAGGACTATATGCGCCGGTTAGGGCCGGGTAAATAATGCCGCCGTTGGTACCTGCCAGGGGAAAGGCGGCCTGGGCCGCCGCGATATCCTCCGGGGTATCGGTTAGGGGTACCGTGGCCAGGTAGTTATCCACCAGTGCCACCTGGCAGGGTTGGGGCGAGGCGGCACGAATGGCCTGACAGCCGAGGCCGTGGGCTAACAGAGCGTGGTGGGAGGTCTGCCAGACTTCTTTAACGGTTTTGACTACGGTGCCGGGGGCCATCTCGGGCACATAACCGACGCCGTAGCCGAGGTGGGTGAAGCAAAAGATTTCGTTGAGGGTGATCCATTCGGTGACGCGATCGCCCAAATGCTTCACCACCACTGCCGCGTAATCGGCAAAATCCTGCGCCATTTGCCGACTGCGCCACGAGCCGTACTGGGCTTCTAGCGCCTGGGGACTGTCCCAGTGGAACAGGGTGGCGTGGGGGGTAATGCCACACTCCAGCAGGGTATCGACTAGCTCGCTGTAGAAGGCTAGCCCGGCCTGATTCACCGCACCGTGCCCCTCGGGAAGCATCCGGGGCCAGCAAATGCTAAAGCGATAGTGGCGTACCCCCAGGTCAGCCATCAGGGCAATGTCATCGCGGTAGCGGTGGATATGATCGCAGGCGATCGCCCCCGTATCGCCATTTAGCACCCGTCCTGGGGTTTGGCTAAAAACATCCCACACGCTGGGGCCACGGGCCTCGGCAGCGCCCTCAATCTGGTACGACGAGGTAGCGACTCCCCACTGAAACCCCGACGGCAATGCGTAGACCATGGCCTCGTCCTCCATATCGTTTCACATCTGGCACCTGATCAACGAAATCATGTGCGTGCTCACTCGGTACGGGCTGGTGCAGTAGGGGTAGCGAGCATCAAGATAGCTTTAGCACGGCCATAAAGGCTTCCTGGGGCACGTCTACCGTGCCGATCGCCTTCAGTCGCTTCTTACCTTTGGCCTGCTTTTGTAGCAGCTTTTTCTTGCGGGAAATATCGCCGCCATAGCACTTGGCCAACACGTCTTTGCGCAGGGCGGGGATGCTCTCGCTGGCCACGATGCGGCTGCCAATCGCCGCCTGTAGAGGAATCTTAAACTGGTGGCGGGGAATCAGCTCCTTAAGCTTTTCGACTAGGGCTTTACCGACGTAGTAGGCCTTGTCACGGTGCACAATCGAAGCCAACGAATCCACGGGGTCGCCGTTGATTAACACGTCGAGCCGCACCAGGAAGTTTTCGCGGTAGCCAATCAGGTGATATTCCATACTGGCGTAGCCCTTGCTGCGCGACTTCATCTGGTCGAAAAAGTCGGTCACCACCTCGGCCAGGGGCACCTCGTAGATTAAGGTGGTGCGGCCCTGGGCCAGGTACTTCATGTCTTTGAACTCACCCCGGCGGCTCTGGCACAGCTCCATCAGCGCGCCGACATACTCTTCGGGGGTGATCATATCGAGTTGAACGTAGGGCTCCTCGATTTTTTCGCGGGCCTGGGGGTCGGGCAGGGTGCTGGGGTTATCGATTTCGAGCACGTCGCCCTGGATAGTGGTGACTTTGTAGATTACCGAGGGAGCAGTGGTAATCAGGTCGAGGTTGTACTCACGCTCCAGGCGCTCCTGCACTATTTCCATGTGTAGCAGGCCCAAAAAGCCGCAGCGAAAGCCAAACCCCATGGCGCTGGAGGTCTCTGGCTCGTACTGGAGGGCCGCATCGCTGAGGCGGAGTTTTTCGAGGGCTTCGCGCAGTTCTTCAAACTGGTCTGAGATGGTGGGGAACAGGCCACAAAAGACCATGGGTTTGGCTTCGGCGTAGCCCGGTAAGGCCTCGGTAGCAGGGTTTTGCGCCAGGGTAATGGTGTCGCCCACCCGAGCGTCTTCTACGGCCTTAATGGAGGCGGCAAAGTAGCCCACTTCTCCGGCATGCAGCTCATCAACTTCGATCTGGGTGGGGGCGAGAACGCCCAGCTCATCGACTTCGTATTCTTTGCCCGAGGCCATGAGCCGCACTTTGTCTTTGCGGCGAATGGTGCCATCCATGACGCGAAAGTAGACGATTACGCCCCGGTAGCTGTCGTAGTAGCTGTCGAAAATCAGCGCCCGCAGGGGCTGATCGACGGTGTCGGCGGGGGGCGGCACCAGGTAGACGATAGACTCTAGAATTTCGTCGATGCCGATGCCTTGCTTGGCGGAGGCCAGAATGGCACCGCTGCAGTCGAGACCGATAATGTCTTCAATTTCTTGTTTGATGCGATCGGGTTCGGCCCCTGGCAGGTCGATTTTGTTGAGCACCGGGATGATTTCCAGGTCGTTCTCTAGGGCCAGGTAGACGTTGGCTAGGGTTTGGGCCTCAACCCCTTGGGAAGCATCGACCACCAGCAAGGCCCCTTCGCAGGCAATCAGCGATCGCGACACCTCGTAGGAAAAATCGACGTGGCCGGGGGTGTCGATCAGGTTGAGAACGTAGTCTTTGCCGTCCTGAGCCTTGTAGTTCATCCGGGCGGCCTGGAGCTTGATGGTGATGCCCCGCTCGCGCTCCAGATCCATGCTGTCGAGGAACTGGGCCTTCATATCGCGATCGCTGACGGTGCCCGTGCGCTGCAAAAGGCGATCGGCCAGGGTCGACTTACCGTGGTCGATGTGGGCAATGATCGAGAAATTGCGAATCTGAGAGACAGGAACCTCTGTCATACAAGGCTTACCAATGACGGGCCAATAATGAAAATTTACAGACTTTAATATTGTAAGCCCTGGCCTAGACGAATGCTCGCGGCGGCGCTGAGGGGAAATCGATCGCGATGGTTACCTCCGTATGACAGTTATGTGAGTTAGATAGGCAGATCCGTTGTCTGGTCTGTGGAAGATAAACTTGTTATGTCAAGATCCCGAGACCCAGGCCCCGGGGTTGGGGATGACCGCACCAGACGCGTCTATCCTAGGGACTAGACTAGAAGAAGAAGACACCCTATTACCTACCTGGCAGTCAGGCCGCCCATTATGCAAAACCCTACCTCCCCTACCGACGAACGGTCGGCGGAAAAAATTGACCTCTCGGTTCAGATTGACAAAGACTTGCTTGACCAGGTGACCCACCTTAGCGCTAACCCCAGCAAGGTCATTGAAGTGGCACTGCGCCAGTGGCTACGGGGCGATCGCCGCTACGAAGACGATCTGGTGCGCCATTTGCCCCGCAATCCGACGGTACCGCCAAAGGGAGAATGGAACGACTAAAGGAGGGCTAGCCATGCTCTCAAGGGCATGGAGGAACATAGCCGCTGAAGGGTTCTCAACGAATTTGCGCTGGGCTAGAGCCATTGGTGAGGTCAGTTGGCTACTATGGAGGCGTCCTGGCCTTCTACTGCTATGCGATCGCGACCTCCTTTCTCTGCCCTAGCCACCGCCAGCGACATTGATCCGGGTGAGTCTAGCTCTGCCTGGATTATGGTGCTCGATCTCCGTGGAGTGGTCGAATCTATTCAATCGGTGGGGCCCGAGGCGCTGCCAACCACGCTGACGGCCAATTGGGTGGGGCGATCGCTGAATGAGATTGTTTCTTTTGCCACTCCCAATACCCTGGGGCAAGCACTCAACACGCTGGCTACCCACCACGAAATAGTGCAGCTTCGAGGCCGTTGCCCCCTGGGTGCCCACAGTCTTGACGTGCGTTGGGTGCTACACCCCCTGGTCGCGCCCGATGAGTCTCTTTTTCGCGTGGTTGCCACGGGCTACCTGATTGATTTTCAGGGTTTGGTCGATATACCGCGATCGCGCGCTGCCCTATCGCCGACGGCCACCGCTGAATCCGCTTCTGGCCTGTGCGCCCAGCTGCAAACCTATTCGCCCCGGCTCAATCAAATTACGCGCAATGTTCGGTGGACCTTAGATTTAGACATTATTCATCAACAAACCGTCGAGGGCTTGGGCGATTTGTTTGGCGTCGATCGCTGCCTGGTATGCAGCTGTAATGCACCCCCCAATATGCCGCCTGAGGCCGCTACCGTAGCGGCTGAATACGTCAGGTCTAGCGACTTGCCTAGCTGGCAGGGGCAAGTATGGCTGCTGGCCGAAACTCCATACCTGAGCACGGCTGCCCAAACTTCGATCGCGATGGTGCCCTCTCGGCAACCGGCTGACCCTGCCACCGTAGCAGTCGCCACCCGTTATCAAAACACGATCAACGGGTTTATTGTGCTCCACGACCATCCTCACCGAGCCTGGTCAGAGGTCGAGCTCAATTTGCTCACCGATTTGGCCGACCAGGTCGGCACCGCCATTGCCCACGCCACTCTATTTAGTGAGAGCCATGCCCTGGCGATCAAGCTCCAGCAGGCCAATGCCAGTCTGATGGAGAAGCAGCGCGAATTTCAGGAGGCTCGTCGCCAGGCCGAAGAGGCTCGCCGCCAGGCTGAAGAAGCTTCTCGGCTTAAGAGTGAGTTTTTGGCCAACACCTCCCACGAGCTCCGCACACCGCTCAACGGCATGATTGGCTTTCTTAAGCTGGTGCTCGACGGCATGGCCGATGACCCCGCCGAGGAAGAGGAATTTGTCGCCGAGGCCCACAAGTCAGCGATTCATCTGCTGCAGCTCATCAACGATGTGCTCGACATTGCCAAAATCGAAGCGGGCAAAATGCAGATTGAGATGGGGCCTGTACGCCTCAAGGATCTACTGGCCGATGTGGAAAACTTTATTCGCCACCAGGCCGACCAAAAAGAGCTATATTTCAACATTTTGCTGCCTGCCACCCGCGATGACATTACTCTGCATGGCAACTACCAGCGACTGTTTCAAGTCTTTATTAATCTGGTCGGCAACGCGATCAAATTTACCCATGAGGGAGGCGTTACCGTCAGCGCCGAGGTCAAACCCCAAAAGGTAGAGTACCAGGGCAAAACCTGGCCAGGTCTAGTCAAAATTAGCGTGGCCGACACCGGCATTGGCGTCTCGCTCGAAAAGCAAGACCGGCTGTTTCAGAGCTTTAGCCAGGTCGATGGCGATCGCACGCGACAGTACGGCGGCACTGGCCTTGGTCTGGCGATCTCCCAGCGCCTAGTCGAAGCCATGGGCGGCGTCGTGCAGTTCATCAGCATGGGCGAAGGGCTAGGCTCGACGGTGACCTTTACGGCTCTGCTGTACCAGGAGCCGGTGGTAATTGACAAAGAGCCGGTATACCCGCCGAAGTAGGGTATCTTTGGCTGGGTACAAGCCTAGTACCGAAAGGCAGAAGTAAGAAGGCAGAAGGCAGAACGGGAACCCCAGGCCTCATAAGGGTTTCCGCGTGAGTCAACAGCTGGGTTATTGCCGCCTCAGAGTACTAGGGCGATCGCCTCAAGACCTGTTTTACCCCCCGATCGAGGCGGCGCAGTAGGCGGTACCCAGCCCGCACCCAATCCAGCAAAACGTAGGGCAGATGCAGTCCTAGGGGCAGAAAAAAAGGCCGGTAAATCCACCAGTAGGCCCGCTTTACATCCTGCCAGGCCCGACAGGGCGCTGCGTTTAAGAAATCAGAGACATCGACTACGACACCGCGCCCGTCCCATTGCATTACGTTGCGGCCATGGACATCGTGGGGAAACAGGCCGCGCTGTCGCGCGTAGTCTAGGGCGGCGTCAACATCGTGAATGACTTGCGGCGCAATGGGAACGCCCTGGTGCAGAGCATCGTAAAGGGTGATGCCGAGCAGCCGCTTTAGCACCAAAAAGTTGGCCCCGCTGACGTAGCAATGAGAAAAGGCCCCATGCTCTCCCAGGCGTCGATAGACCTCGATCTCCGCTTCGATACCGGGCCGACCAGGAGCATACACCTTCACCACCTGATCGGGATAATCGGGATGGGCGAAAACGGCGGCGTAGTTGCCGGCCCCGAGGCATTGCCACGGCATGGGCACCCGATGCACTACTACCGGGTTGTGGGGATTGATACTCTCCAGGCGCAGCCCAGGCAACAAGGCCATTTGCACGTTCTGAACTAGCGTCCGAATACTGTGGGGCATAGGGCAGACGACGTTACCGATGAGTGAACAGAGATGTTGCCAGCATAGCGATTCCCACAGACAACTAGCTTAATTTAACCAAAGCAAGCGCCTTATTTAACTCAATATCACGTTCCCTTTAACACTGCTATGGGAAATTGCTTAGGGAATACGTATGGGTTGTTTTCTAGCTAACTCTGAAAACCAGCTTGCTTTAGCCATCCTGACAAAACGACTCAAAGTCTAGAAGGTTAGATCATGAGAAAAATCTATAGATATTGAGCTAAAAATCTATAGATCATTAAGCTAACCCTTTTTCTGTATTTGGCCAAGGCTAGCTAAAAGTAGCTTGTTTTGCTCAGGTTAGTGCGAAAACAACGTGGCTTCTGATATTTCCAGAGACTTTCAGGTTGAATTTACAGGGAAACTTTTCTGATGGCAGGAAATCACGTCATTTTCATTCATCCGGATGGGTCTAGCCCCTCCGACTTTAGCTTTGCTCGATTTGTGACCGCAGGCCCGGATGGTCGGCTGAATTGGGACAATTTGGCCGAGGCTCGTGTCTACCTCGGCCATATGGAAGATCAGCTTACGGGTACGTCAAACGGTGGCGCAGTTACCCACGCCACTGGGGTCAAAGTGTATGCCGAGTCTTTTGGCTTTGAAGTGCAGCGCGATGGAGAGGGCAACCCCATTGTTGATGAAATAACGGGTCGGTTTGTTGAGGAGGAGTTAACGGCTCTCTCTGGCACCAACCAAACCATCATGCAGGAGGCCGTGGCAGCTGGTAAGGTGACGGCCTTGATTAACTCTGGGGTGATTGCTGAGCCCGGTACGGGGGCCTTTGCGGCAGAGGTTGGTCAGGCCGATGTACCGGCCGATGCGACGGGTTTTGCCGCGTTTCCCCGGGGCCAATTTGCGAATATTACCCGTCAGGTGGTTGAGTCGGGAGTAGATATTATCCTCGGCGGTGGTCTGGTCAACTATCTACCTGTGGGTGCCGAGCCACCGGCTGGGGCTGTCTATGCTGAGTCTGCCGAGCAGCTCGATGCGATCTCCACGGCATCCAATATTCGCCCCGACACCAACCTGATCGAACTGGCTGAAAGCCTCGGCTACACCGTTGTCTATACTGCCGACCAGCTGACAACCGTGGTGGCTGATGAGAGCGTCACTAAGGTGCTGGGCATCTTTGCCAACGAAGATACGTTTAACGACACCATTCGCCTGGCCGAGGGCAGCCTGCCCGGCTATGACGAAAATCTGGCCAATACTGGCACGCCTGCCTACGTGTCTTCTGCCCCTACCTTAGGTGAGATGCTGGCGGCTGCCCAGACCATTGCAGAGCGCCACCCCAATTTTGAAAATGGCTCCTTCACGGTACTTGAAGAAGAAGGGGTGGATAACTTTGGCAATATCAACAGCGCCTCTGGCAAGCTGGAGTCCCTGCGCCGCACCGATGAAGCGATCGGTGTAGCGATGGATTTCTACGATCGCAATCCCAATACTCTGATCATCACTGCCGCCGACAGTGAGGCCGGTGGTTTGCAGCTCGACGACACGGAGGAAATCGCAGGCACCTTTCGCACTAACCCGACCGGGTTGGATCTGACGGCGGCACCCGATTTTCAGAATCCGGGGGATGGTCAGCAGGGGGTCGGTACCGAAGCATTTGTAGCCGCCCCCGCCGCCAATGGCAATGTCTACAACTTTGACGTCGCCTGGGCCGGTACCCCTGACTTTGCCGGCGCGATCGTCACTAAGGCCCATGGTTTGAATGCCGACCTGCTGCCCGCCACCGTAGACAATACAGATATCTATCGGGCGATGTATGAAACCTTGTTTGAGGTCGATCTCTCCGATCGCGACGTTCCAGAGTTTATCCCCGCTCCTAAGCCGACCCAGGATACGGGCAATGTCATCTTCTTTCACCCCGATGGCACCAGCCCCACGATGTATGGCTTGGGCCGGTTTGTCAGCCAGGGCCCTGATGGGCGTCTGAACTATGACTTGATGTCTGACTCCGGGGTTTACCTGGGTCATATGGAAGATCAATTGGTCGGTACTTCCAATGCGGGCGCGGTCACCCATGCCACAGGGGTCAAAGTACCCGCTAGCTCATTTGGGTTAGATGAGTTTGGCAACCCGGTGGTGTCGGCTTCAGGTAAACCAGGCGTGACCATTTTGGAGGAGGCGATCGCAGCCGGTAAGGCGACGGCGGTGATCAACTCTGGTTTCATCGCCGAACCCGGCACCGGTGCCTTCTTAGCAGAAGTTGAGAGCCGCAGCGATGTTGCCGAAATCACCCGTCAGGTCGTGGAGTCTGGGGTTGACATCATTCTGGGCGGCGGCGAAATTCACTACCTGCCCTTGGGCACGGTCGGGCGCTTTGGTGAAGCAGGCATTCGCGAAGATGGCCGCAACCTGATTGAAGAAGCAGAGGCCGCTGGCTACACCGTCGTCTACGATTTAGCCGAGCTGCAAAGCATTCCTGACGGCACCACCAAGCTGCTGGGGGTATTTGCCGCCGAAGACACCTACAACGACAATCCTGAGGAGCAAAACCAGTCCCTTGGGTTAGAGAACTACGGTCAGCTCCTGCCCGATGGTAGCCCTACCAATCAGCCCACCGTGGCCCAGATGCTGGCCGCGGCCCTGCCGATTCTGGCGGCAGATCCCGATGGCTTCATGGTGGTTGCCGAAGAGGAAGGCACCGATAACCTGGGGAACAACAATAATTCTCGGGGTGTCTTGGAGGCCGTCTTGAGGGCTGACGCGACCCTCGGCGTGGCGATGGATTTCATTCGCAACGAAAACCCCAACACGCTGCTGGTGACCGCTGCCGATAGTGAAGCCGGGGGTATCCAAGTCTGGCAGCCAACTCCCTTTGCGCCCGCGCTCCCCGAGACTCTGGATACGGTGGCTGCCCTGCCCGTCAACCCCACCGACACCGAGACCTTCCAGAACCCGGTGGATGGTGCCGAGGGTCGTCTCTTCCCGCTGACCACCTTTGCGTCACAGCCCAGCCTCGATGGTGAGATGGGCAACTTTATCACAGCTTGGGCCGGCACCTCCGACTTCTCGGGCAATGTCGTGGCCAAGGCCTATGGCATGAATGCCGACTTGCTAACCTCCACCGTTGACAACACGTTCATCTACGAGATGATGTATCGCACCTTGTTTGGGGATGAGGCGCTGGCAGCCCCGATTGACGAGTTGATTGATCTAACCGGCATAGATGGGGAGGTTACCGTCAGCGTGACCCTGACCCGCGAAGCTCGTTTTGACAATGTCTTGAAGTTCTACGAAACCGATGCCCAAGGGAGGGTAGAGGGTCTGTTACCCGGCGACGCTGGTTATGAACAGGCTGTCGTTGACAATCTCCTAGAGGCTGAGCTGTTCGTTGACAACAGCGACGTTGCTGATGCTAGCTTGACTCTTTTGGGGGGTACCTACTATGCCCCAGCCCTACTCATTGACGGCAGTACTGACCGCTTGGCCACTATTGAAGCGGCTGTTTTGGGGAGTACTCGCATTCGTCGCGAAGGGGCTGTCTGGAGCTTTGAAGACCTGACTGACAATGACTTCGACGATCTGGTGTTGACCGTTAATGCCGTCCAGCCTGGAGTTGCTTAACGGCCATATCCAGTAGCGGCAAAGCTAACAGCCCTCAACCCATACCAAGGGGTGCTCAAGCACGGGTAGGGGGCCAAGCTAGCAGGTCAGTAGGGTTAGTTTGCTCTATACGGAAGCGAATGGAGACTGAGCCGAGGGTCTGGACGGCGATCGCAGCCAGATACCCCGGCTCTGGCTGCCATTGGTAAAGCTGCCCTGGGTGCTCTGGTAGATGGGCGTTAGCGACAGGGATTGCCCTCAGTACTGGGGTTAGTTCCCTCGCGGCTGGCGCTAGTTGCAGTGACTGCATCGAGTCGGTAATGCCCAGACCCTGGGCCTTGAGACAGGCCTCTTTACCCGTCCAGTAGCGCAGAAAATGACGCTCGGCCTGGGGGCTGTCTAGGGCCAACACCTCGGTGGCTTCAGCGGCTGTGAGGTAGCGGCGACACAGTCTAGATAAGCGGTGCAGAGGACGCAAAACTTCGATATCGACCCCGATTTCGCGTACCTCTGCCGCCATACTCACGGCTACCAGCAGCCGCTGCCCGCTGTGGGACAGGTTGAACTGGGGCACAACGCTCTGGTCAACCTGGTCTAGGCTCGGCTTGCCGCGAGGGCCGTAGCTGAACCCTAGGGTGGTTGGGGGTAACCCGGTGTAGCCACTGAGTAGGTGGCGCAGACAGCCTCGGCTGAGCACAAATTGCCGCTGGGTCTGAGGCCGGCTAATTTTCGCTAGCTGCTTTTGCTCTGGCTCAGATAAAGAGGCTTTTAGCGTTGCCAGCGCTTCTACCTCGATGTTGTCGGTTGACAGTAGCCAAATGTCAATGTTGGATCGGTCGTCGGGGTGGGGTTGCCCGGGGCGCAAGGTAGTCATCTACTGGCACAGAAGAGTGGGCGGTGGGCAACCGGATGCGGTCTAGCGCTATTGTGCAGTAAGCTGGGCACCCTTGACACACCCCCGGTCATCTTCTGCTATGCCGTCGCAGCGATCGTTCTACCCCTCTTTAGGACAGTCTGCCTCTCATGACAACAGTTCTGCTGTGCGTGTTTGTATTGTGGGCGGTGGGTTTGGCGGTCTGTACTGCGCCCTGGCTCTGCATCGGCGATCGCAGGCCTCGCCTCGGCCTCTGCACATCACGCTGATCGAACCGCGCGATCGCTTCAACTTCACCCCCCTGCTCTATGAACTGCTGACCCAAGAACTCGCCCCCTGGGAGATTGCCCCCACCTATGAGGAACTTCTGCCCCCCACTGCCGTTGATCGGTGCCAGGACTGGGTCGATCAGATTGATCTGGCCCAGCGCACCATTACTCTGCGCCAGGGCAAACCGCTGGTCTACGACTATCTCGTGGTCGCGATCGGAAGCCAGATGCGACCTCCCACCGTAGCCGGTAGTCGGGCTCATACCCTGCCCTTTGCTACGGTAGACGATGCCTGGCAGTTGGAGCGACGCCTAGAAGCCCTTGACGATCTCGCCACCGTGCGAGTGGTGGTGGCCGGGGCTGGAGCCAGCGGGGTCGAACTGGCCTGTAAATTGAGCGATCGCCTGGGTCACCGAGGCCAGATCACCGTGGTCGATCGACGGGGAGAAATTTTGCGTTCCTACCCCGAGCGGGTGCAGCGGTCGGCGATGCGGGCCTTAGCCAAGCGCCGGGTGAGCGTATATCTTGATGCAGCCATTGAGACGGTCGATGGCAGCGGGTTAACCTTTGGCTACCAGGGGCAACCCCACCACTGCCCCGCCGACCTCATGCTGTGGACTGTGGGTACCGTGCCCCGACCCTGGCCCAGTAGCGCTGCCCCCAAACAAACCCCCTTGGGTCAGTGCTTAGTGCTTCCTACCCTGCAACTGCCCGACTACGACAATGTATTTGTTTTAGGAGACATGGCGGCCATGCCAGCCCCAGGTCGAGAGCGTGCCCCCACCACCGCCCAGGCCGCTTACCAGGCTGGGCCAGTGGTCGCCCATAACATCCTGGCTCTGATCGCCAATCGTTCCGTTAAGCCCTTTCGATACAACCACCTGGGCGATATGCTCACCCTGGGTCAGGGCGACGCCGTAGTGTGTGGATTTGGGCTCTGCATCACGGGGCGGCTGGGGGCATTTTCGCGGCGGTGGGCCTACTGGCTGCGGCTGCCTACCCACGCCCACCGTCGGCGGGTGCTCAGGCATCGCCTGGGCTTCAAAGACTAGTACCGAAAGGCAGAGGGCAGAAACCCGGTTTCTTGAACCAATACCTTGCCCTCATCCCCTGGGCGATCCGACTCAACCGCCGCGCGTTCGTCTGATCCTCACTCGCGTGCAAGAAACCGGGTTTTTAGCCATACTGTACCGATGCTCTAGGGCCAGCTGGTATCAATTTCTTGCAGCACGCGATCGACATCTTCGCCGCCCACATAATTCACCATGCCCCGCCAAAATGTGCCCGTGCCGACGGCGGCTGGCATCAGATCTGACCCATCAAACCGAATCGTCTCGGCACTGAGGAGGATCTCAGCTTGCTGGCGCACCAGATCGTTGGGGTAATCGGCCAAGGGCACGCCGCGATGGGGGGAAATGTAACCCCGCTGGGCCCAGCTCCGGTGTGGGGTCTCGGTGGCCAGATAGGTCATCACCGCCCTGGCTTCGGGGCTGTCTTTGAGCAGGCCAAAGACAATGCCACCCGTGAGTAGGGGTTCCCCGTAGGCGGGGTCAATGCTGGGCAACTCAAACACCCCGACGGTTTCGCCGGGAATCGCCGACTCGGGTAAAAAGTCGCTGATAAAACTGGCCTGCCGATGCAGATAGCAACCCGGCGGATCGTCAAAGAGCGGAGCAGGCGAGTCGCCAAAGGGAATGCTGATCGCGCCTGTGGGGCCGCCCACCACGTAGTCGGGATTGCGCACAATGTCTCCAAAGCGCTCAAAGGCAGCTTTCACGGGTGGCGAGTCAAAGGGCAGTTCGTGGGTGACCCAGCGATCGTAGTCGGCAGGCCCCGCCGTGCGCAGCAGGATCGACTCGATCCAATCGGTGCCGACCCAGCCGCTGGCGTCGCCGCTTTCCATACCCAAACACCAGGGCGTGTGGCCATCGGCCACCATTTGATCGGAGAGCTGCATCAGCTCATCCCAGGTGGTGGGCAGGCTGTAGCCCGCTGCGGCAAAGGCCTTGGGGTTATACCAGACCAAACTCTTTGGGTCGGCCCGCATCCAGACCCCATAGAGGTCGCCATCGACCGACCCCAGGCTGAGCCAGTCTGGGGCATAGGCGGCAGCGAAGGCGTTTTGGTCAATCCAATCCTCCAGGCTGACCAGGGCACCTTCCCTAGCCAGGTCGGCCATTACCCCCGGCTGGGGAAACAGCGCAATGTCGGGCGGATCACCGCCCTGCACCCGAATGGGCAGGATGGTGGCAAAGGCATCGGTGCCTTCGTAGACGATTTCAATCCCCGTTTCCGCCGTCAGGGGAGCCAGCGCCTCTTCCACAATCTCCTGGCCGACCCCCGTCAGGGAACCGAGAATGACAATAGTTTGAGGCTCTGGGGTTTGAGGCTCTGAATTTGGCGCTGTCGCCTGCCGATTGCAGGCAGTGGTGGCTAACGCCAGCCCTAGGACGATGGCAGTGACAAGCTGTTTCATGAATTTGGGCTACTCCAGATGGGCGAACAGGCCTGAGGCATAGCCAGGCCGTCGGCCAAGACTTGTGAAGCGGCAGGTATGCCTGGGTTTTCGGGGCATTGTCAGGCAACACCCCGGTGAGATGCCTGGTTTGAGTCGGGATTGCTCAAACGGATTTCGTATTCTATAGCTAGATTTGATTCTGGCTGACGTCGATTCATAATGGGGGATCTGCCTATGGCATTCATCAAAGCATGCTCCCACAGCCATACTTCTCAGGCTTTACTCCCCTCCCCGCTGAGGTCGAACCTTGGTTAATGCCCGATGCCAGACCACTGTATCTGCAACCCGGTTAGGAGAACTCCCTAAACGCGGGGGCGTAGGGCTGACCTACGCCCCGCCCTGCCCATGATTGACGTTGGCTCTGGCCCCCACCGCTACAAAAACCCGGTTTCTGGACTAGAAGGCCAGTCCTACCGTTAGCGCGGCGATGAAGAAACCGGGTTTTTAGCCCTACGGTACCGATGCGCTAGCGGCTTACCCCCGAGGCGGCGTAATGCGGCGGCTGGTGAGGCTGATGTATTCGCCGCTGCGCCCGGTGGGGATGGGGGCGATCCAGGCGACTCTGTCGCAGTAGCCGAGCACGTCCATGCGGTTGATGGCGGCGACGAGGGCGGCGTGGTCGCCGAGCAAAATGTGGCAGAGGCGGTCGGGCTGGTAGGTGGGCAGCGCGAAGGTGGTGGGGATGGTATCCCCAGTGGGTTGGTCAAACATACGGGTGGTCTCCGTTTTCGGTAAAGAAAACGGGGAACGAGTCTAGCTGTCCCAATTGAAGGTAATAAGACGCTAGAGCCTAGAATGATTCCAGGTTATCGCCAGCTTACCCAGCTTAAGTTGGGATGACTTAGGGGATTTGAGGAGGTGCGAACTCCTCTCTTCCCCGCCTAAAATCATTCCCCGCAGTTTTAAATTTGCCAGAAGCTGACCTTACCTCGAAAAAGTGGACATTTCCGAAGAGTCGACAAGGAAGGAGAATGTTCAGATGAGCCAAAAACCGCGAAGGACATTTACAGACGAGCAAAAAGCAGAAGCTGTACGCATCGTGGGCC
>NZ_JADEWX010000111.1 GCF_015207395.1 Nodosilinea sp. LEGE 07088
CCCCAGCTGCGCATGCGCTACAAACCCCGCCCCACCGAAATCCGCGCCGGGGGCCTGGTAGCTGTACCCCGCCTGCCGCTGGGGGGCTCGACCTGGCGCTACCTACAGGTCGAGGGCGACAACCCGATCTTCACCGACAGCCGCCCGCTGTGGACCACCGAGGGCCGCCGCATCGGCGATGACCCCAACGCTATCGACCCCGAGTCGGGCCGCTTTGACCTGGAGCCACCGCCCCCCAGCCACTTTGACGCCAGTCTGTTTGCCTTTTTGCCCGCCGCCCGGGTGTGGCTGAGCTGGCAGCCGTACCAACCGGCCTCGGTGCTGGTGCGTTTGCAGCGGCTACAGGCGGGGGAAGCCATTGACCCCATCATCATTGACCGGGTGTGGGCGGGCATGCAGCAGGTGCGGCCTGCCGGGGTGCAGGTACAGTTGGCCCTGGGCGACGACCTGCTGCGGGGCGAGAGTTCCACGGGCTAACCGATTCGCCCCTCCTTTTAACCCACCCGCACAGCGCACCGACCGTCCTGACCACAACCATTCTCATCAGCAAGGATTTAAGAGGTAAATACCATGGGCCTACTAGCAGACGCGATCGGCAATAAAGTCGCCGGAGAACTGATCAAATCCCAGGATTGGAACCAGCTGGTGGCGGCCCTGGAAACGGTGGAAGCCAGCCTCACTGAGCGAGTCGATAGCCTGGAGACCACCCTGACCGGGCAGATCACCACCCTGGGCGAACAGATCACTGGGTTGCGCACCGATGTCGATGCCCTAGAAGCGGTGGTCAACCCGCTGTTGCAGCAGTATTATCGCCTCAATCTCAGCACCGCCCGGGTGAGCTACGCCCTGGGTCAGCTGGCCGAAATTACCGTGCAGCTGACCGATTTGCAGGGCAATATCCCCACCTTTACGGCCCAAAATCGTCCCTGGGTAGACCTGGTGTCCACCTGGGGCCAGTTTAAGCCGGTGTCGGGTTTTGCCAGCCGGGGTGGCGTGGGCGATCGCACCCTGTCGGTGCAGGTCAACACCAGCGGGTTAGCTCAGGTGCAGCTGCGCTCCGACTACGCCGAAGGACTGGCCGACGAAGACGAAGATGAAATGGCCGTGGTGTTGCAAAGCCGTCCCCAGGGCATGACCACCACCGTGGCCGAGGCCATTCTCAATGCCACCACCCCCCTGGAGGCGCGCCCCACCTACCAGCTACTGCGCAGCGAATACGAGCGCTCTAGCCGGGTGCAAACCTACCTCGACACCCACTACATTCGCCACCCGGCGATCGCGGTGGGCACCCTGCTGCCCAGGTTGGGCAGCCGCTGGCGCGAATATCGGGCCACGGTGATGGCCTTTGTCAAACCCGACAGCGACCCCACTACCGCCGATGCCAGCCTGGGGGTGAGCTCGCTGCAAGTTACCTTCCGCGACTGGATCGGCCCCTGGAT
The DNA here is from genome assembly GCF_015207395.1 of Nodosilinea sp. LEGE 07088. GTDB lineage: Bacteria > Cyanobacteriota > Cyanobacteriia > Phormidesmidales > Phormidesmidaceae > Nodosilinea. Next base: position 1,440 of record NZ_JADEWX010000111.1, read on the forward strand.
TGTGGACTACATCAACCCGCCCGTGGTAGAGCTACCGGTGGATCTCTACCGCGATCGCCTGCGGCCTAGAATTACCCCCCGCTATGCCGAATCCACCGAGCTGCTCAAAACCGAAGTCGCCGACATCGTGCGCGACAAAGGCCTACTGGGCAAACAGCGCGACTACCGGGTGTTAAACGAAGCCCTCAACCAGCTCAACCCCGAGGTGGCGCCCCCCTTCCTCAATGTGTTGACCGAGTCGATGCGCGACGCCATCGGCATTCAGCAGGCCCTGGGGGCCTCCCAAACCAAGGCCATCGGCATCACCACCCAGGAGGTGGGTTTTAAGGTCTTTAGCGATGCTGCCCTGCGGGCCGACACCAACACCGCCGCGGCCCAAGAGACCCTGGCGGCCAACCTACAGACCCAGGTGAATCAGAGCCTCGACCAGGCCCGCCAAACCCTCCAGCAGGAGCAGCAGGCCTTTCGGGCCTCGATTGAGTCTGAAAATGGCGTCGTGCAGCGGGCCATTCGCCAGCAGATTTCACCCCTGCAAGACCAGGTGTCGGTGCTGCGCAACCTCGACCCTGCCGTGGTCAATCGCCAGCTTCAGGATGTGGCCGCCCTGAGAACCCAGGTCGAAGCCATTCTGCCCAACCTCCGTCTGCCCCGTTGAGGATAGTCCTATGCCCGCCACCCTCGATATGGTTCAGCTCCAGGCCGAGCTTCAGGCCCTGCGCGAGCAGGTTGTGCTGCTCCAGCAGCAGGTTCGGCGTCCCCAGGTCGCCCTCGAATCGTCGCGCCCCGCCCCCTTTTTAGGCCAGTCGCTGGTGCTGACGGGTACCGTCACCGATGGCACGGGGCAGCCCCAGGGGGGCACAGCGGTGGTGGTGGCCACCACCTGGGGCCGACTGCGCAGCCGCGATCGCCTGGTGGCCCAGCAGGGCAGCAGTCTGGCGGTGACCACCGACGCCGAGGGCCGCTTTAGCCTCGACCTGCTGCCGCCTACCTCAGAAGATCTGCTGGCGGCCCAGCAGGGGGCTCTAGAGCCGCTGCTGGCCCGTCTCGATGCCACAGCAACGACCCCGCACCAGACCGCAGCTGACCTGCGAGAAATGGCCCAGCTCTACCAGTGGGATGTCAACCACGCCTATCGACAGGCCCTAGACATCTACTTCCGAGACTTTGGCGAGGGGCTGCTGGAGTCGGTCAACCGGCACGACTACCTGCAAGCGTGGGACTACCTCGAAGCCACGGTCACGGCCTATGTGCAGCCGCCGGGCAGCACTACTGTCGCCGGGTTAGGTACCCTGATGGTGCCCTTTAGAAACTGGCTCGGGCCCTGGCTGGAGGTGTTTCTCTCCCTCTCCCAGACCCAGAACCCCCTACCGGCGGTGCTTGACGCGCTGCAAAAAACCAGCCCCCTGGGGAACCTCCAGGAGGGGGTATATCGGCGGGTGAGCGACTATGTGGGCAGCCAGTCGGGCATTGTCGGGGCCTACATTGGCCGCAAGGTGGTCGAAAAAACCGTGCAGTCGTTTCTGTTGGAGGGGCTAGATAGTGTGGAAGATGCTGGTATCAAGGCCGACCTGGCCCCAACGCTGAATATGGCCAGCGGTCTGCTGGCGGTGGGCGGCGTCAGCGGTCTGCAAAGCGTGGTGCAAACCCGCCGCGATCTGAAGCAAGAGGTGGGTAGCCAGGTCGAGGCCAGTGGCATAGCGGTGGGGGCTCTCAGCGATCGCGTCGCGAGTATGGCCACCCAGGTCACGGGGCTGCAAACGGCCTTTGGCACCGTGGACAGCCGCGTGGGGACTCTGACCACCCAGCTCACAGGACTGCAAACGTCCCTGGGCTCGGTGGATAGTCGGGTGGGCACCCTGACCACCCAGCTCGGCGATGTGCAATCGAGCCTGGGCACGGTGTCGGGCCGAGTGACCACGCTGCAAACTCGCTTCAACCAGTTCGATAGCCGCGTCGGCAGCCTGGTCACGGATCTGGGCACCGTGCAGGAGCAGGTGGCGGGCTTTCAGGGACGCTTTGCCCAGGTAGATGACCAGGTGGGCCGTCTCTCCACCCAATTCGGCGGTCTACAGCGCAGCGTTGAACAGCTCGATGCCAGCACGACCACCCGCTTTACCCAAATTGGTGGCCGCATTGGCACTCTAGAGGGACGGCTGACGCTGGTCGACAACCGCTTTGGTACGGTGGTGGGCCGAGTCGATACCCTACAGACCACGGTGATCGACTTCGACCGCACCGTGGCGAACGTCAGAGACTCGGTGGGCCAGGTGAGCGATCGCATCGACACCCAAGCCGCAACCATCGCCACCCTTCAGGCCCAAGACCGAGAATTTGACGGCCAGATCACCACCCTCCAGACCCGCAGCCAGGCCACCGATGGCCGCGTCACGGCGCTAGGCCAAGAGGTGGTGGGCCTCAGGCAAGATACCGTCAGCCTCAACAACAGCCTCGCTCTGACCAACAATTCTCTGGATGGCCTGCAGCGCAACGTCAGCACCCTGAATACCCAGGTCGGTAGATTAGACACCCGGGTCACCACCGTCAGTGGGCAGGTGGGCCGCCTCTCCACCAGCGTTACCAGCCTGGATACCCAGTTCGGCGACCTCAACAGTCAGGTGGTCAATCTCGATGGCCGATTCAGCAACTTGAACGGTCGTATGGTCAATCTTGATGGCCGGTTCAACACCCTCGATGGCCAGGTCGGTGGCCTGCAGCGCAACCTGGTTACCCTCAACCGCGCTGCCAGCAGTCGCATTGTGGGGCTCGAAGACTCTATCAGCCGCGTCGGCAACAACGTTTTATCTCTGCGTACAGACCTTAACCAGTAGCTATGGTTCTTCCCCTCGGCACCCATACCCTAGACCTGGCCACGGGCCAGCCGCCCCGCCTCAGTTTTCGCCAAGGGTGGACGCTCGACCTACCGTCGGGTTACGGCACCCTCCAGGTGGCCCCCGGCGCTCAAATCCAGGCAGAATTTCTCGCCCTCACCTTCAACGCTCTGGCCAGCGGGGCGGTGGTCGCCGCCAGCTGCAGCAGCCAGGGGGGCGGCGTGCGAGTCGAGCTAGCCCTGCCCCTGCGCCTGTATCGGGTGGTGGCGGCCAGCGGCGTGACGGGTATTATCACCGTGCATCGGGTGGATGGCAGCGCGATCGCTGAGCAGGCCACCGCCACCGTCGGCAGCGGCGGCCTGCTGGCCCAAGAATTCACCGATCGCCAGTTTGTGCTCAAACGCGCCGGGGGCAATCTCGCCCCGGCCCAGATTGCCCAACTGTGGTTTACCAGCTACCCCACCACCCCCCGCTTCGGCCTAGTCGATGAAACCGACTCGCTGATTTCTCTCTGGCAAGCGCCAGGGCAGCTCATCACCAGCTCTGCCCAGAGCAAGTTAACCCTTGCCAACGAAGACTTTCAGCCCCTGGAGCGGTTTTTGGCGGGGCCGTCAACCTCCACCCTCAAGCTGGTGGCCGAGTCTGATGCCCCCTGCCGATTGCAGCTCACCCATGCCAGTCTGGGCTACCGCCGACGGTACCAGGGGTTTGCCCCCCAGGCCGCTGCCCTCACCAAGCAAGTGCTGCGCTTTCAAGGCCATGACCTGCGGCCCCAGGCCGTAGCGCTGACGCTGCCACCCCAGGTACAGGCCGCCTCGCTACAGCTCAGCGTCAGCCTCAAGGGCTCCCAGTCTTCTAGAGCACCCTCGGCGATCGCCACCCTAGCGCCCCCCAGCCAGCGCCAGGGGGTCGAGTTGTGGCCCCAGCAGTGGGCGGGGCTGCCCTTGACCCCGGCGCTGGCCACCCGCTACAGCGGCGTCACCCTGGGGTTGTTGCTGCTGCGATCGCCCACCACCCTCACCGTCGATCTGCACACCGATGCCGACGGTCTCCCCGGCCCAGTGCTGGCCCAAGTCAGCCAAACTATTCAGGCAGCCACCCAGCCCCAGTGGATCACCCTGGGTTTCCCAGCGCCAGTGGTGCTCTACCGCCAGCCCTACTGGTTGCTGGTGAGCGCCAGCGACCCGGCCCTCTGGCTCACCCAACCCGGCGCGGGAGAGCTCTATCTACTCGAAAGCTCCTCCCAGACCCTCTGGCATACCCGCCACCACTACCCCAATACCCAAGCGCTGTATCAGGGGTTAGAGCCCGCTGCCCCCGCCCCCGACGGCAGCCCGACGGGGGCGGGGGGGCATCCCGCCCTGTCGTTGCAGATTGCCAATGTGGCCTTGCCCCACCGTTGGCATCCGGAGCGCGATCGCATTGAGGTTGACCTGATGGCGGGCGGGCCTGCTCACCAGGCTGGGGCGGCGGTAGCGCTGACGATTGCGACCGCATCCTCTGGCATCGTTACCGTTTACGCCCCCAGCATTGAGTACCGGCCCCCGGCTGAGCCCAGTTGAGGCCATTGCCCAGCTTGACGATACGCAGCTCAACGACAGCAAGGGCGATCGCAACTCAGACAACTGAGGTATCTTAGTCGGGGAAACCTCTGATCCCTAGCCCTATGGAAAAGTAGCAACAAATGGCTGTTCTATCGCTATTGGCCATGCCCCTCGGGTTGCTCTCCGTTCTCTTGGGGCCTGGCGAGCTGCAGGTCTTGCAACCCGCCGGGCTCGACCCCGCCGCCATCCAGGTAGAGTGGCAGTCACCCTGGATCGCCGGGTTGACCCACGACCCGGTGCTCGATCAGATCGTTGAACAATACCTGGCCGGGCTGCGGCGGCAGGGCTGGTCGGTACCCGACCAGGGAGTTTGGATTCAGGTGGGCCAGAGCGTCATTACCGAGCACCAGGGCGAGGTACCGCTGCCTGCCGCGTCACTCACGAAGCTGGCTACCACCCTGGTCGCCCTGCAAACCTGGCCCCTCGACCACCGCTTTAATACGCGAGTGGGTCTTCACGGCACCGTGCAGGCGGGGGTGCTCAACGGCGATTTAGTCATTGAGGGCAGCGGCGACCCGCTGTTTGTCTGGGAAGAAGGCATCGTGTTGGCCAACCGCCTACAGGCTCTGGGCATTGAGCGGATAACGGGGGACGTACTCGTCACCGGCTCCTTCACGATGAACTTTGAAGAACATCTCAATGCCTCCCTTGCGGCTCTAGAGCAGTCGATGTCAGCCGAACGCTGGGGCCGCGACGCCCGCCAGGCCTACGCCAGTTTGCCCCCAGATACACCTCAGCCCAGCCTGCAAGTCGATGGGCAGGCCCGCTGGGTTCCCGCCGCCGACCTGGAGGCTGTGGCCATCGATTGGGTGATACAGCATCAGTCGCTGCCGCTGGTGGCGATTCTCAAGGCGATGAATATCTACAGCAACAATGCCATGGCCGAAATGATGGCCGATCTAGTGGGTGGGCCAGAGCAGGTGGTGGCCCAAGCTACCACGGCCGCCGAGCTGCCGCCGGAGGAACTCAGTCTGATCAATGGGTCGGGCCTGGGTACCGAAAATCAGATGTCGGCACGGGTGGCCGTGGCCATGACCGTCGCTATTCAACAAAAGCTGAGCGCCCAGGGTTTTTCGGTAGTAGATGTGCTGCCGGTGGCGGGCGAAGATATCGGCACCCTGATCGATCGCCGCCTGCCCCCCACGGCAGCGGTGAAGACGGGCAGCCTGGCAGAGGTCAGCGCCCTGGCTGGTATGGTGCCCACCGCCCAAAAAGGCCCGGTGTGGTTCGCCATTATTAATCAGGGTTGGGATATCCCCGATCTACGGGTGCAGCAAGACCAGCTGTTGCAGGCCATCCAGGCTCACTGGGGCGTAGCCGATGCTCCCCCCGAGCTGAGAACTAAGGTCGTGATGCAGACCGGGCCCTATCGCTATGGCGACCCCAGCCGCAATCAGGTGGCCAAGGAAGCCGCCCCGGAGTAGGGGGGCTGGGCAGAGTGCTGATGCACGGCTTTGGCGATCGCCCCTGCTGCCCCCGGCAGGCCCATGCGGCGACGACCGTTTTCAGCAATCTGCTGGAGCCGGGGACTATCGGCCAGACAGACCTGGAGCGTCGCCCCGGCTGCCCTAGGGTCATGGAGCAGCAAAATCGACGGCCCTAGCAGCCGCGACTGGGCCTCAGCAAAGGCGTAGGTAAACTGGGGGCCGGAGCCAGGAAAGGTAAGCACGGGTTTGCCGAGGCCCACTGCTTGCTCAGTCGCGGTGCCCGCCGTAGCGATCGCCGCGTCGGCCAGGTGCAGGCACTCGGCAAAGGCGTTGGTGGTCAGCACCAGCACCCCGTTGCCGCACTGAAAGGTGGGGTACTCGCCTGCCACGGACTGCCAGCCCGCATCCAGCAGCACGTCTTTAAACGCCGCCAGGTTGAGCGACGGGGCCAGGGCGGCCAGCAGGCGCACCTGGCGATCGCCGAAGGTCTCCATCACCGAGGCGATCGCGCTCACCATTCGTTGCCAGTTATCAAAGGCCTCCGGCGCGCGGGAGCCGGGCAGCAGCGCCAGGGTGAGCCGAGTCGGCGCGGGGGGAAAGGTGGCGGTGAGCCGAGCCAGTTTGTCGGCGCGGGTTTCCAGCTCGTCCATCATCGGGTTGCCGGGGTAGAGGGCTGGCACCCCCAGCCGTTGCAGCGTGTCGGCGGTCAGCTGGTCACGCAGAAACACCCCCTGGCAGCGGGGGCGCGCCATCAGCCACCGTTCCCAGGGTACATAGACCGAGCCCGACCAGCCCTCTAGCATTGGGCGACCGGGCAGGCGATGCGCTTCATTGCGAAGGTAATATTCTGACTTGGCGGTACCAATAAAAAAATACTCGGCCCCGCTCTGCCAGGCGATCGCCAGGGGCACAATATCTCCCACCGCCAAAATTTTGCCGCCGCTCTTCGCCCAATCTCGGGCTGTCTTGAGCTGGGCCAGGGTGAGCCCCACCAGCCCCCCCTGCAAATCGCGCAATAGCTCATGGCGATCCATATAGATGAAGCCACCGGAGGGCATCGCCTGGGTAGGCCCCTGAATGGCAATGCCTGCCTTTTCGTAAGCTCGCCCTTCACCCACTATGGGCAGCGCCGCTAGGGTTGGGGCACCGGGTAGCTGGCGTAACTGCTTGAGAATGCGAACCGCAATGCCGTCTTCGCCGTGGCCATTGCTAATGCAGAGTAGCTTCATCGTCAGGGAATCAATACCATCCCCAACCCTAGCAGAAAATGAATGGGGCTCACGATGGGAAGATAGGGCGATGGGGCGGGTCGACTATTGGCGATCGCCCCGCAGCGGCTAAAACCTTGAGACTTTCGGGGTCGCACAGCACAGCCATCAACCGGGTGTTGGCCCCTGAATTGAATCTCGTTATTCGGATAGGGTCTCAAGCGTCGGGTTAAGCTACGGTGATGCAGGCAAACAGGCGAGACATAACGATAGCTAGGCGAATTGTGCTGGGGGCAATGGGGGTCTGCCTCTGCGCCTGGCTGGTAGTCAATCAAGGGCTGCGGGCTCAGACGACGCCCTTTGTGGCCGAGGGCTACGGTGGAGCCGTGGCCACCGCCGATGCCCAGGCCACCCAGGTGGGCATTGACGTGTTGCAGCAGGGCGGCAATGCGATCGATGCGGCGGTGGCCAGCGCTGCGGCCCTGGGGGTGGTAGAACCCTTCTACGGCGGTATTGGCGGGGGCGGATTCATGGTGATCTACCTAAAGGAGAGCGATCGCGTCATCACCCTCGATGGGCGCGAGCAGGCCCCGGCCTCGGCCAGTGTGGACATGTTCAACGACCCCGAGAATCCTGGCGTAGCGCTGCCCTTTGCACCCCACCGCATTTCCTCCGGGGCGGCGGTGGGGGTGCCGGGCACGCTGCTGGAATGGGCCGAGGCCCTGAGTCGCTACGGCACGCTGTCGCTGGCGGAGGCGCTCCAGCCTGCGATTGCCCTGGCGGAAGAGGGCTTTGTCGTAGACGAAACCTTTGCCAGTCAGGTCACCCAAAACCAGCTCCGCTTTGCCGCCTTTACCTCGACGCAAGACCTCTTTCTGCCTGGCGGACAGCCGCCAGCGATTGGCTCTCGCCTCAAAAACCCCGATCTGGCCAAGACCTATCGCCTGCTGGCGACGCAGGGCGTAAATGCCTTTTATCGGGGAGAGATTGGGGCGGCGATCGCCCAGACGGTGCAGCCGCCGCCCACCATAGCCGAACCGCCGTTTCCGGTTATTCCCGGCGGCATGACCCTGACGGATCTCGATCGCTACGCCGTGCGAGTGCGTCCGCCGACAGTGACCCCCTATCGGGGCTACACCCTCTATGGCATGGGCCTGCCCAGCAGCGGCGGCCTCACCACGGGAGAAATCTTTCGCCTGCTGGAGGGGTTTGATCTGAGCCCGACTAACCCCGCCCAGACCTGGCACCGCGTCATCGAAGCCGAGCGGCTGGCCTTTGCCGACCGCAATGCCTATCTGGGCGACCCCGAGTATGTGGATGTGCCCCTGGCCGGGTTGCAAAGCGAGGAATTTATCGCCACCCGCCGCGCCCTGATTGGCGGTGGCGAAGCCTTTCCGGAGGAAAATCGCGCCCCCCAGGCCGAGCCTGAGTTTCGCGCTACTCCCGGCAATCCAATCCCCTACCAGAGTGACCCCAGCCCCAGCCTGACGACCTTTCAGCCCGTTGCTCAACCCAAGGGGCCAGAGGGTACCTCAACGACCCATCTGGTCACCTGCGATCGCAGCGGCAATGTGGTGTCCTATACCTTCACCATCGAATCGATTGGTGGGTCGGGCATTGTGGTACCGGGCTACGGCTTTTTGCTCAACAACGAGCTCACCGACTTTGACCTGGGCGTGCCGCACCCCAACGTGCCCGAGCCGGGCAAACGCCCCCGCAGCAGCATGGCCCCGACAATCGCCCGCGGCCCCGAGGGCGAAATGCTGGCCTTTGGCTCTCCGGGAGGCTCGACCATCATCACCACCGTGGCGGGGATAGCGGTGAACCTGATCGACCTGGGGATGACGCTGCCCGATGCGATCGCCGCCCCGCGCATTTCCCAGCGCAACGGCGGCACCACCCAGGTGGATGGCGACTTTGAGCAGACAGCGGTGGGGCAGGCCCTCACTGACCTGGGCCATAGTCTGGAGCCAGTACCTGAAATTGGAGCGGCAGTGGGGCTCATTCATTATCCCGATGGCTTGACGACGGTGGCGGCTGAGCCCGTGCGGCGAGGCGGTGGCACGGCTATGGTGTTGATGGACGCCGCTACTCGACAAACTCTTGGGCGAAGTAGCCTTATCCTTCCACCCTAGAAATGAAGCATGTGGCCGAACAGGGAGGGGCTTTTGGATTTTGGGAAAATGAGCCCGACATTTACACTCTTGAAGATGGAGAACCTGTCTCATGGTCGTGAAGGGTGATGTTGTACTGGTTAATTTTCCATTCCCGTTCCGGGAGGCTTCGCCAACGGTTAAGCAGCCCCGGATAGGTGGGCAAAGCTGCAAGGGTTTGCTGAAATTGTGGCGGCGGTGTTGCAGTCAGGTGAGCCCCTGCGCCGAGGACTAGAAGTCCAAGGCTCAAAGCCGAAGTCTTCTGAAGAGGATTAGGGTTGGCTACCCCAGTCTGCTTTAGCAAACTTTCATCGTGAGCCAGGGAGTTCACTCCCTGGTGGTTGTGGCCTGGCTCAGCCTGTGTACGAGATCGGCAGAGAGTTGGGCGATCGCACCCCAGTTTTGCGCTGCCACCAGCGGCCTGGGGAACAGACTGGTAGACAACCCCACGGCGATCGCCCCCGCCTGCACCATCGCCTGAGCGTTCTCCACCGTGACGCCGCCCGTGGGCACCAGGGGAATGTGCCCCAGCGGTTCGCCCACGGCCCGCACATAGCTGGTCCCACCCATTGCACCAACGGGGAAAACCTTAACCGCCGCCGCCCCGGTCTGCCAAGCGGTCACAATTTCGTTGGGGGTGAGGGCACCGGGCACGATGGGTATCGCCATCCTCTGGGCCAGGTCGATCAGCGCCGGGTCGGTGTGGGGACAAAAGCAAAACTGCGCCCCCGCTGCCCCGGCAGCTTTGAGATCGGCAGTGGATAGGGCCGTACCGACACCAATGGTGCAGTGGGGCAGCTGGTGCCGGAGCTTGTTCACCAGATCTTCAGGTTCGGCACTCGTCCAGGTGATTTCGAGCAGCCGCAAGCCCCCCTCCTCGGCGGCATTGGCCAACTGCAGGCCCACCTCTACTGTGGGGGCGCGAATAACGGCGATCGCCCGATGCTGCCGCAGCAGCTGCAAAAACGACTCTCGTTCCATGGCCCCATCCTAATTTTAGATTTTGGATTTTGGCAGAGGTGGGGCGAAATAGCCAGATCCCAATCTAAAATCGCTCCGCCAAAATCCAAAATTCCCTAGGCCTTCCCGCGCTGGCGCTTGACCACCGCTGTATAGGCAAAGTAGGCGATCAAAATTAGCGATGCCGAGAAGATCGTGGTCAAGGTGCCCAGGGCATAAAGGGCGGGAGAGGTGACGTTGGTGGTCATGCCAAAGATTTCTAGCGGCAGAGTATTGTTTTGCCCCGACACCAGCGATGTACGGGTGAACTCGTCGTAGGAGAGGGTAAAGGTCAGCAGCCCCACCCCCAGCAAACTGGGCGCAATCAACGGCAGCACAATCTCCCAAAAGGTTTTGGGGTCGGTGGCCCCCAGGTCGCGAGCGGCCTCTTCGTAGGAGGGGTCAAAGCGGTTGAAAATACCCAGCATGATCAAAAATGCGATCGGCAGCGTCCAGGTCAGGTGCGCCCCCAGGCCCGAGCTAAACCAGTTGGTCGGCCAGCCCATCACCTGAAACACCACCCCAATGCCCAGGGAAACCAGAATGCTCGGCACAATCAGGCTGGCGATGGTCATATAAAAGATCACTGTGGAGCCTTTGAAGCGCTGGCGAAAACCCATGCTGGCTAGGACTGAGGCGGTGATCGTGATGGCCATGACGGTGGCCCCGAGCAGGAGCGATCGCACAAACGGCTCGATAAAGTTGCCCACCCGCTGCTCTTGAAACACCTGCCCCAGCCAGTAGAAGCTCAAGCCCCGCATCGGGAAGGTGAGCGCCCCATCTGGCCCCTGGAGCGACAGCATAAAAATAGTGATCATCGGGCCGTAGAGAAACAGCACGAACAGGCAGAAGAATGCCAGCAGCAGGTAGAAGGAAAGAGCCCGTTTTTGCATGGTTGGTTACTGAGGGTGTGACATGGTGGGCAGTGCCCACCCTACGGTTTTCCAAATCCCCTCCTGGGAGGGGTAGGGGTGGGTTTGTTGATGCCAACCCACCCCGCCCTATCGGGCACCCCTCCCAGGAGGGGATTTTAGAGACTAGGTTCTACAGCTCTTTGCGAATATCCAGCACCCGCAAAATTGAGACAATAATCAGCATCGTCACCGCCAGCAGCACGATCGCATTCGCCGCCGCCAGCGGGTACTGCAAACTGCCGATCTGGGTTTGAATGAGCTTGCCAACTGAAGCCGACTGACCACCCCCCATCAGCCGCACCGTCACAAACTCACCCATCACCAGCGTGACGATAAAAATCGAGCCAATGGCAATACCCGGAGCCGACAGGGGCAAAATCACTTCTTTGAAAATCTGTACACCAGATGCACCCAGGTCTTCAGCCGCAGTGATCAAGGAGCGCTCGATGCGCATCAGGCTGTTAAAAATCGGCGCGATCATAAAAATGATGTAGAGGTGCACCATACCCAGCACCACCGCAAAGTCGGAGTAGAGCAGAAACTCCAGCGGCTGCTGAGTCAGGCCAATTCCCATCAAAATTTGGTTGACTAACCCCTCTCGACCCAGCAGCGGCACCCACGAAATCATCCGAATGATATTGGAGGTCCAAAAGGGAATCGTGCAGACCAGAAACAGCAAAATTTGCCACTCTAGCTTGGGCACATGGAAGGCCAGAAAATAGGCCACCGGGTAACCAATTAGCAGCGTTGCCACCCACACCAAGCCTAAAAACTTGAACGTATTCAGATAGGTCTTAAGGGTGACATCGGTAAAAATTCCCTGGTAGTTGGCCAGGGTAAACGCCGGCGTCATCGAGTAGCCGTTAAACTCCCAGAAGCTCACCACCCCAATCATCACAATGGGGAACACCAAGAACAGCAGAAACACCAAGGTCTGCGGCGTAATCAGCGCGTAGGGCTTAAAGGCTTTCCAGGTTTCAGACATAGGGGGAAAGTAGGGAGGTCAGGACTCGTAGGATGGGCAAAGCCTGCGTGCCCATCAAAATCAATCAAAGGAATACAGGGCTTGTAGGATGGGCAAAGCCCGCGTGTCTATCAACATTCACCCGAATCACGAGAGATGGGCACGGGCAGGGCCCTTTGCCCATCCTACGCAATCCTCATTTTTGGTCTAGGAGGCGATAAACTCGTTCCACTTCTGCACCAGGTAGGTGTTTTCTTCCATAGTCGAGTTCCAGCAGACGATGTTGCCAAAGCGCTCATCAAAGGAGCCGCCGTCGCGCACGGTACCGGTCTTGGCCAGGGTCTTGCCGAAGGGGTCAACGATATCTTCGGCGGCGGGCTTGCCTTCGTACCAGAAGTCCCACTCGGACGCTGACATAAACTTCTGGGCGGTTTCGGGGGCAGCACTGTAGTAGCCCTGGCGACCGAGGAATGCCCCCACCCAGCCGTCGAGCATCCAGTTCATGTACTCGTAGGCAGCATCAAGTTGCACACCCTCTAGATTTTTGGAGAGGCCAATGCCGCCGCCCCAGCCCCGGTAGCCTTCTTTGAGGGGGGCGTAGATGCACTCAATGCCCTGGGCCTGCACAGCAGTGACGGCGGGCGACCACATCGATTGCAGCACCACTTCACCCGAGCTCATCAGGTTGACCGACTCGTCAAAGGTCTTCCAAAAGGCGCGGAACTGACCGTTGGCCTTTTGTTCTTTGAGAATGTCGATGATCTGGTCAATTTCGGCCTTGGTCATGTTGCCCTTGTCGGCAAAGGTCATCAACCCTAGCGACTCGGCCACCATGGCGGCATCCATAATGCCGATTTGAGGGATGTCGAGGATCGAGGTTTTACCCTTAAATTCTTCATTAAATAGCTCTCCCCAGGTCTCAATCTTGCGGCCCACCAGGTCGGGGCGATAGCCCAGGGTGTCGGCGTTGTACTGGAAGGGAATCAGCGTGGCGTAGTCGGTGGGGGTATCAGAAAATTCCTTGGAGTCGGGGCCGGTGAGGTACTGCACTTTGTAGGGAGCTGTACCCTGGGATTTTTCGACCGGCATGCCCTTAAATTCGCCGGTTCTAAAGAAGGAGACAATCTTGTCGTAGTTGGTGATCCGGCTAATGTCGATGGGCTGGAGGTTGCCCGAGGGCACTACCAGGGGCAGGCTGAAATATTCGCCGTCGAAGATGTCGTACTGGCCGGGCTGAGTGATGGCAATTTGGTTGTTTTCCTCGGTGCTAAGGGCGCGCATGTCGAACTTAAAGCCCAGGTCTTCTTGGGCTTTGTCGCGAATATCGTTGATTTGCGACACGCCGGTACCGATCAGCCGCAGGGTGACATCTTTACTCTGGTTGGTGTTGACCTCGGGGCCGGGGGCCGGATTGTTGGGGGTTCCTGAGGGGGCGGCGCAGCGGGTGGCCGTGACAAAAGCTCCAGCAGCAAGGCCGGTACGGATGACGTGGCGACGAGAAAACTTAGCCATAGTGAGTAATTCAGTTCATGAACAACGATGGAATGTGGGAGAAGAACGTCGGCAGGGACGGCCTAGTGGGGCAGAAACACGCAGTCGGCGGCGGCCCAGTCGAGCACCACTACCTGACCTTCCGTAAATGAAGTCGTCAGCCAGTCGGGGGTGCGGGCTTTGTAAAGCACTTCCATACCGCCGCGCTCGAGCACCAATGATACACGGGTGACGTAACCGGTAAACTCGATGGCAGTAATGCGGGCAGTAACCCGATTGTTGACGGGGCCAGCGACTGACTGCTCAGCCTCTGCCAGGGATGTGATCTGCATCAGGTCAGCGCGGATGCAGCAGGCGGCCTCGGTGCCCACCTGAGCATAATCTCCCTGGCACAGCAGGGTACCTAGGTTTGGCACGTCGAGCTGAATCAGCTGACCCTGGGTATCTTGTACCGCGCTGGTGATGGTGCCGGGGAAGATATTGTTGTCGCCAGTGAAGCTGGCGACAAACTTCGACAGGGGCCGCGAAAAGATCTCGACGGGGGTGCCCACCTGATCGACTCGGCCATGGTCCATCACCACAATTTGGTCAGAGAGGGAGTAGGCTTCGTCTTGGTTGTGGGTGACCTGGAGAAAGGTCATGCCAAACTGACGCTGAAGCTTGCGCAGCTCACCTCGGGTTTTGACCCGCAGCGATTCGTCGAGGGCGCTGAGGGGTTCGTCGAGCATCAGTACCTGGGGTCGCGTGACCAGGGCGCGGGCTAGAGCGACCCGCTGCTGCTGACCACCACTGAGTTGGCCAGGCTTGCGATCGCTAAACTGAGTCAGCCCCACGATCTCTAAAATTTCGCCCACTCGCCGGCGCCGCTCATCGATCCTGAGGCCGCGCATTTTGAGGCCAAAATCGATATTGTCCCACACGGTTTTGTGGGGGAACAGCGCATAGCTTTGAAACATCATGGCGGTGTTGCGCTGGGTAGCGGGCAGATCATTGACCCGGGTATCGCCAATGTAGACATCGCCTGCAGAAATATCTTCGTGCCCCGCAATCATGCGCATGGTGGTGGTTTTGCCGCAGCCACTGGGGCCGAGCAGGCAGGTGTAGGAGCCAGCCTGGATATCTAGGGTAATGTTTTGCACCGCTGCGAAGGAGCCGTATCGCTTGGTCACATCTCGCAGGGAAACACCCTTCGCCTCCGCCTGGAGCCCTTCAGGCACTGCCTGAAGGGCGATCGCAGACTCTGTCTTCACATCTTGCATAGCTGGGGGTAATAGTTTTGAGCGCAATCTAAGCAGTAAAAGCAGCTGGGGGCAAGCCAATTTCGACCGAGGGTTGCTCAGGTCACTTATAGAATTCTCTACCCGGTGTCCACTGTATGCAGAGATACATTTCTGACTGGTGGTGAGGGTAGGGCTAGGTAAAGGTGCCTAAAATTTGGGCCACCCGCCATGGTCGCCTGGAAACGGTTTAACCGGCAATCATGAGTTGATAGCGGATTTTAAGGCGTTTGAGACCAGTTTGAGTCAAGGAATTTACATTCCTAAAACTAGCCACAAAACTTAAGGCAATGTCTAAGGAAATATAACAAACCAGCCCTAGTCGCCGTTGGTCTTGAACAATTAAATCATCGGGCATCAGGGCCTATAAGGCTTGATCCCTGACCAGGAAACGTCAATGCTCTGGGCGAGTTTTGTGTATTTGCGTTTGCCCATGCCAGGTTCAGTTTAGGGTTTGCCATGCCCCCGGAGTCAGGCACTACCGCTAGACTCAAACCCGGTTCAATTCTTCACTGAGAGACCGTTGAATGATTAACCTAACGCCGGGGAATGTGCGGCTTAAGGCGATCGCCCGCAATCGAGAAGAGGCCATTCGCCAGGCTGGAGAACTGCTGGTGGCCAGTGGGCACATTCAGCCGGGTTATGTCGATAGCATGCTGGCTCGAGAGGCTCAGGCCAATACCTACCTGGGCAACAGCATTGCCATTCCCCACGGGCAGCCCGCTCAGCGCGACCTGATTGTGACCACGGGCATTGCGGTGGTGCAAATCCCCGCCGGGGTGGAGTGGAACCCGGGCGAAGTGGTGCGGCTGGTGGTGGGCATTGCGGCCAAGTCGGACGAGCACCTGCAGATTCTCACCAACCTCACCCACGTGCTGGATGACCCCGCCGCTGTTGACCAACTGGTAGCGGCAGATGATTCCCAGGTCATTATCGATCGCCTCACGGGCCAGGCCGCCGCCAGCGGTGGCCTGGATACCGAGGGCTTTGACCAGTTTGTGGATGTCACCATCGATGCGCCCACCGGGCTGCACGCTCGCCCTGCAACGGTGTTTGTCGATCTAGCAAAATCCTTTAGGGCCGAGGTGCGGGTGCGCTACGGCGACCAGGTGGCCAACGGCAAAAGTCTGATGTCGCTGCTCAAGCTGGGGGTCGAGAAGGATGGCGTGGTGCGGGTACTGGCTAAGGGTAGCGACGCTGCCCAGGCGCTAAAAGCCTTGCAACAGGCTGTGTTAGACGGCCTAGAGGAAGAGGCAGAGGTCGCCGCCGCAGTGCCCGAGTTACCGGCCCTAGAGCTGGAGAGCGCTTCGATCGCAGGAGTAGCGGCATCGCCGGGGCTGGCGATCGCCCCTCTCCATCGCTTTCACCGCACCACATTGACCTTCGCCGCCACCGCTGCGGATGCTGCTGCCGAGCAGGAAAGTCTGAAGACCGCGATCGCCGCCGCCGATGCCGATCTGGCTGACCTGTATGACACGATCAAACTGCGATCGGGCAAGGGTAAGGCGGCGATCTTTCAGGCCCACCGCGAGTTTTTGGCCGACCCTGAGCTGCAGCAGGAGGCCCTAGACCGCATTCCCCCCCACCACAGCGCTCCCTGGGCCTGGCAGCAGGTGATTGAAGCCAAGGCCAAAGAGCTGGAGGCCCTGGCCGATCCGGTACTGGCGGGCCGGGCGGCAGACCTGCGCGACGTGGGCCAGCGGGTGCTGACGCGGCTGGTGGGGGCGGGGGAGGCCGTCCAGGGCCTGCCCAATCATCCGGTAATTCTCATTGCCGACGACCTGACGCCGTCGGATACGGCGGGGTTAGACCCCGAGAAGATTCAGGGGTTTTGCACCGCAACGGGTGGGGCGACATCCCACACGGCGATCATAGCGCGATCGCTCAACATTCCCGCCGTGGCCGGCGTCGGTATGGGGATTTTTGATTTGGCCGAGGGGGGGGCGGCAATTTTGGATGGCGATCGCGGCCAGCTCTACCCGCACCCTACCCCAGCGGATCTAGAGACCGCCAGACAGGCCCAGTCAGAACGCGCCCAGCTGCGCGACGTGGAGCGACAAACCCGCTTTCAGCCTGCGATCACTACCGATGGCTACCGGATTGAAGTGGTCGCCAACATCGGTGGCCCCAAGGATGCGGCCTCAGCGATTAACGCCGGGGCCGAAGGGGTGGGCCTGCTGCGGACAGAATTTTTG
This sequence comes from Nodosilinea sp. LEGE 07088, assembly GCF_015207395.1. Lineage (GTDB taxonomy): Bacteria > Cyanobacteriota > Cyanobacteriia > Phormidesmidales > Phormidesmidaceae > Nodosilinea. Next base: position 18,500 of record NZ_JADEWX010000111.1, read on the forward strand.
TTTCTCAACCGTACCGCACCGCCCACCGAAGACGAACAGTACGCCGCCCTCAGCCAGATGACCCAGGCCCTCAACGGTCTGCCTCTGATCGTGCGCACCCTCGATATCGGTGGCGATAAGCCCGTGCCCTACCTCGACCAGCCCGCCGAAGACAACCCCTTCCTGGGCATTCGCGGCATTCGCCTCTGCCTGGAGCGCACCGACCTGTTTGAAACCCAGCTGCGGGCGATTCTGCGGGCGGCCCAGGTTGGCTACATCCGCGTCATGTTCCCGATGATTGCCACTCTGGACGATATTCAAACGGCTAAGGCCATACTGGCGTCGGTGCGAGATGCGATCAACGGCCCTCCGGTCGAAATCGGCATGATGGTAGAAGTGCCCAGCGCTGTACTCATGGCGGCAGAATTTGCCCAGGAGGTCGACTTTTTCTCGGTGGGCACTAACGACCTGACCCAGTACCTGCTGGCGATGGATCGGGGCCACCCCACCCTGGCTAAACAGGCCGATGCCCTGCACCCCGCCGTGCTGCGGGCGATCTACCAGACGGTGCAGGGGGCAAGGCTGGCGGGCAAATGGGTCGGTGTCTGCGGCGGCCTGGCGGGCGACCCCCAGGGGGCCAAGATTTTGGCCGGGCTGGGGGTCAAAGAACTGAGCCTGGATATCCCCAGCATCCCCCAGATCAAGGCGCGGCTGCGGGGCGCTTCCATGCAGCAGATGAAGCGGCTGGCCCAGCGGGCGATCGCCTGCCGGACGGCTGAGGAGGTGAGAGCCCTATGACCCACCCTATCGCTACGGTGACGCTCAACCCCGCGATCGACCAGACCATCTCGATTCCCAACTTTCGGGCCGACGCGGTGAACCGGGTAGCCTGGCGACAGGACGACGCTGGCGGCAAGGGGGTCAACGTCGCTTCGTTTCTCGCTGTGGCAGGCTATAAAGTCAGCGTCAGCGGTTTCTTGGGCCGCGAGAATGACGCCCTGTTCAAAACCCTGTTTCACCAGAAGGCCATTGCCGATCATTTTGTGCGCCTGCCCGGCGAAACCCGCATCAATATCAAAATTGTCGATGACGCCCAAAACCAGGTGACCGACATTAACTATCCCGGCCAAGAACCTACCCATAGCGATGTGACAGCGCTAAAGGCAGCGATCCATGCCCTGGCCCGCACCTGCGACTGGTTTGTGTTCTCGGGTAGCGTGCCTGGGGGCCTGCCGACCACCATCTATGACGAGCTGATCGGCCCCCTTAAGGCCCAGGGTAAAACCGTGGTGCTCGACACCAGCGGCGACGCCCTGCGCCATGGCCTGCCGGCCAAGCCCGACCTGATCAAACCCAACCAGGCCGAACTAGAAGAAGTGCTGAATACCCGTCTGTCTGGCCCCACCGCGATCGTCGCCGCCGCCCGCGAGCTGATCGCCTCGGGCATTGCTTACGTGGTGGTGTCGATGGGGGCCGATGGGGCGCTCTTTATCGATCGCACCCAGGCATTCCATGCCCAGCCCCCGGCGATGGTGGTCAAAAGCACCGTCGGCGCGGGCGACGCCATGGTGTCGGGCACCGTCGCTGGGTTGCTCAGCGGCGAATCGCTACGGAACTGTGCCACCCTGGCCACGGCCTTCTCCATGGGGGCACTGAGCCAGATCGGCCCGCGCCTGCCGCCCCTCGAAAAGATTCAGGCCATGCGGAAACTGGTCATTGTGCGGGAGGTGAGCTGATCCCCCAACTGCCTGTGTTAAAGCTGACTTATTGGTTCCCCTTGAAAAGGGGGAGGTGTCTTCCCTCAGAGGATCTCAGCATTGTGAGCGGTGCATTGCGGAGCGACATGGGCTTGAAGGTTGTTCAGAATAGCTGGCCGCGAATACACCCTACCCACCCCC
>NZ_JADEWX010000112.1 GCF_015207395.1 Nodosilinea sp. LEGE 07088
GGCTAGGGGGCTAGGGGGCTAGGGCGCCAAGCGGGACTGGACAGTGCAGATGACACTCCCCCTCGCTCCCTCGCTCCCCCGCTCCCTCTCCATAGAATTATCTCTAGTCAAAAAATAGACTCTCCCGTGGTTCTGATAACTCAATGTAAACGAGTATTGCAATCAAGTTACAACCCGTGAGAGCAGGCCAAGTTCCTGAAAGTCCCGTGATACGATGCATCCGTAGCATTTTGCAATGTGGAGAGCGTATCCTTGGTACTTCGGGTAGCAGTAGTAGGATCAGGTCCAGCAGGCTCCTCGGCTGCTGAGACATTAGTTAAAGCCGGTATTGAAACATACCTATTTGAGCGCAAGCTTGACAATGCCAAGCCCTGCGGTGGGGCCATTCCCCTGTGCATGGTTGACGAGTTTGAGTTGCCGCCTGAAATCATCGATCGCCGCGTGCGCAAGATGAAGATGATTTCGCCGTCTAATGTTGAGGTCAACATCGGCAGCACCCTCAAAGATGACGAATACATCGGCATGTGCCGCCGCGAGGTCATGGACGGGTTTTTACGCGATCGCGCCGCCCAACATGGGGCCAAGCTGATCAACGGCACCGTCCACACTCTAGAGATTCCCACCAGCGAGAGCGGGGCCTACACCCTGCACTACACCGAGCACCGCGAAGATGGGCTGGTGGGTGACAACAAATCTCTCCAGGTCGACCTAGTGATTGGTGCTGATGGGGCCAACTCTCGCGTTGCCAAGGCGATCAAGGCTGGCGATTATAACTATGCGATCGCTTTTCAAGAGCGCATTCGCCTGCCCGAAGACAAGATGGCCTACTACGAAGACCTAGCCGAAATGTACGTGGGCAACGACGTTTCCCCCGACTTTTACGCCTGGGTCTTCCCCAAATACGATCACGTCGCCGTGGGCACTGGCACCATGCGCGTCAACCAAGCCAAGATTAAGGGCCTCCAGGCCGGTATTCGCGCCCGCGCTGCCAAGCGCCTAGAGGGTGGCGAAATCATTAAGGTTGAAGCTCACCCCATCCCTGAGCATCCGCGTCCGCGCCGGGTTGTCGGTCGGGTTGCCCTAGTGGGCGATGCCGCTGGCACCGTTACCAAGTCATCCGGCGAAGGTATCTACTTTGCGGCCAAGTCAGCCCGCATGTGCGCCGAAACCATCGTCGAGATGTCCAACAGTGGCCAGCGCATTCCCACCGAAGCCGATCTCAAAGTCTACTTGAAGCGGTGGGATCGTCAGTATGGCATGACCTACAAAGTGCTCGACCTGCTGCAAACGGTGTTTTACCGCTCTGACGCCACCCGTGAAGCCTTTGTCGAAATGTGCTCTGACATCGATGTCCAAAAGCTCACCTTTGACAGCTACCTCTACAAGACGGTAGTCCCTGCCAACCCCCTGGTGCAGATGAAAATCACGGCCAAAACCGTGGGTAGCCTAATTCGCGGCCACGCGCTAGCGCCCACCCGTAGCTGGTAGTTCAGTATGGTTTAGTCCTTTCTGAACCCCTTGAGGAGCTGGCTTTGGTAGATTTTGCTAAAGCCAGTTTTTTTATGGCCCAACGACAAGAGGCCGCGCCAAAACGATAACCATCGAAACCCTCTACATTCAGATCGTCTAGGGGCTAGTACTCTGAGGCGGAAATAACCCAGCTGTTGACTCACGCGGAAACCCTTATGAGGCCTGGGGTTCTCGTTCTGCCTTCTGCCTTCTTACCTCTGCCTTTCGGTACCAGGGGCTCACCCCGTCAACCGCTAGAAACACCAGGGTTAGCGTAAAGCCACAGTAAGCGTAAAGCCACAGTAAGGGATCGTGCCCCGCTGGTCTGGCTTGGGTAACCTACAACTATCTTTGAGGGGTGTCACCCCCCAGGGAATTTTGGAGTCCTGCCCCCCATGAATCTGCGCCAAAAAACCCTGCTGCTAACTACGCTGCCTCTGCTGAGCCTGCTAATTATTCTCTTCGGCAGTTTTTCTGTAATTTTGCAGCGCAGCTACAGTCGATTAGAACAGCGAGACGCCCAGCGTAACCTACAACGAGTTGATGAAGTGCTAGCAGGCGATCTGGCGCAACTGCAAAGCCTGACTGAAGACTGGGCCGCTTGGAACGACACCTATCGCTTTATTCAAGACCAAAACTCCAGCTTCATCGAGTCAAATCTAAACAAATACGCTTTTGAGAGCCTACAGCTCAATGCCGTGGCCTTTGTCGGTGTGGAAGGCGACATGGCCTATGGCACAGGATTTGACTTGGCAGCCAGAGACTTTTTACCCCTACCCGCTGATTTGGTGCAGCAGCTAACCCCCCAAAGCGAGCTGATGCAGTTCCCCCATCTGGCCTATCATCACCAGGGAATTATCAAGGTTAACGACCAGTTCATGCTGGTGGTGGTCGAACCGATTTTGCGCAGTGATGCCACTGGCCCTGCTCGAGGGGCGCTACTCATGGGGCGCTACCTCAGTGAAGACGTCGTGGCATCGTTGGCCCTACGCACTCGCCTCAACCTGCAATTGCATCCGCTGCACGAGACAGATTTACCCCACGTTGTCCAACCTCTACTGGCCACCCGGGGAGATGCCGCCGCCGCTGGCGCCACCCTGATACAACCTCAAACTGCCGATACCTTGGCAGGCTACACCCTATGGACTGATATCTACGATCAACCCCAACTGCTGCTAGAGGTGCAGCTCCCCCGAGATATCTATCGCCAGGGAGAAATTAGCCGCCGCTATCTAGGCTGGTCACTGGTGGGAGCCTGCCTGGTGGTTACCGGCGGTATGATGCTGCTGCTCGATCGCGTCATTTTAGGTCGGCTGCTAAAGCTGAGCCAGCAGGTACAACATATTGGTCACGCTAGCGACCTTACCCAGCGGGTGCCCGTACAGGGTAACGATGAGCTCAGCCTTTTGGGTCACCGCATTAACGACATGCTGGGTGAGCTACAGGTCAGCAACGAAAAGCTGGCCGAAGAACAACAAAAAGCTGAGCAGCTATTGCTGAATATTTTGCCAGCTCCTATTGCCGGGGAGTTGATGCAGACGAAGGCATCTATTCCTCAGCACTTTGACGAGGTAACGATTTTATTTGCCGACATCGTGGGTTTCACGAGCCTGTCCCACGAGATGTCGCCGATTCATCTAGTCGACATGCTCAACCAGATCTTTTCTACCTTTGATGGTCTGGCTGAGCAACTGGGGCTAGAGAAAATTAAGACCATTGGCGATGCTTACATGGTCGCGGCGGGCTTACCCATTCCACGCCAGGATCATGCCGAAGCGATCGCAGAAATGGCCCTGGCTATGCAGCAGGTCACCACCTCCTTTCAGGCCGAGTCAGGGAAGCCCATCGAGATCCGCATTGGCATCAATACTGGCGTAGTCGTGGCCGGGGTGATTGGCACCAAAAAATTTATCTACGACCTCTGGGGCGATGCGGTTAATGTGGCCAGTCGGATGGAGGCTTCCAGCGAACCGGGTATGATTCAAGTGACCGCCACCACCTACGATCGCCTCAAAGACGATTACCGGCTTGAATACCGAGGCAATATTGCCATCAAAGGGCGCGGTAATATGGAAACCTACTGGCTCCGGGGGCATCGACCCGATGCCTTATTTTGCCCGTTGCGAGCACTCGCCCTCAAGGCTAGCGGCAACTAAACAGCTCACTCACAGACATAAATAACCTAATAAGCGGGTAACGCGATTCGAACGCGCGACATTCACCTTGGCAAGGTGACGCTCTACCACTGAGCTATACCCGCATAAAACCAGGCTTGAAGAACAACTATCTCTGGTTTTGACTTTATCTAGAATCTCAAAAAAGTGTAGCTATGTCAACATTTTTTTGGCATCTGCCAGTCTCTAAACAGCGCCAGCATCGGTGACAACCGCCGTTTGAGGCGATGCCCCAGCGCCTGGGCCCAAGCGGGCAGACCCATTGGCCGCACTACTGCCTGCGGCATAAATTTGCCCCATCAGACTAGCCATCTCCAGCGCACTCATGGCGTAATCCCAGCCGTGATTGGCTTTGATACCCGCCCGCTCCAGGGCCTGTTGCAGAGTGTCAGTGGTTAGCACCCCAAAGATAACCGGCACCCCAGTTTGAAAGCCGACTGCCGCTACGCCCTTAGCCACCTCAGCCGCCACATAGTCGAAGTGGGGAGTAGAACCGCGAATCACAGCCCCTAGGCAAATGATGGCGTTGTACCGCCCGGTGAGGGCAAGCTGGCGGGCCACTAGCGAAATCTCAAAGCTGCCGGGTACCCAAGCATAATCGACCTGGGTACCGTCGGGATTGACATCAATGCCATGGCGCTTGAGACAGTCCTGACAGCCCTCCAGTAGCTTACCGGTCACCAGATCGTTAAATCGACCCAACACAATGGCAAACCGTGGAGACCCTGTAGAAACTAACGTGCCTTCAAAAACTGCCATAGATTGTTTGTGCCTGAATAGTCGAGTCTGAAATAATACGTATCTACACTACAAAGTAGTTAAGGCCACCCACTACAACCACCAGCACGCCCCAGATGATCGAACCAAATAAGATCAGCTTTTTAGACTGATCCCAGTCTTGGGGGGAGGCGTAGGCAACGGGCACATACACCACCAACACAAAAGACATCAGCACCAGGGCAAACAGCGCGAGTTGAAACAGAATTACCATTGGTTTATCTTTGCTCTCTCAAACACAGCAGCAGAGACGGCGGTGAATAGCCCAAGTCGGGGCTAATAGCCACACTACCCTAACCAGTACGCTATCAGAAAAGAGGCCCCTGGGAAAAGTATGGATCTGGTTCTTTGCCACACGACTGCTGACTTTGACACCCTGGGGGCGGCGGTTGGCTTAGCGCGACTGCGCCCTGGCCGCCGGATTGTGCTCACTGGGGGCTGTCATCCAACGGTGCAGCGGTTTCTCGCCCTCTACCGCGATGAGTATCCACTGATTGAGCGCCGGGCGGTGAATCCTGACCATATTCGTCATTTAATCTTGGTTGATGCCCAGCAGCGCGATCGCTTTGGCCCGGCAGCCGACTGGATTGCCCAGGCCGAGCGCCAGGGGATACCCATTGAACTCTACGACCACCACCCCGCCACCGCTGAAACCCTAGCGGCCCAGCAGACCACTCTGGGGGCCGTAGGTGCTGCTACCACCCTGGTGGTGGAGGCGCTGCAAACTGAAAATATCCAGCCGACCATAGCTGAGGCCACGGTCATGGCCCTAGGAATCCATAGCGATACGGGATCACTGCTGTACGAGGCAGCTACAGCCCGAGATGCCGCCGCCCTGGCCTGGTTAATGGGCCATGGAGCCAACTTGGCGGTCATCGCCGACTTTATAGAGCCGGGACTCAGCCCTGCTATCCAGGCGTTATTGACCGAGGCGATGGCAACTCTACAGGTAGAAACTGTGGGGCACCATGATCTGGCCTGGGTGTTGCTCAAGGTAGACGGCTACGTGCCCGGGCTATCGGGGCTGGCAGAACGCCTGATTTCCCTGGCCGATGCCGATGCTCTGCTGGTGGCAGCCTATTATCCTACCAAAGCATCCACTCGAGAACTGGGCAGTTCGTCTCTATCTGAGGCCGATCCCCAAGTAAAGGATGTTTACAAGCTGACCTTGATTGCTCGAGCGCAGGGGCGTCTGGGCACAAGCTTTAACTGGGGGCAGCTGTTGACGCCGTGGGCCGGTGGCGGTCACCCAACCGCAGCATCGGCCCAGCTGGCTACGGCAACGCCAGGGGAGGTGGTGCAGCAGGTGATCGAGGCCGCGCGATCGCACCTGCCCCCCAGCCCCACAGCCCGCGATCTGATGTCGTCGCCAGTACGCACTATTCGCCCCGATACGACGATTCGTGAAGCCCAGCGTATTTTGCTGCGCTACGGCCACTCGGGTCTATCGGTGGTGGATGAACAGGGGGCCCTGGCAGGCATTATCTCCCGCCGCGATCTCGACCTGGCGATTCACCACGGCTTCAGCCATGCCCCGGTCAAGGGCTACATGGCCACTAACCTCAAAACCATCACCCCTGAGACCCCCCTCGCCCAAATCGAACACCTGATGGTGACCTACGATATTGGCCGCCTGCCAGTGCTACGCCAGGGCGCCCTGGTCGGCGTGGTCACCCGTACCGATCTGCTGCGCCACTTACATCAAATCAGCGGGCACCAGACGAGCGGATACCAGAGGAGTGGGCAGCAGACCAGTGGGCCAACCGCTCTGGCTTTGCCCCCAGCCCCTACGCTGCAAAATACCCTGGCAATCAGCCTCTCCCCAGATCTGCAAGCTATTTTGCAGCAGATTACGCTCGCGGCCCAGGAACGCGGTTGGCACCTCTACTTAGTCGGGGGGGCTGTGCGCGATCTGCTGCTGAGTCACAATAGTGCCACAGCCCCGTTGCCGGATCTCGATTTAGTGGTAGACGGCTTTTTTAATACGGCGCAGGTCGGGGCCGGGGTAGAGCTAGCTAAAATTATCCAAGATCGATTTCCTCAAGTCGATGTGCAGGTGCACGGGCGGTTTCAAACGGCATCGTTGATATGGCACAAAGACCTAGACCATCCCCTAGCTGGATTAATGATTGACCTGGCTACCGCCCGCACAGAGTTTTATCCCTACCCCGCCGCCAACCCCGAGGTCGAAGCCAGCTCCATTCAGCAAGATCTATACCGCCGCGACTTTACGATCAACGCTTTAGCCGTCAGGTTAACCGAACCCGGAGCAGGGCAGCTGCTCGACTATTTCGGCGGCCTGGTGGATTTGCGCCAGGGGGTGATTCGGGTACTCCATGCCAATAGCTTTATTGAAGACCCCACTCGCATCTATCGAGCTGTACGATTTGCCGTACGCCTGGGCTTTGCTCTCGATGCCCAAACCGAGGGCTACATTCACCATGCCATGGCCAGCGGGGTCTACAGTCAAATGCAGCGGCAGATGAAGCGTACCCCCGCCCTGCAGGCACGGCTCAAGAATGAGCTGAAGTATATTCTGGAGGCTGCCTACTGGCAATCGGCCCTGACGCTGCTCGATCAGCTGGGGGCTCTACGCTGTCTACACAGTGACCTGGCCATGACCCCTGTACTCTGGCAGCAGCTGCACCGTCTCAGCCGCTGGGCCCGACACCTCGACTGGCTCGATCTGGGGCCACCCTGGCTGCTGCGGTTGGAAGGGTTGCTGGCAGCGGTACCGCCAACCGCGCGTTCGCCCCTGGCGACCCAGCTCCAGCTCCCCGATCGCACCATTGAGCGGCTGGCCCAGCTGCATGGGCTAGAGCAGAGCTGGCGATTGCTAGTCATGTCTGACCCGCTCCCCAGTGACCTATATAGCGCCTACAGTCAGGCTGATTTGGCCACTCTCCTGTTAGCCTGTGCCCGCTTCCCCCGTCTGCTGGGCCCGACCGTATGGCAGTATCTCCGCCATTGGATGTCGACATCACCCCTGATCGATGGCCATCAGCTTCAGCGCTTGGGATATCCGCCGGGGCCTAGCTTTCGCCCGATGCTGGCAGCCCTGCTCGCGGCTCAGCTCAACGGCGATATCACCACTCCAGGTGAAGCCGAAGCCTTTTTAGCCCAGCGCTATCCCCGTCCTTAACAGTCGGCAAGATACTGGCACATCCAGCCCCTAGATCATCCGGTAGAGAGGTAAAGTAACGAAGATATTTGACTGTCCTGTATTCCTATGACATTAGCCGTCGGTACCGCCCTCAGCCATGGCGCCTATGTAATCGAGGCCTGGGTTGCCGAGGATACGATTGGGCCGGTGTACCTGGCCATGGATGTCGCTAGCGGGCAATGGGTGCAGCTGCGCGTCTTGGGCAGCCGCAATCCGGGGGCCCTGCCTGAAGCTACTGCGCGGCAAGACTTTTACCGCTACCTAGAGCAGGTGACTGCTCTCAAGCATCCGGTCTTGCCGCGCTACCTGGGCGGATTTGAAGAAGAAGGGGTGTGCTATCAAGCCTTTACTAATCCTGCTGGCACGCCACTCGATCAATTAATCACCCCGACTGCTCCGTTATCTCCCCAGCTCAGCCTGAGCATTATTCGTCAGCTGGTTGAAGCCCTGCAAGCGCTGCGGTGGCTGGGTTGGGCTGGGTTGCGGTTGACCCCCGATCAGCTGTGGCTGAATCCCCAGGCGCAAACCATCGTGTTGACTGGGTTTGACCTCACCCCTGGGGAATCTGAACCCCTCGCCTCTCCCGATTCGGTAGCCCCTGAAGAGACCGAGCTGGTGCGATCGCTCAGTCATCTCCTCTACCTTTTGCTCACTGGACAGCAGGCCACCGATACCAAAGCCCCCCTCACCGTAGACATACGTCGCCGCTACCCAGCGCTGCCAACCAGCGTGGATACAGCCTTAGAGCAAGGTAGCCCTCGCGATCGGGCCTTGCCTACCATTCCCCTCACCGATTGGGTCGCCCTACTGCCTGCCCCCGAGACACTGCCCGCTGAACCACAATCTGCCGAGCCACCATCTGCCGAGCCACAATCATCCGAGCTGCGGCCTGCGGCTCAACCCCATGATCGGGTTTCACCGGCTACGGTAGCTATCGCCAGCAACCGAGAGTCCGGCATACTTTCCCAGGCCAGCGCGCCAGCCACGGCCCAGCGTTCTTACCAGCCAGTGCTGGCTCTGCTTCTGACTGGCTTAACCGCTACGGTCGGAGGCCTGGGCCTAGGCTTCTATGCTCGTCTGCAGCCCCCTACCTCTAGCACCCAGGAGCGGCTTAACCCCAACCAGTCTTTTCCAGCCCTGCCAGACTGGAACACCAATACCCTTTGGCAACCTTGGGACGAGGCCCCTACCGTGCGCGATCGCCCCGACTACGGCAATGCCCCCGCAGGTGCCCCCCCTACCGACTTTATTCCTGAGGTTCAAGAACCGGCTGCGCCGGCGCCAGCCGTAGCTCAACCCGAGTTTGCGCCAGACCCTCTAGATCAAGCGGTAGAACCCTGGGACTCTCCCGTAGAGCCTGGGGTTACGGCTGAGCCCGTGCCCCCAGTTGCGCCGACCCCAATCCCCGAACCCGATGCAGCGCCAGCGCTCGAACCCGTACAACCCCCGCTCCCCTAGCGCCCAAACCGATGCCAAATCTACCATCAGGTGCAGCACCGCCACCCCTGGCACCCCCTCCCCTTCCCAATGCGCCAGCGCCCTCGTCTAGCTAGCCCCTAGCCCTGCCTTCCTGAATAAAGCCGTCGCTAGGCCATCGCAGGCCAAGCCAAACTTACCTGAATATCTGTCCGATGTTAGATGAATAAGAACGTTATAATTCTCTACAGTTAAAATAGTTCTGTTACAAGTAAGTTTTCTGAGGTTAGCTATGAGTAGCCCTGTGCTGCATGCATTTTTTGTCGGTCGGGCCCTGGCTGATGCTGTCAATGAGCGGGCCGAGCGGTTGCTGACCGATAGCTTAAGCCTAGTGGGTAAGTTCGATGCTGAGCAACGGGAATACTTTCGTCAGTTCACCGAAGAAGTCATGACTCGGGCCCAGCAGGCTGAAGCTGAGGCAGGTCAACCTTACTCAGGCAATTCAACCTCTGGAGAGGTCGGCACCGCTACGGATCTTCAGGCCACCATTGATACCTTGCGGGCTGAAATTGCCCAGGTACGCGTTGCGCTACAGCAGTACCGCGCTACGTCTCAAATTTAGTCATAGAGCCTAATCTCGTCGCTAGCGCTCAAGGCTGTATTGCTGAGGCCAGCTAGCTGGTGAAATTTGTTTTAATCCATCGTTAGGATCTTGAGTGTCTGCCCTTTCTGATTCGTCAACGTCATCCCAACTCCCCTCTTCCTCTCCAGCGGTTGAGGGCCATGTCGGACATGGAGTGGTAGCGGCAGGTTCCTATAGTACTGAGTTTGAACAAACGCCTGTTTCTAGCTCACGGCCTCTAGCCGGAACGGCTACCCTTGACCCGGTCTCTGCCGAAAAACCGTTACCCTTTCGTCAAGATACCTACCGTTGGAATCGAGGGCATTATTCCCGTCAGAGGCGGTTTGTAGACATTTGGGGATTTGTGCTGCGGTTGCTGTCGGCTCGCTGGCGCTACGGCAAGGCTTGGAGCTATGGCGGCACCATCACGGCGGAAGCTCAAACAATCCGCCGTCGTCAGTTAGCGGTCTGGATCCGCGAAACCCTGCTGGATCTGGGGCCTACTTTTATTAAGGTGGGGCAACTGTTTTCAACCCGGGCAGATATCTTTCCAATTGAGTTTGTTGAAGAGCTCTCAAAACTACAGGATCGCGTGCCGGCCTTTAGTTATGAACAGGCCCGCGATATCATTGAGGCCGATCTCGGCAAGCCAATTCATACGCTTTACCGTACCTTTGACCCCATTCCCCTAGCCGCAGCTAGCCTAGGTCAAGTCCACAGAGCCCAGCTTCACAGTGGTGAAGAAGTGGTCGTGAAAGTGCAGCGACCAGGGCTGCGATCGCTATTTACCATTGACCTATCCATCCTCAAAGGCATCGCCCATTACTTCCAAAGCCATCCCAGTTGGGGACGAGGCCGCGACTGGATTGGCATCTACGAAGAGTGCTGCCGTATTCTATGGGAAGAAATTGACTACCTTAACGAGGGTCGCAACGCCGATACCTTCCGGCGTAATTTTCGGGGTGAAGACTGGGTTAACGTGCCCCGCGTATTTTGGCGCCTCACCTCCTCGCGGGTGGTGACCCTAGAATACATGCCCGGCATCAAAATTAGCCACTATGAGGCCCTCGAAGCCGCTGGCCTAGACCGCAAGCGCCTGGCCCGACTCGGTGCCCAAGCTTACCTGCACCAACTCCTTAACAATGGGTTTTTCCACGCTGACCCCCATCCCGGCAATATTGCGGTCAACCTCGATGGATCGCTAATTTTCTATGACTTTGGCATGATGGGGCAGGTGCAGCCCGTTACTCGACAGCGCCTCATGAGCACCTTTATGGGCGTTGCCCAGCGCGATGCAGAACAGGTGATGAACTCGCTGGTGGAACTGGGGGCGCTGACCGAAATCGAGGACATGAGCCCTGTACGGCGCTCTATCCAGTACATTTTGGATAACTTTATGGACAAACCCTTCGAGGAGCAGTCCATTAACGCCATCAGCGATGACCTCTACGCCGTTGCCTACGATCAACCCTTTCGTTTTCCGGCCACGTTTACCTTTGTAATGCGAGCCTTTTCTACCCTGGAAGGGGTGGGCAAAGGGCTAGATCCCGAGTTCAACTTTATGGAAGCGGCCAAGCCGTTTGCTGCACAACTTATGACTAATGGTAATCCGACCGATGGAGCTAATGGCCTGCTCGGTGAACTTAGCCGCCAAGCGGCTCAAGTCAGCACCTCTGCCCTAGGCCTGCCTAGACGAATCGAAGACACGCTCGACAAGCTAGAGCGCGGTGATATTCGAGTACGGGTGCGATCGGTAGAAACCGACCGGGCGCTACGACGCATTAGTGGCGTGACGATGGCCAATAACTATGCCATTTTAGTGGGGGCTTTTACGCTCTCGGCCACTGTGCTTGTCTTGTCAGAGTTTATTTGGTTAGCGCTGCTGCCGGGGGCGCTGGCAGTGGGAACTGGCATTGCATTTTTGCGGGCGGTGCTCAAGGTCAATCGGGCCGATCGCCTGCCCTAATGGTTTAGCCCAGGTTTGCTATGGTAACTTGCATCTTTTCAGGGCTATCGGATCCAGGTCTGCTGCGTACCAGTAATCAAGATGACTATCACATCGACCCTGACGGGCGATTTTTCATAGTTGCAGATGGTATGGGTGGTCATGCTGGCGGGCAGGAAGCGAGTCGGTTGGCAACCAACACCATTAAAACTTTTCTAGAGCAAAATTGGCACGCGGCAACAGCGACCGCCATGCTGTTGGAGCAAGCGCTAAAGCAGGCTAACACCGCCATCCTCGACGACCAGCGCCAGCACCCCGAGCGAGGTGACATGGGTACTACGGTGGTTGTCGTTACCTTTCGCGAGAGTGATTCTGCCCCTTGGTGTGCCCATGTAGGCGATTCTCGCCTCTATCGCCTCAGAGGTCATCACCTAGAGCAACTGACCGAAGACCATACCTGGATTGCCAAAGCGATTCGAGCAGGAGAAGTGACGCTAGCACAGTCACGTAATCATCCTTGGCGTCATGTCCTGTCTCAGTGCCTGGGTCGTGATGATCTAACTGAAATTGGGATTCAGCCCCTGGATTTAAACAGCGGCGATCGCCTTCTCCTGTGCAGCGATGGGTTAACCGAAGAACTCTCCGACCACCTGATTGCCTCTCATCTCAAGTCAATTCGCGCCTGTGAGTCCGCCGCTATAGCATTGGTTAATTCTGCGAAACAGCGCGGTGGACGCGACAATATTACGGTGGTGGTGCTCAATGTTACCTGTCCTGACAGCAGCTCTAATCACCCCAGCCAAACTCCTGATACTGACCAGTAGGGAGTTAGCTACCGGGGAGCTGTAGCGCGTTTTAATGCGAGCGTATGATCAGCACCTCTGGCAAAAACAGATTTACACGACTTCTCGGTCTAGACAAAGAATAGATTAAGAAGTTTACCTTGAGCATTTTTACTTATCAGTCATTGCTAAAAATTGTAAATTCCTAACCGATTCACGTCGGCTGGGGGATAACTGTCTATATTCACTCAGAACACAAATCACTGGATCTTTGTCAAACAATTGTTATAATTTGTAAACAACGGCGTATTGACGTTGGCCATCGCTGTAGTTACAACCTATCCCGGTGGGAGGTTAGATGTATTTGAGCTGGTTTTCCTATGGGGAGCCGAGCAGGTACATCGGTCAGTGGCCCAGGCTGTTGGCTTGGGTGGCTACACACCACTGGGGTGTTGTTCTCTCTCTCAGGAGTAAATCCATGAATGAACCCATGCAACTTTCCTTGGAGCAACAGTTCAATCTGCGGTCCTTTGAGACCCAGGTAGACAAAATGAGCCGGGAGCAGGCCCAGCAGTTCCTAGTCAAGCTCTACGAGCAAATGATGATGCGGGAGACAATGTACAAACACTTTCTCAAGCATGAGTGGGGGATTGGGCCTAACCCTCAAATCTAGTTTCTGATCGTTGCAGAACGGCATGAAGTCGGCGACCTCCCTCTCTTGCAGGATTCCCTTGAATCGGGCCGGGGATGCCGGGGCGTCACCTTCGATGCTCAGTGAACCAGCACAGCCGCAAGTCACGTTAGCAAACTTGCCTGGATAGATAAAAAAGTCGCCAATATTCGTTTTTGTCTGCCTCATTCGGGCTTAGCCTCTGCTCAGGCATCCAGAGCCCAAGCATCAATACCCAAGCATCAATACCCAAGTATCAATCTTAAACAAGCGTAAACAGCGCCTGCTCGCAACTCGGTCTAAGCATCGTTTCAAGAAATTTTAGATTAAGGGTTGTAGGGCAGGCCCTGGGTTCCTGCGGTGGGAATGGGCTCTCAGGCTGACCTGGAGCAGTTGAAACAGCTCGGTCTAACGTTATGGTAAGTAAGAGGGCCTGCTCGGCTGTTATATCGGTTGAGTAAGGTGATCTCGATCGCCTGGTTGAGCGATCGCTGGTTTTGTACCTTTTGTTGCACCTGAACGGGGGACCTATGTTTCAGCGCGCGCTCATTTGTACTGACTTCACCGATGGCATGGATCGGCTTGCCAAGTTTGTGCCGAGCCTGGCAGCTGGTGGGTTTAAGTATTTGGTGTTTTTTCACAACGTACCGGTGGAGAGCGAACGTGAGATTCCCCGGGAAGACCCTAAAATGCTAGAGCAACCTCGACAGCACCTACAAACCCTGCTGCGTGAGCTCCCCAATGACATTGAGGTAACGGTTGAAGTCCAAATGGGCCGAGCTAGCGAGAGCATCTTGCACCTGGCCAAGCAGCATCAGGTCGATGTGATTTTTCTGGGTACACCCACCCGCACCATGCTGGAAGAAAAGCTGTTTGGCAGCACGACTGCTCGACTGGCTGAGGCAACTGAGATTCCACTCATTATTTTGCGCCCACAGCTGGTATCGACCTTCACGACGGCGGAGCTAGAGCTGCGCTGCGCTCATCTGTTTCGCTACCTGCTGGTGCCCTACGACGGTCGCGACGGTAGCAAAAATCTGATCGAAAAAATTTGCCATCAGGTGAAAACTAACCCCCATTCAGTGCTGGAGCGGGTGCGCCTGCTGTGGGTTATCGATGACAATATACGCCGCGAACTACATGGAGATAACCCCATACAACAGGCGCAGCAGGAGCTAGATCAGGTACAGGCCAAACTGGCCTCTCTAAATTTAGTAGTTAATACGGACGTTGTAGAGGGTGCCCCCCTAGCGGAAATTACTAAAACGGCTGAGATATATGACATTGGCGCGATCGCAACCTGTGATCGCGGCGCCGGGGGTATTCTCAAGTGGTCGACCCCCAGCCTGACTCGTGAGCTGCTGCGGTGCAGTTGGCACCCGGTGTTGTTCTTCCCAAATTAACGGCTAACTACGCAAACAAGTTGGCCACCGTACCAGCCTTATTAGTCGGTCAATCGAAAAGATTAGAGCCAGTGTCAACGTAGATCGACTCTAGCTTTTGCAGAACCTTGGGTTTGAGTTTATTTTGCAGCTCGTTGCGCAGCAGATCACGGCTAATCGTGGTTGCACCGGTCGAAGGCCGGCTACGTGCCGTCAGCGCCCACTCTTGCAACAGGCTACGCTGGGGAGTTGACACACTACAGGTAAGCACATGGGCGCAGCGACGAGGATTTTCGAGGGCAAATAGCAACAGTCTGTAGGTACCGGTCTTAGCCAAAAGTCCGGCCATCTCTTGGCCCAAGGCAATCTTTAAATCGAGATAGCAGGGCAGCCAACGGGCCCCGTGGGAACTACTGTAGAGCACCGTCAGCCACAACATCATGGGGTGAGGTGACATCGTGCAGATAAAGGTGTTATAGCGAGTGCTCACCAGTCGCCGATTGATTTCATCAGCAGGCATCATGGCCCAGAGGGTGGCTAGAGGCTCCTGGCTGGTGGGCAGCGGGTGAGGAAAAACTATTTCGGCGACGGGCTTATTCGTTGGCCATACGGTCAGCCGACAAACTTGATCCTCCTGTACTACTTCGGCGGGCGCCGGTTGCCGAGTAACCGGTACCCGGACGAGTGTCTTACCGATCTGCTGACTAATGCGCAAGCCACTGCCGTAGCGGGCCTGCAGTGGCTCTAGGGCTGCTAAGATCGCCTGGGTGCTTTGGGGCCGATCTTGGGGGGTCTTGGCCATGCAGTCCATGACCAGATCTTCGAGCAGCTTAGGAATTTTAGCGGTTTTGGCGACATCACCCATCCGTTTGGGAGATTGGCTCTGGTGCGCCTTGTACCATCCGCCGAAGGTATGGCTGCTGGCCCGAATCGGCAGGTGCCCGGTCAGCATTTGGAACATCATCACCCCCAGGCTATAGATATCGGAGCGACTGTCGAGTTCGCGGCCCTCCATTTGCTCAGGGGAAGCATAGGCCAGGGTCCCCATAAAGCTGCTGGTCTGGTCGCTGTCGATCTGCACCATTTTGGCGATGCCAAAGTCCAATACTTTAGCCAGTTCCCCCAGGGTGGAATCTTGCACAATCATGATGTTGCTGGGCTTGATATCGCGGTGAATGATGGGTACTGGATCCCGCTGGCTTTTGAGGATGATGCCTTCATGGGCCGCCTGTAGGCCCAGACAAACTTGTCGAATCAATCCTAAAAACCGAGGCAGGAGGAGAGGCTGAGTCTGAATCATCTGACTCAGGCTTTGGCCCTGGAGGTATTCCATGACGTAGAAGGGCACGCCTTCATCGTTGACGCCATAGTCGGTGACCCGCACGACATGGATGCTTTTTTGGCCGAGTTGGGCACAGGTCATGGCTTCCTGCATGAAGCGATCGCGCATTTTTTCGCTGGGCAGGGTTTGAGATAGTAGCTTCACAGCCACGTTGACGCTGCCGAGCAATAGGTCTTCGGCCATATAGACCCGCCCCATGGACCCCTCTCCGATGGGTTCTAGAAGCTCATAGCGATTAGCTAATTTACAGCCCAGGTTTGAATCAGCCATAGCATAACAATGAACAGCCAGGGGCAAAGGGGAGTGATGGGAAAGCGTGCAGTGGACAAATTTTGCGCAGAGTTCAGAGCCATAAACCACTGGGCCTAGCCTCTTCCCCAACCCAGGCCCCCAGCTCGCGTCGTAAATTTCAGGGCTGTGTTGTGTAGCCAGGCCAGACTGTGGTCAGGCTAGACGATGACTAACTTGCCGCTACAGCCCCGAACCTAAGACCAAGCTGTTGCCCTGACGAGGCTAGCGCTTCACACCTTCAACATATTCAATGACACACCCATATCACACCCAGCCATGACAACCTGGTTTAGCGCTTAGCACTAATATGCCCAGCTATGGCCAGAAGATTTTGTGGTCAATACACTACATTCTAATCGGTCAGTTGTCGGGTATCAGAGAGTGCCAGACTCAGGGCCCATTAAAGAGCACTCTGTAGGTGTAGAGTGGCTTCCATCGCGCTGGTGAGATAGTGGCCCGTCATAATGCCGCTCGATAGATGATAGCGATCGCCATCTAGACGATAGAGGGTTTCAAAGCCGGTGCGCCGCTGGCGATCGCCCAGGGCCCAATACCGTTGAATGATCGAGTCGGGGGCCAACCACCCTTCCCCTTCTACCCGCCCCAACAGGCTGTGCTGCAGTACAAAGGTGTACTGCACGTCGCCGCTAGTCAACCGACCCCGATACTGGAGCGCCATTTCTGCAGGCTCGGTGTCGGGCAAGACCATTTTCATCACCATGGTGAACCAATCGTCGCGACTCCAGGCAATTAAGATTTTGCCCTTGACCGGGGTTGGCAGCCGATCGCGCTCCATCCAGTGGCCTTGAAGAGTCCACCGCCCAGGTTCAATTAAAAAGCTATGCACCACACAATGCTCCCCCGGCCCCTAACCTACCTCTGACAACGCTGGCATTGTCTAAGGACAAGCCTGGCTCACCGTACTCTTCTGCGCTCCTCAAGCATACGCCCTATTGCCCAGACTAGGGTAAGGGACCAAAGCAATCCCTAGGGATCGGCGGGCCAAGGTGGATCGCTGCGGTGCCCCAGGATAACTGGGCGAGTCGCTCCGGTAACGGCGGGCAAGTTGCCCGGAAAGCCCTGGCATTGCCAATAGCCCAGCACGGCGAAGGCGATCGCCTCTTTGTAGTTGGCCGACACCCCGAGGGCATCGGTAGTTTGTACCAACGTCTCGGGGAGGTGCGCCTGGAGTCGCGCCATCAGCACTGGGTTTTGGCTACCGCCGCCGCACACTAGCACCGTCTCGGGCGGGGCCAGCAAAAAAGTATGGTAGGCATGAGCCACGGTGGCAGCGGTAAATTCTGTCAGGGTGGCGACTAAATCGGTAGGGCTGAGCCCCCGTGCTTGGGCCGCCTGGTGGCACTGATGGAAAAAGTCCCAGCCAAACAGCTCGCGCCCGGTAGACTTGGGCGGTGGTTGCCTAAAGTAGGGATGCTCTAGCCACGCCTCTACCAGGGGTAGACAGGGGTTACCCTGGGCAGCCCAAGTCCCGTCGCGATCGTAGGTTAGGGTGCCCTCAGACAGGGTGTGCATGGCAATGTCAATTAGGGAGTTGGCCGGGCCAGTATCCCAGCCCAGCACCTGGGGGGGTGGGGCATTGCCCTGGCGATTCCAGGGGGGCAGATAGGCCACATTGCCGATGCCGCCGAGGTTTTGCACACACCGCCGCTGGGTGGGGTGGCTAAACAGGCAGAGATCAACAATAGGCACCAGGGGTGCGCCTTCGCCCCCGGCCTCGATATCGGCCTGGCGAAAATTGCTTAGGGTGGGTAGACCGACCTGCTGGGCGATCGCCGCCCCCCGCCCCAACTGTAGGGTGTAGCCCAGGCGCATCGGCCCCTGGCCCGGTAGGGTCGGGCGACCCACCGGGCGATGAAACACGGTTTGCCCGTGGGAGGCGACCAGGTCAGCGGGGCCCGCCTGGGCGATCAGCGCCTGGGCCGCCTGGGCAAAACCCCGAGCTACGGCATCGTCTAGCTCAGCCAACTGCTCTAGGCTACAGGCCTCGCCAGCGCACAAAGCCAGTATCTGCTGCTGAAGGTCGGCGGGGTAGGGCCAGGTGAGCCCTTCAACCAAGGAAATACTCAGGTCGTAACCCTGGCCGTTGAGTTCGACCAGGGCGGCATCAATACCGTCGGCAGAGGTGCCGCTGATCAGACCAATCACGCGCATGGGCTACACCGGTAGACGTTCTAAACCCTTGTTGCTGCCGATGACCACCATTAAGCCTCCGGCTTTGAGGCGGGTGACCGGACTGGGGTTAATTTCAAACTGGTCGGGGTCGTCTTCTTGGCTGACGGCCAGCAGGGTGAGCTCATAGCGATTGCGCATGTCAAGATCGACGATGGTCTTTTGGTCAAAGGCCTGGGGCACGATGACTTCGGCAATACAGTGGTTGGGGTCGATCTCAAAGCGATCGAGAATGCCGGGGGTGGTCAGCGATCGCGCCAGTTCACAGCCCATTTCGTGCTCAGGAAAGACCACATGGTCAGCCCCGACGCGATCGAGCAGCTTGCCGTGAATCTCAGACGACGCTTTGGCTACCACATTTTTTACCCCAGCCTCTTTGAGGTTGAGGGTGGTGATAATACTCTCCTCGACATAGTTGCCAATGGCCACGATCACCGTATCAAAGTCAGTAATGCCGGCCTCTTTGAGGGCCGTGGGCTGGGTGGTGTCGAGTTGTAGGGCGTGGGCGGCAATTTGGTCGGTGAGGGCCTGGCTCACCCGCCGCTCATCGACATCGGCCGCCAGCACTTCATAACCCATACTGTTTAGCGTGGCGCACACGGCCCGGCCAAACCGCCCCAGGCCAATCACAGCAAACTGGCGATGGGCCGATCGCATCTTGCGCAAAAACGTCAGCGACGACAGATTCACAACCGGTTTTCCCCGCTAAAAGTCTAGTGAACTAGAGCCTGTTCTGGCCCAAACCTGCCCAATCTTATCACCCACCGCCGATAACCCTGTTATCAGAAGGGTTTCGGCCCAATGGCTATACGGCGAGATTTCTTTTTTGCTAGGCTAGCCTAATGGTTTTGGCCCAGAGGTTTGAGAAGGACGTGAATATACAACTTGGTCGCGGCAAAGTAGTCCGCAGAGCATACGGCATTGATGAAATTGCCCTGGTACCAGGGCCCCGAACCCTGGATCCAAGCCTGGCCGATACCCGTTGGCAGATCGGTGGCGTGGAGCGCGAAATTCCCATTATCGCCAGCGCCATGGATGGGGTTGTGGATGTGACTATGGCCATTCGGCTCTCTGAGCTGGGGGGCCTGGGGGTGCTCAACCTGGAGGGCATTCAAACCCGTTACGAAGATCCTGAGCCCATCCTCGATCAGATTGCCTCGGTGGGCAAAGAGGAGTTTGTGGGGTTGATGCAGACCCTCTACGCCGAGCCGATCAAGCCTGAACTGATTACCCAGCGCATTCAAGCCATCAAAGCTGGCGGCGGTGTAGCTGCTGTCAGCCTAACCCCTGCTGGCGCGGCCCGGTTTGGCGCTACTGTCGCTGCGGCTGGGGCTGACTTGGTGTTTGTGCAGGCTACCGTGGTCTCCACCGCGCACCTGTCTCCGCCCGACATCAGCCCCCTAGACCTGGCGACCTTTTGCGCCGAGATGCCGATGCCAGTGATGTTGGGCAACTGCGTCACCTACGACGTCGCCCTCAATTTAATGAAAGCCGGGGCAGCGGGCGTTTTGGTGGGCATTGGCCCCGGTGCGGCCTGCACCTCTCGCGGGGTGCTGGGCATTGGCATTCCCCAGGCGACAGCGGTGGCCGACTGCGCTGCCGCCCGCGACGATTTCTTTAACGAAACCGGACGCTACGTCACGATTGTTGCCGACGGTGGCCTGGTGACGGGGGGCGACATTTGTAAATGCATCGCCTGCGGTGCCGACGGCGTGATGATTGGCTCACCCTTTGCCCGCGCCGCCGAGGCCCCTGGGCGCGGGTTCCACTGGGGCATGGCCACCCCCAGTCCAGTATTGCCCCGGGGCACCCGCATCAAAGTGGGCACCACCGGCAGCCTGGAGCAGATCTTGCGCGGCCCCGCCGGGCTCGACGATGGCACCCACAACTTCCTCGGGGCGCTGCAAACCAGCATGGGCACCCTGGGGGCCAAAGATCTCAAAGAGATGCAGCAGGTGGAAGTGGTGATTGCTCCGTCGCTACTGACCGAGGGCAAGGTCTATCAGAAGGCCCAACAGCTGGGCATGGGCAAGTAGCCAGAAAAACCCACCCCTGCCCCCTCCCAGAAAAAC
>NZ_JADEWX010000354.1 GCF_015207395.1 Nodosilinea sp. LEGE 07088
TGGTTTGGTAGGATGCAGGAAACATATTGGTTTAGGGGAGCTGCACTGAGGCTCCCTATTTTTTGTCCCCTTTATTGTCTCAAAGCCCTGTACCGCATGACGTTGAGTACCCTTGTCACCCGTTAAGCACCATTACCCTATCCGCCGCCGACGCTACGGCTCACCTGGTGGAAAACCCCCTGTTTTCAGGGTTTTTGCGAGGTCAGGCCGTGCCGCTGACGCTGATCTTAATTGCGCTGTTGGGCGCGGTGTTTCTGAAGGGGTTTCAGGAAGCGATCGGGCTGGCTGTGGCCCTAGTGGCCCTCTATCTCACCCTCAATCTGGTGGTGATTGGAGTGGGAGGCTATCAGGTGATCCAACAGCCGACGCTGTTGGGTAACTGGCAAACGGCGCTGACGACGACCCAGGGCAGTCCCTGGCGGATGATCGGCCTATCGATTCTGCTATTTCCTAAGCTGGCTCTGGGCCTCTCGGGGTTTGAAACGGGGGTAGCGGTGATGCCGTTGGTGCAGGGCAGCCCCGATGATACTGAAAAGCAACCTACGGGACGCATTCGCAATACCCATCGGCTGCTGACGACGGCAGCCGTGATCATGAGTTTCTTTCTGCTGACCAGCAGCGTGATCACCACGGTCTTAATTCCGGCGGCGGCATTCCAGGCGGGGGGACAGGCGAACGGACGAGCCCTGGCCTATTTGGCTCACCAGCACTTGGGCAGCGGCTTCGGCACCCTGTACGACCTGAGTACGATCGCGATTCTCTGGTTTGCGGGCGCGTCCGCCATGGCGGGGTTGCTGAATTTGGTGCCGCGCTACCTGCCCCGCTACGGCATGGCGCCCGAATGGGCGGGGGCGGTGCGGCCCCTGGTGCTGGTGTTTACCGCGATCGCCTTCGTCGTCACCCTGGTGTTTGATGCCAGTGTCGAAGCCCAGGGTGGGGCCTATGCCACCGGAGTCCTGGTGCTGATGAGTTCGGCAGCGGTGGCGGTGACCCTGGCGGCCTACCATCGTGGATCGATACGGGGGGCACTGGGCTTTGGTGTCATTGCCCTGGTCTTTTTCTACACCACCATTGCCAATGTGATTGAGCGCCCCGACGGTATTCGCATTGCGGCGTTGTTTATTACCGCGATCGTGGTTACATCCCTGATTTCGCGGGTGTTTCGCTCTACCGAGCTGCGCGTCACCGGGGTAGAACTGGATGACACAGCGCGGCAGTTTATTGACCAGCTCAAGGGGCAGCCCATCCGGCTGATTGCCCATCGCCGAGAAAAGGGAGCAGACGCCCTGGAATATCGGCTCAAGGAGCAAGAGGTGCGGGCGGACAGCCACCTGCCCAGCTCTCAACCGATGATCTTTCTGGAGGTGCAGGTCTTTGACGCCTCGGTGTTTATCGACATGATTCGGGTCAAAGGGATGGAGGTGGGAGGATATCGAATTCTGCGGGTAAAAAGTTCGGCAGTGCCCAATGCGATCGCCGCTTTACTCCTCTACCTGCGCGACCAGACCGGCACCTTACCCCACGTTTACTTCGAGTGGGTTGAGGGGAATCCAGTGCGGTATTTGCTGCGTTTTACCCTATTTGGTGAAGGAGACGTGCCACTGGTCACCCGTGAGGTGTTGCGCAAAGCTGAGCCAGACCCACTGCAGCGACCCCGAATTCACGTCAGTGGGTAACAAGCTGTTTTAGAGGCCAAAAATCGTCTGAGCATACTTGCAACACACCAACCTCACTTACAGATAGATGAAACGCTCTATTATCAATTTTTTAGAAGGCCAGTCGAAGGTAACCCTAGTCAGTTTAAGCCTCGGCCTCACTATCCTGATTGGAGCCATCGACATTCTAGTGTGGCTAGATGTGGCCCTCTCCATTTTTTACCTCATCCCTTTAGCCGTCGCCGCCTGGTTTCTGGGTCCACTTAACGGGTGACAACGTACCTAAAGAGCTTGCTGCATCAGGGATAGAGCATAGAGACCACGCTGAAAATAGCGATGTTTATGGGGTTTGAGCGCTATCAGTTGGAGTGCCCAGTCGGTCCATAACT
>NZ_JADEWX010000113.1 GCF_015207395.1 Nodosilinea sp. LEGE 07088
CCCATCCACCCATGCCTCCCGTCACCACCCACCCTCTCCTCCACGTCCACGATCTCTGCAAAACCTTCCCCGTGGGCAAGCAGGCGCACCTCCACGCCGTCGATCATGTCTCCTTCGACATTCAGCCGGGGGAAAGCCTGGGCCTGGTGGGCGAATCGGGCTGTGGCAAGTCCACGCTGATTCGGCTGATTACGCGGCTGCTGGATGTCACCTCGGGGGAAATTCGCTTTGACGACACGATTTTGAGCACGATTGCCGTGCGGCAGTTTCCCCAGAGCCCCTATCGGGCGGGGATTCAGCTGGTGTTTCAAGACCCGACCGACAGCCTCAACCCCCGCTTCACCGCCTACGACACCATTACCGAACCGATTCGGCGGCTGAGCAATGTGCAAGATCAGACCCAGCTTCAGGAGCGAGCGGCGGAGCTGGCGGAGCTGGTGGGGCTGCCCCAGGAACTGTTGAGCCGCTTTCCCCACCAGCTGTCGGGGGGGCAAAAGGCGCGGGTGGGCATTGCCCGAGCCATTGCCCTCAACCCCAAGCTACTGGTGCTCGATGAGCCGACATCGGCGCTGGATGTGTCGGTGCAGGCGGTGATTTTGCACCTGCTGGCCGATTTGAAAGCGCGGCTGGGCATGAGCTATTTGTTTGTCTCCCACGATTTGAACGTGGTGCGGCTGCTGTGCGATCGCATCCTAGTCATGTACCTGGGTCAAATTATTGAGGCTGGCCCCGTCGAACAGGTGTTTAACCACCCGCGCCACCCCTACACTGAGGCGCTGATTTCAGCCATCCCCAGCTTTGAGGCCAAGCCCCATCCGATTCCCCTGACCGGGGAGCCCCGCAGCCCCATTGACCCCAACCCCAGCGTTTGCCGCCTCTACGGTCGCTGCCCCAGGGGTGAAGACCGCTGCCAGCAAGCCATGCCGATGCTAAGAGAGTTGGCTCCCAACCATTGGGTTGCCTGCCACTTGCCCAGCCCTTCGATAGACTGCAGAGGGAAAGAATAGATGGCTCTGCTCTCTCGGGCACGCCACTCTAAAGCAATGTAATCATCAAAAATATGGATGCCAGAGCCGTTGCCGAGGTCTGCGATCGCCCCCGTGCCTGCGATCGCCCTTGCATAGACTTACATTGGAACGGTCACCTAAAGCAGACGCTCGAGGGCTGGTAGTTGCTGCGAATGGAAAGATCTAGACAGTCGTGAGAGTGCGGCTTTTAGCTATATTGCATAGTTCCCGAATATTGAATCGTTGCCTAATGATTCTCGATCAGAACATTTTCTATCCCTGAACTTGTTTATTGCTTATCTACTGACCTTCAAATAGCTTTCCGTTTACTAGACAGGTTGGAGAGTATTTGCCGTTTGCATACCAAGCATTTAGAAAAATTACACTTGAATAAACTAATCACGCTGAATACCGCAAAGCTGGATCGAGCACTCTCAATATCATCCTTATATACAGACATAAGAGCCCAGTCTTGTGTCCTTATGTCTAGGATTTTCCTCAAAAATTTAGTAGTTTCTCCTGGTCGCCCAACGCCTGAATCTAGTGAATGAAAAACAATATATAGCGCTGGCCAGTTCGCTTAGGACATAGACAATCGCCAACCGCAAAAACTGGGGCAGCGAGCTGGCGTATAGTCATCGCTGGTAGGTTATCTAGGGAAACGTCCTAACCTTCGTGGCGATGGCTATAACTGCATAAAATGATTAAACTATGCTCCAGCACTTCTGCAAAAGGACTTCTGTTGCCCTCAAAAAGCATGAATTTTTTATGAAGCCTTACACGAGAGATTTGAAGTCAAAGCAGAATCGTAAACCTGGTGAGTATACTGAGATGAGGATGCGGTGCATTAAACTCGAGAGTGGTTGACAGGGTTGAACAAATCATGAACTGGAGTAGATAGCACTGTTGACAGGGTGAAATTAAGAGAAATTTACATTTGAATGAAGATCTTAAGAGCTGAGTCCCAAGTGGGTTCGCTAAGTAAGGCTTCAAATCTCTATGTTGGCGGATCTACGGCTCAGTATTTAGGATTCCTCGGTGAATCAATATGAATAAATCAAACCTATCTTATTTAAACTTAACTATGGTGATTAAGCAGTTGGGTCAAGCGGTAGGTCGGCCATGCTGTTTGCCCCGCCAATTGTTGGCTCTGGCGTTCCTGGGGGTTTCCGTTGGGGTAGCCGCGCCTGCTTTCGCTGCTGCCGATTTCCCGCTGCCTCAGGCTGCGATGGAGTATAACCTGACCGCCCAGGGAAGGGGTGTCCCCTCGGTCGATGAGCGCTATACCCTCGGGCCAGGAGACCAGCTGGCCCTTACAGTCTTCATGGCCACTCAGTACGACGGTACTTATGAGGTTGTGGTAGATGGTACTCTCAATCTACCGGGGGCGGGCTCAGTCATGGTCGGCGGGTTAACGATGGAGGCTGCGACAGCAGCGGTTAGTAATGCCTATGCCAGTAGACTACGTCGCCCGATTGTGACCCTTTCGCTGGTTACCCCTCGCCCTCTGCGTATTGGTGTAGGGGGTGAAGTGTCTCAACCCGGTGCTTACACCTTGACCCGAGAAGGTACACAGTTCCCCACACTCATCAGGGCCTTAGAACTTGCCGGAGGCGTTACTCAGCTAGCCGATATCAGGCAGGTTGAGATTCAGCGACTGACACAGGATGGTATTAGCCGGACTGTCACCATAGATTTATGGGAGTTTTTGCAGACGGGAAATATTGGCTATGACCTAACGCTCCGAGATGGGGACTCCATTCTGGTGCCTACGGTTGAGCAGTTCGACCGCGTACAATCTGCCCAGACTAACGCAGCTAGCTTTGCCTCTAGTGATAGTGAATCTCTTAACGTTGCCGTTGTGGGAGAAGTGTTTCGGCCTGGGCCTCATACTGTAACGGGCACGACACAAACCACCAGTGCGGGTCTCCAGGGACAAGCCACAGGTTCTGCTGTGCTACCGACAGTTACTCGGGCAATTCAGGTGGCTGGGGGTATAAAACCTGATGCCGATGTCAGGGGAGTGCAGGTATTTAGGCGAACTCGAGGCGGCGATCGCCAGGAAATTGATGTAAATCTTTGGAACCTTCTACAGACTGGAGATCTCAGCGAAGACATTATTCTCCAAGAGGGAGATACGGTCTACGTGCCCACCGCGACAACTCTATTGCCGAGCGATGCAACAGAATTGGCTGCGGCTAGTTTCTCCCCTAACTCCATTAGAATTAATGTGGTTGGAGAAGTAGCGACACCTGGCCCAGTAGAGGTGCCACCGAATACACCGTTGAATCAAGGACTGCTGGCTGCTGGAGGATTTAACAATCGGGCCAGAAAAATTGATGTCGAGCTGATTCGTCTCAATCCTGATGGCACGGTTAGCCGACGCTCTTTGCCAATAGATTTTGCGGCCGGCGTCAACGAAGCTAATAACCCTGGTCTCAGGAATAATGATGTAATCATTGTGAATCGATCTGCTGCAGCTACTGTGGGCGACGCGTTAGACAATGTAGCTACTCCTCTAGGTCGAGCTTTGACATTATTCACCGTCCCAGCTACGCTACTTCAACTATTTGATTAACTTGACCCTGACGTTTTGTTCATGGTTTCTTTTATGATTTCTGATAGCTCTCAATTTATACCTAAACCGCAGAATGATGACGATGCCGAGGGAGGGTTGCAGCTAGGTAGAGTTTTCTCGGCCCTGCGGCGTCATGCACTGCTGATTGCTGGCATTACAACCTTGACGGCTTCGGCGGCTGTATTGAAAGCAGTGGTCGATAATCCCTCATATCAAGGGGATTTTGAGCTGTTAACTAGTCCAGTTACGGTTGAAAGTACTATTGTTTCTGCTGCTGCCGAAGGCCAGCAGGATCCCGCTGCCCTATCAGAGCTTTCGTTAAACGCGACTAAGCTTAAGGTTTTGCTCAGTCCGCGAGTTATCGATCCAGTGGTGGAGAGACTCCAAGCTCAGTTTCCTGGAACAACCTATGACGAAATTTATGGAAACCTTGTTCTGGCAATCTCCCCCGAAGCTGAGGATGTTCTGATTGTTTCCTATGGCTCTCCCGATAAAGAGAAGACCATGGCTGTGCTGGAGTATTTATCTGAGGCTTATCTAGATTTTGGTCTTGAAGATCGCCAGAGAGACTTGCTTCGCGGAATTGCCTTCGTCGATGAGCAACTGCCAACGTTACAGCAACGAGTAGAAATTGCAGAATCCCGGCTGGAAAGTCTACGGCAATCATCTAACTTAGTTGATCCGGTTTCCCAAGGAGCGCAGCTTACACAACAGATTGGGGGATTTACCCAGCAAGCTCTAGCCTTACAAGTAGAAATTAGAGAGAGAGAAAAAAGCTACCAAGATCTTCAAGGTGAACTGGCAAGAAGTCGAGATTTGGCGGCTTCCCCCACTCTAGCTGCTGATCCAAACTATCAAAACCTATTAACGAAACTTGTAGAGGTCGATAGTCAACTGTCGGCACAATCTGCGCTCTATCTCAATGAAAGCCCTGAGATAGCAGTGATTGAAGATCAGCGAGAAAATTTACTCCCAGTCCTGAGGCGGGAAGGGGAACGGGTACAGCGACAGTTGGCTAATACAATTGGAGAACTTCGGGTTAGGGAGCAAGGAATTCGGAATACCATCAACAGTTTAAACCAGCAACTTGAGACTCTAGCAACGACTAGCCGACAATATAACGATATTCAGCGAGAAATTCAGTTTGCCACAGATAACTTGAACCAGTTTATATCTAAGCGAGAAACATTGCGCCTTGAAGCGGCCCAACGTCAGAGTCCGTGGGAGCTTTTAGCACCGATTGATGAACCGTATGCTTCGGCATCTAGTGCTAAACGTAGTCTGGTGCTAGGCACTGTTCTAGGACTATTGCTGGGCTCTGGTGTGGCGCTATTTCGCGATCGCTTCAGCGGTAAGATTTATTCTATTGAAGAACTGAAAGCTGCGACAGGTCTGCCGCTTCTAGGGACTGTCCCCTTAGATCCACTGATGGAATCTGACAGTACTTGGCTGCAGCAATTGCGGCAAATGGCTGAGAGTCAAACCCTGACCAATTTTTCGCAAGAAGATTGGGCTCAACTGATGAATGTTCCATTTTTTGAGTCTTTCCGATCGCTCTACACCACTATTAAGCTCAGCAACCCTGATCGGCCCTACACTACTATGGCCGTGAGCTCAGTTTCACCTAATGCGGGTAAAACGACGGTCAGTTTTTATCTGGCTTTAGCCGCCGCTATGATGGGCGAACGGGTTTTAGTAGTTGATACTGACCTGCGCCGCCCTAGTCTACACCGCTATGGGCAGGTAGATGGCGATAGGGGATTAACCAATTTACTTGGGGACGGGTTCAATGTTGACAAGCTAGCGCAGCCTTTCTCATTTGAACCTAATCTATGGGTGTTGCCCGCAGGCGTCTTGCCCTCTGACCCTACGCGGATCATTTCGTCTGACGCCATGGAAAGATTTGTACAACGGGCTCGCCAAGAATTTGACCTAGTGATTTATGACACTCCGCCGATGCTAGGATTTGCCGATGCATACCTAATGTCAGCCCAAACCGATGGCCTATTGTTGGTAGCTAATCTGGAAGGTTTAAAGCGAGCCGAGCTGGATAATATCCTTGAACAGCTGAGGCTGACTACAAGCTCAGTGATTGGGCTGGTTGTTAATGCTGTGAAGGGGGAGAACGTGCTCCCTTACGGTTACTACACGAACTATGAAGCTACTCCTGCTGGGGCTAAGGGTTTGAGCGGATTTATTGGTAAAACCCCTCTAGGCAATAAACTGCCAGCTATTTTAGGGACTAAAGATCGCCATTGATGAATGATCAAGGCATGCTTGGGGGGGACTTTTTACGAAGTCCGAGATTTGCCTATGAAGCATGGTTAAACATCCTGAATTCAGTTTGCAACCTTAGGTGACCACCAGATGGCCAGTAACTTCACCTCGTGAGGAGTAAAGCTGTTAGTCTGGTTATTGCCCAATGCTTTTGACCTGGCGGGCCAGGTTTGGGCCGCGCTAATCGATCATATCCAGGAGCATAGACCTATGGCCAACAGCCGTCGTATTGAGCGGGTGGCCTCCCTCATTAAGCGGGAAGTTAGCCAGATGTTGATGTCAAGTATTAAGGATGACCGGGTCGGGGCAGGCATGGTAAGTGTTACCGATGTCGCTGTATCAGGTGATTTACAGCACGCCAAAGTATTTGTCAGCATCTACGGTACCGACGCAGCTAAGGCCGAAACTATGGCGGGGCTGGGGGCAGCAACAGGTTTTGTCCGCAGTGAATTGGGCAAGCGGCTGCGGCTACGGCGTACTCCCGAGATTCTATTTAAAGAAGACCGGGGTATGGAGCGGGGCACACGGGTGCTGTCGTTGATTAACCAACTCAGCCAGGAGAGAGACGAGAAGGAGATTCCTGAGTTGGTTGATGGTGACGTAGAAAACCTAGGGGACGGGGCTAATGCTTGGGTGGACCTGCCTACCGCTGAGAGTGCTGATGAGTGAGTCAAGAAGACGTTAGAGGCGATCGCTCAGGGGCGATCGCAACATCCCGCTTGCCTGCCTCCGACAGCCTATCGTTTGCCGAACAGGTGGCTCAGATGGTTGTGGTGCGGGCCTCCGGTCATCTGTTTGATCACGAAATTTGCTACCCTGCCTGGGAGGCAGACAGCGCTACCCTCAGCCGCTATGTAGAAGAACTGGGTGTGGGCGGCGTAATTTTGCTGGGGGGGAGTGCCGCCGAAGTGGGGCTCAAAACCCAGGCGCTTCAAACTCAGGCCCGCATTCCCCTACTGATCGCCGCCGATATTGAAGAAGGAGTGGGCCAGCGGTTTAGCGGGGCCACCTGGTTTCCGCCGCCGATGGCTCTGGGGGCGATCGCCCGGCGGGATCTGACCAGCGCTCTGGCCTACGCCCAAGCCTTTGGGGCCGCCACCGCCGCCCAATCCCTGGCAATTGGCCTGAACTGGGTGCTGGCCCCGGTGGTAGATGTCAACAACAATCCCGATAACCCGGTGATTAACGTGCGGGCCTTTGGAGATGAATTGGGTCAGGTCAACGCTCTGACCCAGGCATTCATCCGTGGGGCACAAACCCAGCCAGTGTTAACCACGGCCAAGCACTTTCCAGGGCATGGCGACACGGCGACCGACTCTCACCTGGCGCTGCCAGGGCTGCCCCACAGTATGGAGCGACTCAAGGCCCTTGAGCTGGTGCCCTTTGAGCGGGCAATCGCTGCCGGGGTAGACACCGTCATGACCGCCCACCTGCACATCCCCGCCCTCGATACCCGCTACCCCGCCACCCTGTCGGCCCCTACGCTGACCGGCCTATTGCGTCAGCAGCTGGGTTTTGAGGGCCTGATCGTGACCGATGCTTTGGTTATGGGGGCGATCGCCAATACCTATGGCCCCTACGAAGCCGCCGTGCTAGCGGTCGAAGCAGGGGCAGACGTGTTGCTGATGCCCGGTGACCCAGAAGGGGCGATCGCCGCCGTAGTAGAAGCCGTAAATTTAGGCCGCATCGCCCCAGAGCGGATTTTGGCCAGCGTTGAACGTCTCTGGCGTGCCAAGCAAAAAGCCGCCCCAGCCCTGCTTCCCAATGGTGCGGGCCATGCCTGGGAGCATCTGCCACCACCCCCGATTGACCTTCGCGCGCTGGCCCAGCCTGCTACCCAACAGCTTGCAACTGATATACTCACCGCGTCTATGACAGTGCGAGGCCAGATCGAGCCCTGCACCGCTACTGCCCCCGGCGATAACCTTGTGCTCGTGGATGATGCGACCGACTGTCGGTTTTTAGGCCGTACAGCGCCCGTACTGTGTGAGCCTCAGCAGTCCCATTACCAGCTCAAACTAGTTGATACCCAAGGTTGCAGGCAATGGCCTCAGCCAGAGCATCTTCGGCCTAGCCTGGTACAGATCTTCGTGCGGGGCAACCCGTTTCGGGGAGCGGCTCCCCTGATGGACTTGGCCACTACTTGGATTCAGGCTCTTCAAGCGGTTAATCTGTTGCGTGGGGTGGTGATCTACGGCAGCCCCTACGCCTTCGAACAATTACAGCTCGATCTAGATACGCTGGCCCATGGGTTTACCTATGGACAAATGCCCCTGGCCCAGAGCCTGATCTTGGCAACTCTACTGCCGCCGACAGGGTCATCCCTGACCCGGCGTGAGTTTACCGACTAGGTGGCTGAGCCTACGATCGCGATTGTTGATACCTGCCAGATGTGTTAGATTTTCATTCAAACTTAATAGTTACGCAGCCTAATCCAGCCTTGGTTGGAGCGGAGGACCCAATTTTTGGGGCTTATCTCAGGGCGAAACGCATCGCCAGAGAAGGGGATCTCTCACCCCTCGCCCGTCAGCTAACTCCGTCGGCCTTGGGAGAGAACGTACTGGAAGCTTTTTCTAGCGCTATCCGTAGTTCTCCTACATCGGTCTTTCCTCGGTGAACCCTGTTCATCGCTGGAACTCTGTATAGCACCAAAAAACAAGGAGACAGACTATGGAAACCTGGTCTGAGATCACCGACGCGGTGATCTTTTTGGGGGTCTTGGCCCTGATTGCTACTGAGCGCCTACACCTGACCATTGCGGCCTTTTTGGGGGCAATGCTGCTGATCTTTTTGCATGTGCTTACCCTCGATCAAGCGATTGGGTATATTGGCTACAGCCATGCCACTCTGGCCCTGTTCTTTGGGGTAATGGTGATGGTGCGGGCTTTTGAACCCACCAATATCTTTGCCTACCTGGCCACCCAGATGGTGCTCATGGCCCGCGGCGAAGGCAAGCGCCTGCTACTGGGGATTGTGGCCATTACCACCCCGATCTGCGCCGTGCTGCCCAACGCCACCACGGTCATGCTGCTGGCACCGCTGATTCCACCGATGGCGGCAGAACTGAATGTCAATGTCGTGCCGCTACTAATTTTGATGGTGTTTGTTGCCAACAGTGCTGGCCTGCTGACCCTGGTGGGCGACCCGGCTACGTTCATTGTCGGCGACTCGATCAATCTGAGCTTTTGGGACTATCTGTTCCAGATGAGCCTGGGGGGCGTGATCGCGATCGCCACTATTGTCGTCATGCTGCCCCTGCTCTTTCCCCATACCTGGAACAAGACGCTCGACGATCTCGATCATTTGCCCCGCCCCCAGGTCAATCATCCTCGCATGCTGGTCTTGGGCGGCTTTGTTGTGGCCCTAGTGCTGGTGATGTTTGTGGTGGGCGACAGCCTGCCGGTGCCGATTTCTCCAGCGGCGATCGCCCTACTGGGGGCCGCCCTTTGCCTGTTGCTCACCCACCACAGCGGCATCGACACCGTGCAAAATATTCTGCGCGATGTGGACTGGAGCACCCTGGTCTTCTTTATGAGCGTGTTTGTGCTGATCGGTGGCCTGCAAGAGACCGGGGTAATCAGCCAGGCGGCAGGACTACTGGGAGGAGTCATCGGTCAGAACATTGCCCTGGGGGCGATGCTGCTCTTGTTTGTCACCGGCATTCTCTCCAGCCTAATTCCCAATATTCCGCTGGTGGTGGCCATGGTGCCGCTGGTGAAGGAGTACCTGGTGAATGCAAATTTGGCTGGGTCAGAGCTACTATCCCCCGACTTTGCCGGGCAAGTGCCTGCCGAGATTCTGCCCCTATTTGCGGCCATGATGTTTGGAGCCACCCTGGGCGGCAATGGAACTCTGGTGGGAGCTTCGTCAAATATTGTGGCGGCTGGCATCGCCGAGCAGCACGGCAAACCCATCTCCTTTCGGTTGTTTTTGAGCTACGGTCTGCCGCTGATGAGCCTGCAACTGGTAGTGATTAGTATCTACGTTGGGGTTCGCTTTTTATAGCCATCGCCAGCTTGGTTACGACATTCTGCATGCCCTTCTGGAGCGATGGGTGTAGGTGTCAGTTTCTGCGACCGACCCAGTGGGCCGAGTTCGCGTTCCTGATCGGGATGTTTTTTAGGTGGAATACTCTTAAATGCCTACAGTACCTACATTGCCTACCCCCACTCCGGTTGCTTCCGCCTTTTGCCCCAGATTTTCTTTTATATCACTGAGCCTAAAGCCACCTATTAGTTTCCCTAAACTTTTGTTGCGCTACGTTGAGAAAATCTGGGTGATTACACCATGCTAAAAGGGTTGCTCACGATACTTCGATAAAGCTAATGTTCTCTGAGCTCTCCTTAGCACCCCGCTATCGCCTAGATGACGAATCTCCTTGGCTCCAAGGGATTGACCCTCTACGCCGCTACTGGATCTATGTCAATGGTGATGGTCGCTCGGTACGGGCACTATCAGGGTTAACTACCCAGGGTTCAGAGGCATTTAAGCAAGCAATCGGCAGCTTTAGGGCGCTATCTACTGGCCAAGAGCTAACGTTGCCTACGGAGTTAGGCGATCGCCTAACCATTCACTGTGTAGCCACAAACTGCTATGCGATCGCAGACACCTCTACCAGTGCAGAGGTGTGGCACTTGTTCGATGCAGAATCATTAGAATCGCTACTACTCACGGCTCACCCAGACTGGCAATGTGCCCCTCAGCACCTCAATCTTGGGCGATCGCTACTCACTGCGGCCTGGGGTCAGCCTGCCATTGTGAAAGCGGCCTAGCCGCGGTCAAGCTGTATTAGTTCTTGCAGCGACGCCAGCAGCTTAATTTCGACAGACTGAATTTTATTCGCTGCGGCCACGACAAAAGACCACCGCACGTTAACGCTAAAGAGCAGGGTTTTTACGCGGCCCTTGACCACCACCTGCTGCGTGCCGTTGGGGTGCGTGGTGATGTCAGCTTCCACGGGCGTAGCGCGCATGGCCCTGGCTTCGGCCTGGAGATAGATGTAAATGGCGTCGGTGCCGACAATAGGTTCCTCAAAGGGGGCCACCAGCACGCCGTCGGTAGCGAATAGCATGGCCACCGCCCGATAGTCTGCGGCATTGAATTGGGCGAAGTAGCGCTCCACCACCGGGGAAACGGTAGCCAGGTCGAGGGTTGCCTCGGCGGTTTGCGGTCTCATTGTCATGCTCCAGAGATAGCTAGCTTCGACCTATGAGGCCAGACCGGGTCTAGCCTCTATACCTGAGCAGAAAATGCCAAAACCGGGCTCCCTGACGGGCAGCTGAATGAGTCCTTCACCGCCTCAGGAAACCCGGTTTTGGGGACGCCTGCCTAGGCTAGGGGGTCAACCCCCATGGCAACAACGACCTGGCGCAGCACGGTAATCTGCTGGTTGAAGTCGAGTTTAGAAATTTGGCCAAAGATGGCAATACCGGCTGCGCCCAGTTTGTAGTAGCTGGGCACAGGAATGACGGTGCCGGCCTGCATCGCTTCGGCCAGTTGGTACCAGAAGGCTAGCTTGGTGTTGTTGGTCAGTACCCCGTAGGCGCGGGTAGCGGGGGTGCTGTTGCGCTCCACCAGGTCGCGCATAAACTGGAGCTGTTCCGAGGGAGTCATGTCCCGTACCTGGGCCAGGAGCCCCTCAGCAAACTGGAGCCGGGCCGCCCCTGGGGCGGCAGGGGTAATCGCTCGACCCATGTTTTCGTACAGTACCCAGAGCAAACCCAGCTGCTCATCGGTAGCCAAGCCCTTGAAGGCTGAAATTGCGCTGGAAACCGGGGTCGCCAAGCCAACAGAGGAAACCGCCGGAGCGTTAAGTGTGTAGGTCATAAAACCTCCGAAGTGTTTAACGAATCGCCTTCACATCTACACAGTAACAAAAGATTACGAAATGTTTAGTAATTCCGCATTAGGGTTGCTAATGTGCACTCTTGGGGTTTCTCAATGTCTTTAAAGTCACACGGCGTCGAGCATGGCTTTGAATCGGCAGACCGCAGGCCAGCGCCAAAACAGCACCAATACTTGTGCTGCCGCGATCGCAATGCCTAGGGCCTTGTTGTCCTGGCGCGGGGGCTGAGGGGTTTTGCCCTGGGCCCAGGCACGCCGCAGAAGTTGGGCAGGGGGCGATGCGTTTTCAGCCATGGCCGGTAGCCCAGGGTGTCATTCTGGGGTTAGATAGGAGTTGATCATCTGCCCTGTACCTATCCGAGGAGCCTCAGCCGTGACCCAAGCCATGCCCGCTGCCCCCACCCCAGACTGGTCAGCCCTATTGCAGCGTCTGATCGTCGGCGAGTCCCTCGGTCAAGAGCAGGCCGAAACCCTCATGCGGGGGTGGCTAGGTGAAGAAATTCCCCCGGT
The DNA here is from genome assembly GCF_015207395.1 of Nodosilinea sp. LEGE 07088. Lineage (GTDB taxonomy): Bacteria > Cyanobacteriota > Cyanobacteriia > Phormidesmidales > Phormidesmidaceae > Nodosilinea. Next base: position 12,217 of record NZ_JADEWX010000113.1, read on the forward strand.
GGTCTCGGGTGGGTTGCTGGCAGCGCTCCAGGCCAAGGGCGTTTCGGCGGACGAACTGGCGGGCATGGCGCGGGTGCTCCAGGGTCAATCCCTCGGCGGCGAGGGCAAAATTCACCACCCCACCCCTTGCATTGACACCTGCGGCACTGGCGGCGACGGGGCGCACACGTTCAATATTTCAACCTGCGTGGCGTTTGTCGCAGCGGCAGCGGGCATCAAAGTAGCCAAGCACGGCAATCGATCGGCATCGAGCAAGGTGGGGTCTGCCGACGTGCTAGAAGCCCTCGGCGTCAATCTGGGGGCACCGCCGGAGCAGGCCAAGGCTGCCCTCGATGAGGTTGGGATCACCTTTCTCTTTGCCCGTGGTTGGCATCCGGCGATGAAGGCCGTAGCGCCTCTGCGCAGCACACTCAAGGTACGCACGGTCTTTAACCTGCTGGGGCCACTGGTCAACCCCCTACAGCCCACTGGCCAGGTAATTGGGGTCTACGATCTATCGGTGGTGCCCGCTATGGCGGGAGCCCTAAACCAGCTTGGTATGCCCCAGGCGGTGGTGCTGCATGGGCGAGAACGTCTCGATGAGGCTGGGCTAGGCGATAAAACCGATGTGTCGGTGGTCGAAAATGGCCAGGTGACTGGCACCGTGATCGATCCGCAGGCGTTAGGGCTGACGGCAGCTCCCCTGAGTGCTCTGCGCGGTGGCGAGGTAGATGACAATACGGCGATTATGACCGCCGTGCTCCAGGGGAAGGGAACCCAGGCCCAGCAAGATGTGGTGGCTCTGAATGCCGCTCTAGCGCTCAAAGTCGGTGAAAAAGTGAGTGCCGATACTCTCGATGCCTCGATTGCTGAGGGGATTGCGCTGGCCAAAGCCATTCTCGCCAGCGGGGCAGCCTGGGAGAAGCTGGAAGCTCTAGTGGCATTTCTGGCTTAGCGGCGTTACCCGTCGGGAAATTGCCAGCAGGGGATGTGCTCTACCCGATGGCTACCGCAGGCGCAGGGCGCTTCGTCACTGGAGTCTACCCAGGTGGCATCACAGTCGCGGCAATGACAGAGAATATTGTTGAGATTGGCCTGACTCAGGCCAAATTGCCAGCGCTCTAGCTCTGCGGGGGTGAACTGGGAGGGAGAGTCGGCCATGGGCAATTTTAGAACCTGAATTTGCGATTTTAGGGCACAGGTCTAGCTCGATGAGCTGAGTAAGGGCATCTTGATGAAATGCCCCTACCAACCGGAGTTGTTCATCAGCCAGGTTTGCATGGCTTCTAAGTTGCGAGCTACCAGTGCGCCGCCCAAAAATCCCATGCCGTGACCAACCCACGACTTGCCCTGCTGTAGGGGCAGCAGCCCCCAGAGGGCGCTGCCGTAGAGTAAACCGACCACGACGGCGGCGGCGATCGCCCCCGGGCTGCGTTCAAAATAACCCCGCAGTAAGATATACCCCAGGTAACCAAACACTACCCCGCTGGCCCCCAGGTGTCGGGTGCCGGGGCGACCGAATAGCCACGTGCCTATACCGCTAAACAGCCAGCAAAATACGGTTACCAACCCTAGCACCTCTAACCCCTGGAGCAAAATAATGGTGCCCAAAATGACCAATGGCCCCGAGTTGGCGGCCAGGTGACCAAAGCCGCCGTGCAGCAGCGGCGCGATCGCAATACCGGGCAGCCCGTCTAAAGCTCGAGGCACAATGCTGAGCTGGTTGAGCACCCGCCGCCCAGTGGCAACGTCCACTATGGCTAAGGCCCACATCACGGCCAATAGGTAGGCCAGCAGCACTACCCCCTGACGAAAGCCCTCGGGTGGGGTGATTGACTCGAAAGAAAACAAAGCCGGTAAAGCAAAAAATAAACTCACGCTCATCAGGCTAGCATCTGGGCCAGCACCGGGTTGAGATATTGGGCTAAATGCACCCCGTCAACGCCCAGTTCTGTGCGCTCGGCGGCGGCGGTACGGGCCGCCTGTCCGTGCCACCAGGCTCCGGTTAGCGCCGCATCAAGGACTGTATCTAGCGCGCTATCGATGGCATCGGGCCGGGCCGTCGCCATTTCTTGGGCCAGTAGACCGCCGATTAGACCCGCTAAGACGTCGCCGCTGCCGCCCCGAGCGAGGGCGGCAGTGCTGTCGGGTACGTACCAAAGGGTGCCGTGGGGATGGGCGATCGCCGTACAGGCCCCCTTCAGCAGCAATCCCGCGCCACACCGACTGGCCGCCATCTGGGCGGCCGTCCCACTGTCTATGGCATCGGCTAGGACACCTGGAAATAGCCGCTCGAACTCTCCCCGGTGGGGGGTGAGCAGGGTGACGGCCTGCCGCTGGGGCAACGTAGCTGCTGCTCCCAGGTCAGCCAGCAGGTTGAGGCCATCGGCGTCGAGCAGGAGGGCGGTCGAGCTATCGACCACCGTTTGCATGGTAGCCATCGCGTCGCGGCTAAGACCCGGGCCACAGGCGATCGCGCTATAGCGGTTGAGGTCTAGATCCTCAGGCAGGTAGGCGATCGCGCCGCTGGCGGTCTCTGGACACCCCACCACCAGAGCCTCCGGAATCTGGGCTACCGCCATCAACCGCAGCGATTCGGGCACCGCCAGGGTGAGCATGCCGACGCCGCTAGCTCGAGCCCCTAGGGCTGACAGTAGCGCCGCCCCAGCGTAGGGCCGCGACCCAGCTACCAGCAGCAAATGCCCCATCCGGTACTTATGGGTATCGGGGGGGCGAGGAATCGGCAGGCGCGATCGCAGGGTAGCAAGGGTTGCCCGCCGCACCGGGGGTAGTGCCCCCAAAACCGACTCCACGGCTGATGGGGGAATGTCAAAGTCGATTAACCGGGGTTGCCCGATATAAGCCAGCGCCTGGTCTTGGCAAAAGGCCCGCTTCCACAGGCCCAGGCAGAGGGTATGGGTGGCCTTTACAGCAACGCCCTGCACGGCCCCGGTATCAGTGTGCAATCCAGAGGGCAGGTCAATGCTGACGACGGGGCAATCCATGCGGTTGATGGCTCTTACCACCTCGGCCATCGCCCCGGCGATCGGACGCTCTAGACCAAAACCAAATAGCCCGTCAATGAGTAGGTCGCAGGGTTCGACCGTCTCCCCGACTGGAATGCCCAGGTACCGCACGTAGCGCAGATGATCGGCGGTCAATGGCTTGGGTTGGCTGGCAGGGGTGTATACCTGCACGGCGTATCCTTGGCTGGCCAATTCACGCCCTACCACTAGGGCATCGCCGCCGTTATGCCCTGGCCCAGCGACAATGCCGACCCGCCAATACGGCTGCACCGGAAATTGGGCCATGATCCAGGCGGCAACGCGCCCGGCCACCTTTTCCATCAGCGCGGCCACAGGCATGCCCATCTCAAACAGTTGACCCTCGATGGCCCGCATTTGTTCTGCTGTGACCACCCGATCTAACGGCTTATCGAAAAGCCCACCCAACATGCCGTTGACAGCTGCTGTGGCGGGCTGATACTCACGTGTCATCGATTGCTGGCTCTAAACTCCAACGACAGACAGGCTAACGCTCGTAGAAAACTCGGCTGTTAGAAAGGCCCGCGTCCCGGTAAAAATCATTCCAGCGATTGGCTAAACCGCGATCGCTAAAAGGCCCAACTGCTACGTGAGGCCCTCGGGGTGAGGTGCGCTGCTGCACGCGATCGGGCGGTGTGCCCAGCTGAATCACCTGGTTGCTGACGGTGCCCAATCCTTCTGTATCGGTGGGAATCACCACATAGAAGGGGGCGCTAGTGGGGCTGCTGGTGGGGGGAGCGCTAGTGGGCGGCGGCATGACAGCTCCACTGGGGGGCTCAGTCGGAATCCCAGTGGTGGGGGTACTGTAATTTAGCTCTTGGCCAAACTCTACATTGCCAGGGGCTGGGGGCACCTGGGCTGAGGCTGGCGGCAATGTGGGCACCGGCACCCCTGCCGAACCGGGGGTCTGAGCCAGGGCGGCATCGGGCAGGGGGGGTAAATTGCCGGTCGAGGCATAGACATTGGAGGGCAGTGGCGCAGTTTGGGCGTAGTAGGGGATCGCTGCCGCGACTTGCGCGGTCTCAGCCTGCACCCCTAGGGCGGCTAAATCGGTGACGCGCTGTTGAGCGTTGCCAGACATGTTGAAGCGCCCAGCCTGAATCACCGATTGCCCCTGAAAAGTGGTGCGAAAGGCCGTGGGCTCAACCTGCCGCACCTGATTGAGGGTGGCCTCGCTTGTATCGGTAACATAGATCAAATACTGTTGGTCGCCAGAGGGCGTTTGCGGCAAGGCAGCTCCGGGTACTGGTACTGCCCCCGCTGGCACCGGTGGTACCGCCTCATAGCCCTGGGTTAAGCCGGCTGAGGCCGTCCCTAGCACGGCTGCTACTCCTGCGATCGCTGTTGCTACAGTGGTTTGCACGGCAAACCGACCCAGCCTGCGCCCACAGCTTGGGCGGTTAACTTTCTCCGATCTTGCGATCGCAAATCTTGCTTCTTGCATGGCCATCACAACTCCTGCCCATTGGTTTGATGGTGAACCGGCAGACGGTCAAGCAGCACCGACTTTTTGCCCGTCCTATCTGATGTCATGAGGATGTTAGCGCAGATTTCAAAAACCGCATCATTTGGGCGCAAACTTCTGGGCCCAGAGCGCTGGTTGATACCGTCCGGCCAGGTCTGATTGGTTAATTGTGCCTGAGCATTGTGACTTCAGTCACATCTAACTGCCGACAACATCACCAGAACGGGCACAGTAGGTCACCCGCAGCCAGTGTGTCATTTCTTACTATGAGTACAGAACTGCAACCTCCAGCGTTATGGCCAATCCCTGCAGCAAACCCCTTAAAAGCAACCCTTTCATGACTAGGCGCGATCCGCAGACGGGGGCCTGGCAGGTGGTAAAGCTACTGCCCAGGAGTCGTCAATAATTCCTGGGGATGATACCTCTAGCCATCTTCAAGTTGATGGTCAAGACACCGTAGAGGCGACGGTGTCTCAGCCTTCAGAGCCGTCGGAATCTCAGTGGTAACACCAGGACGAGGGAGGCTGGGCTATAGTGTGGCTCATTCTGTCTTTCTCGGCCTGCACTAGACGATCGCCATGCGTCATCTTTACCCCGCTATTGAGCCCTATGTCACCGAATATTTAGCGGTCTCAGACCGCCATCGACTCTACATTGAACAGGCCGGTAATTTCGAGGGCAAGCCCGTCGTGTTTTTGCATGGCGGGCCGGGGGGCGGCACTAACCCTACTTACCGCCAGTTCTTTCATCCTCAGCGCTGGCGGATTGTGTTGTTTGACCAGCGGGGCTGCGGCAAAAGCCTGCCCCACGCTGACCTAGAAGACAACACCACCTGGGCATTAGTCAGCGACATCGAAAAAATTCGGGTTCACCTGGGCATTGAGAATTGGACAGTGTTTGGCGGTAGCTGGGGCAGTACATTGGCCTTGACCTACGCCCAAGCTCATCCCGATCGCTGTAATGGCCTGATTTTGCGCGGCATCTTTACCCTGCGCCAGCGCGAGATCCGCTGGTTTTACCAGGCAGGTGCCAGCTACCTCTACCCCGATGCCTGGGAGCAATACCTGGCTCCGATTCCCGTTGATGAGCGCGATGACTTGGTGGCAGCCTACTACCGCAGACTCACGGGTGATAACGGAGACGAGCGGCTGGCCGCCGCCCGCGCCTGGGCTGTCTGGGAAGCCAGCACGAGTAAGCTGGTACAAGACCCTGGTCTGCTCCATCACTTCAGTGAAGATGAGTTTGCCGTGGCCTTTGCTCGTATTGAGTGCCACTATTTTATCAATCGTGGCTTTTTCGATACCGATGACTATTTGCTCCGGCAGGTACACCGCATTCGCCACATTCCCGGGGTGATTGTGCAGGGGCGCTACGACGTGGTGTGCCCTGCTACGACAGCCTGGGAACTTCACCGTGCTTGGCCCGAAGCTGAGTTTGTGCTGGTGCAAGAAGCTGGCCATTCAGCCATGGAACCTGGCATCACCAGCGCCCTGATTGAGGCGACCGATGCCTTTGTCCGGCAATAGGGATTTGACGGTTCTCCTGACCTTATCCGCCTACCTCGCTCAGGCTCTCAACCCAACGCCCGCCGCGCAATCCAGCGCTGGATGCTCCACAGGCTGCCAGCGACCGTCGCCCCTAGCCAGAGCCCTCGGCCTAGCTGAGTTTGGCCATCGAGCAGGCACCAGCCCCCCAGAAGGCTGAGCGCCAAGGTGCTGCTGGCGACGGTGGTTAGCATGGCGCGTAAAGCGTGGTGGGTGGCGACGACCTGGGCGGCCAGGTCGGCTGGGGGGTGTTTGTCTGCCAAGGTCTTGGAGGCAGTCTGAAACGACTCATAGCTGGCCGCCTCGACCTGGTAGTAGGTGCCCAGGTCGCGATCGCGTAGGGCCGACACCGTGTAGAGGCCAAATTGCTTGGCTTGGGCGATCGCATCGCGAATTTGTCGCTGAGTGGCCACCGGCCCCAGGGCCTCAAACACCGACTGGCGGTAGACTCCGGTTTTAGCCATGCTCAGCACGCGATCGGTGAGTTCTAGTAGGGGTAGAGGGGCAGCATTCACGGGATTAACAACTCCTGACCTCACCTAGATGACTAGGTAATTAGCAAGCTTGTACTACCTCATATTACGGAAAACCAAGGCCCAACACACAGCCTGGAGTGATTATGTTAGAGATTAAGTGAAGGTTACAATCGCCTACTTGGGCCTTGATTCAGCCTTGCGACAACAGGCACTGGCATGGTAAACCACAACACCAGGTCGATTGAGAAGAACTATGGCAACAGCGCTGCACTCCCTCAACCTAGGGGAACTGGCCCACGGGGCGATCGCAAACTATCTGCAAGCCATGGCGGCTTACAAAAAGCCCGTGCTGGCTGACACTGACCCCGAAAACCTGCACCAGATGCGGGTGGGGTTGCGGCGACTGCGCACCGCCGTGCAGGTGTTTGAGGTCGGCCTTGACCTGCCTAAGGCGGGGCGTGAGCCGGCGATCGCGGCAATCGGCTGCAAGCTAGGCCAGCTCCGTGACCTAGATGTGACCTGGATGATATTGCGCGATCGCTACGCCCTCGATCTGCCCGAAAACGAGCAAGCCTGCCTAGGAAAAGTGCTGCTGCGCCTGGCCAAGCGGCGCCACAAAACGTTCAAACAGGTCAAGCAGCTGCTCAAGGGCGATCGCTACGTCAATCTCAAGCAGTCCCTAGCGGCCTGGGTTGACGAGCCCCGATATCGTGCGATCGCGGCCTTGTCCGCCGATTATCTAGTGCCCGACTTGGTATTGCCTTTGATCAGTCAGCTGTGGCTACACCCCGGTTGGTTGGTCGGCACTAAAGCCAGCCGCAGCGGCCTGGCGGTCAACACCCGCCTCAGCCTCAAGGCTACCGATGCCCTGATTGCTGACCAGGGCCCACGACTCCACAGCCTGCGCAAGCAGGTCAAACGGGTACGCTATCAACTGCGCCTGGTGTCCGACCTCTATCCCAACAGCCTCGAAGACGATATTCAGCGCCTGAGCAACCTGCAAGATACCCTGGGCAACCTGCAAGACAGCATGGTGCTGTCAGCCTTTCTTGAAGATGTGATACCGGATGCTAAAGCCCAAATGCCCACCCTGTTTGCCCTGCTGACCGATAGCCGCCACCGCGCCTGGAAGCAGTGGCAGGGTTACCAAAAGCATTACTTAGACCCAGCGCAGCGCCAGCAGCTACAGCTGACCCTGCTGAATCCAACGGGCTCACGGCGAGAGGACGGGGCGAATGCTAACAAGCCCAAGGAAGCAACAGCATCGACAACGACTCCCAAACCGCCAGCGCCTCGCCGGAGTACTGCCAACCGCAAAGCGGCTGGCCCCAAGACTTCGCGGCGAGCTACAAAACCTAAAAAAACAGAAACCCTTGATGCTGAATAGAGGCCTAAACGATAGGTTACGGTCAGAGGCAGGATATGGGATGGTCTCCGCAGGATGGTGCTAGCCTACCCCACGTTACCGATTGCTCAACTCCCTTATTCTCCCCATCCCCCTGATCCCTTCGCCCCCTCATCT
>NZ_JADEWX010000355.1 GCF_015207395.1 Nodosilinea sp. LEGE 07088
TAAGGGTTGTTAAGAATCGAGGACACTGAATCTCAAGACGTTGCTTGAGCCGTGTACGGTGAAAGTCGTATGCACGGTTCTGAGGGGAGGGAGGGGGCTATGTACAAAACCTCCTCCTTTACCCGACCGCATAGTTTTGGTTAGCCAATCTTTGAAGTGACTTAAGTAGGTAGCCTAAAGTTTCCGATGTCATGCCAACGTCAGGATAGGCGTTAAAGCTATTTATAACGGTGTTTACTTCTGGCTCTCTACTTAGTTAAACTCGTTTAGCCCCCTAGAGCAGAAATCTTACGTATAAACTTGACCAAGTCATCCTAAAAATCAAGTTCAGCAGATATGATAGCCAAAACAATCTTAAAGAGATTCGCCTGGATAATTTTTTGGGTTCTTTTTGCTTTAGCAATAATACTTGGTGGGTGGAAGCTGCTAAGTTTTTTCCCATTTATGGAAAACTATTTATCCAGCGTAATTACAACAACTATAGGAGTAGTAATAGGCATTCCTGTTGCACTTACTATTAATGATTATCAGCGAAAGTTGCAATTTACAGAAACGTCTAAGCAGTTAGAGAATGAACGACTCAGCAAAGAAATTCTGCTGTTACAGTATATTAAAGAAGAGCTTGGATTGAATAAATCTCTACTAGAAAATGCTGTGGAAGGGCAGAAATCGGCGAAAAATTATCTGACATATCTAGGCATGAAATCAGATTTCTGGATATCTTTGCTATCCAGTGGCGATCTCAAACACATAAGCGACACAAAAGTTTTAAACTCCGTAAGTTCATCATACTTCTTCATTAATAGAATAAAAGAATTAGAGAAAGTCTATTATCATCCTAATTTTTTCTTCGCAGTTTCATCAAAAGATAAGGAATCTTACACTGGAAAACGAGCGGTAGATACCGTTGAGTATCTTCGTCCGGTAGCATTAGAACAAATTACTGAAACCTATAATTTGATTTCTGAGTTTTTAGATCGCCTATCGCCGTAGGCTGGGTTTCTTGGTGTCAACCCAGCATCGCTTTTCTCCAGCAGCACTAACCAGAAACGGGATCACACTCTAGGTTGTGATCGTGGATACGATCTCTAGGTTAAAATGAAAGGGCGATCGTTTCCTTTCGCCAACCCTCAAACGAGGAAATCTCAAATGCCATTAGCTGAACTCATGTCACAAATCCAGGAACTTCCAAAAATTGACAAGCTTCGGCTAATGCAGTTTCTTGCAGCAGAACTGATCAAAGAAGAAGATACAAACTTCTTTGTTGCAAACCAGGAATATCCTGTCTGGTCGCCCTACAATTGCTCTGAGGCTGCTAATGCCTTGATGAATCTTCTGGCAATAAAGAAGCAAGAGAAGAATGGTTGACGCTCAAAGATTCCCCTACAAAATTATTGATAGCAGTCCTGGCATGGTCGATCGAATGCCATTCCTGCCTTTGACGCTTAGCCTTGATGATCGATCCTTGAATACTGAGGGTTTACTGGATACAGGTGCAAGCGTTAATGTTTTGCCATACGAGTTGGGGATACAGCTAGGTTTGATCTGGGAGAATGAGACACTCTCGGTTGTGTTGGCAGGAAACTTGGCTCGATTTGAAGCTCGTGCAGTCGTTGTTGATGCTCAAGTCAGTTCGTTTCCCACTGTTGATCTCGCATTTGCTTGGACGCAAGCACCCAATGTGCCTTTAATCTTAGGGCAAGCTAATTTCTTCTTCGAGTTTGATGTTTGCTTCTTCCGTGCGCGTTCTGAATTTGAAATCCGCCCTAAGCAAGGTGGATAGCAATAAAGATGGAACCCCAGTTGAAAGCGACTAGTGAGGCACGGTCTAACAACCCGGTTGGAGCGGACTGGCAAGAGATCTTGGTGGAGATGCAAAGTTTGTCGGCAGCCGCTCAACCGGAACGTTATGCCGCGCGACTCGAAGTCGTTCGGGGGAGTTGGAAAGGACTCCTAAGTTCTTTCCCTGCTAGTGTTCAAGCAGATGTCCGCCTCGGAATGTTCAACCCGTAAGGGGAGGGCAGTATCAGCAGACGAGGT
>NZ_JADEWX010000007.1 GCF_015207395.1 Nodosilinea sp. LEGE 07088
GCGGGAGGGGGCAGACGCATAAACGCTAGAACCATTGGAACTAGCCTGAAACTCTAGCATCTTTAGGCTCCCTTGAGAATGAAATGGCCCTGGATACTAACTCTAGGCAAGACAGGAGCATGAGAACATTTGTTCACAAAGCTTGCAAGCATACCGCATTGCTCGTAGTATTGGTACTTAATTTTAGTTTCGTGTCCGAAATCATGACTGACCAATACCTCTCCGTGAAAGAAACCTCTGAAATCCTAAACTGCTCGGAGCAATATGTTCGCCAGTTGCTTCGATATGGTGAAATCAGCGGTGAGAGGATTAGCAGTCGGTGGATTGTAGCATCGGAGTCCGTTCAGGATTACCGCATTAAGGGAGAAGACGTAAGCTTAAGCGTTCCTGATCATGGGCGGCGCTCATTTTGCAAGCCTAAGCTTAAAGCCTTGAGTTTTTTTTCTGGCTGCATGGGGCTAGACTTGGGGCTAGAAAAGGAAGGCATCAAAGTACTATTGGCCTGCGAAATCGATTCAGCTGCCCGAAAAACCATTGAGATAAATCGACCGGATATAGCGCTGATTGGGGATATCAGAGATTATTCAGCAGCAGAAATTCGGGAGAAAGCGGGATTGAGTTTGACCGATGAGATTGATGTAATTGTTGGCGGCCCACCATGTCAAGCCTTTAGCAGTGCAGGAAAGCGACAAGGATTCAATGATGATAGAGGCAATGTCTTCTTGACATTTATTGATTTAATCATAGAACTTAAGCCTAGGTTTGCAGTAATTGAAAACGTTAGGGGACTATTATCTGCTCCGCTGAAACATCGACCTCATGAAATGAGAGGGAAGGATTTTCCAGCTTTATCCCAGGATGAAAAAAGAGGCGGTGCTTTGCTCTTCATTACGCAAAAGCTGAAAGAGGCAGGATATGGCGTTTCCTTCAATTTATATAATTCTGCTAATTTTGGATCGCCACAAAAACGAGAAAGAGTTGTTATTACTTGTAGCCGTGATGGGAAAAAACTTCCCTATCTCACGCCGACCCACTCAGAAAAGAATTTGTATGACCTTCCAGGATGGATAACTTTGCGAGAGGCTTTAGAAACTCTTCCAAAAAATAGACATCATTTTGTTAAATTCCCTGAAAAACGGCTCAAATATTACAGGCTTCTCAAGCCTGGGCAATATTGGCGGGATTTACCGGAAGAGTTGCACGAAGAAGCACTAGGGGCTTCTTATCATGCGGGAGGGGGAAAAACTGGTTTTTACCGAAGGCTAGATTGGGATAAGCCTGCCCCAACTTTAGTAACACACCCAGCTATGCCTGCAACCGATCTAGCGCATCCAGAAGAAGATAGACCGCTAAGTATTGAAGAATACAAGCGCATTCAAGAATTTCCAGATGATTGGACTATTGCAGGCACTTTGCTTGATCAATATAGACAAGTTGGAAATGCAGTACCATGCTCCCTAGGAAGAGCGATTGCTAGGATGTTGCTGACTCATCTAAAGGGCGAAGCACCAAACATTTATACAGATTTTCCCTATTCTCGATACCATAGGACTGACGATGCAAGTTGGATAATTGATACTTTGGGTCATCTTGAAGAGCCTCCGGGAAAGCAGTTATCTCTAACCTTGACTTGATGAGTCAGATAAGTCTTGCCAAGGATTATTTGCTTCTACAGCTAAGGCATCTGGGTTGCCATGCAAAACCCGTTGAACAAAAATAACAAAATTTTCTTCAGAGAACCGATCCGTGTTGTATTTTTCGTTGAAGTAAGACCACTGATAGAAGCCTGTTCTGGCATCAACTCTATACCATTTTTCAATTGGCTGGTTGATTCTTACTCTAGAGGATGAACTGTTTTCCGAGTTACTGCGGTTTTTAACCTGTAAGAGAGCACCATCAATGTTGCAGAAATCTACATGGCGAATTGATTCTCCCCAACAGCAATACCAACCATAATCAGAAAGTTGTTCGGCCAGAAATTCTTCTAGCAATAATCCCTGAATATTTTCTGCTGACATCGATAGTCTGTGAGCATACTTGATTTGCTCAATATGATTTGCTGTCAGCCCTTTCAATCGGGCATTGATAATCGTACTAACAATTGGATCTGCGACTGTTCCTGGTGGCCGTGAGATTCGTCTTGAAATTCTATTTTCATAGCTATTTCTATATTTCTTCAACCAGGTCTTAGCCAACATTTCCTGTGTATTGGCTTTTAGAGCTGGAGAAAGTCCTGGGTTTCTGTAGCAGGCTACTAAAATTGTTCGATATGATTCAAGGAATAGCTGATCTTGTTCAGAAAACGCGTCTTGAAAGATTCGCAAAAAGCTTTCTTCCGAATTTGAGGTAATGATGACATCAAAGTTGACAGACATTTAAATATTTTCCTTCTGGACATACGAGAACAAGGAACAGAAATGTCCAGATTGTACGTCACAATAATTGACCTGGATTTGCTCCCCAAAGCTTACGTTGCTGTGCTCTAACAAGCCAGGTATCAGCTCCTGCCTCCACCGAGACTTGAGGCCATCGAAATGCTCATTCAACTACCCGCTCATCCCCCACTTCCCCACAATACAAATACGTCCTCATCAGCCCCCGCCCTTTGAGATCGATGCAGCCCCGCTCTTCAAAGGAATAGAGGTGCTGGAGGTGCTGATAGGTGGTCTCGCTCACCTGAATGCGATCGACCAGCCCGTGGGATTCGAGTCGGCTGGCGATGTTGACGGCGTCGCCCCAGAGGTCGTAGCTAAACTTTTTGGTGCCAATCACCCCGGCTACCACCGGGCCTGTGTTGATGCCAATGCGGAGGCAAAAGGGGTTGCCATCTTGGCGGTGGAAGGTTTTAACCGCTTTCAGCATGGCGATCGCCATGGCCATCACCCGGTTGGCATGGTCGTTCTGGGGGGTGGGCAGGCCTCCGACCACCATATAGGCATCGCCGATGGTTTTGATTTTCTCCAGGCCCAGACGATCGGCGATCGCATCGAAGGCCGAGAAAATGTCGTCGAGCATTTGCACCAACTGAGTGGGTGGCACCTCCGCCGCCAGCCCGGTGAAGTCAACGATGTCGGCAAAGAGAATAGTGGCTTCGTCAAAGCGAGAGGCGATCGCCATGCCGGTCTCTTGGTTGAGGAGTTGTTCGGCAATGCTCACCGGCAGCACGTTGTGCAAGAGCCGTTCGGAGCGGGCGTTGGCCTCCAGCAGCGCCCGCTCAACCTGTCGGCGCTCATCAATTTCGTGGGATACGCGCTCAAACATCTGGCGAAAGGCCTTGGCCACATCTCCTAATTCGTCGTTGCGATTGAGGGAAAGGGAGTGGAAATCAGGATCGTTGTCACGGCTGGCGGCTTCCCCAGCAGCCAGCAGGTCATCACGCAGGTAGAGCAGGGGGTTAATTAACAGCCGCTCTAGCACCAAAATCGTGACCAGGGTTACGAACAGTGAGATCAGCACCACTAGGCCAGCAATGGCGAGGGCGTAGCGCACCATGGCCTGCTGTACCCCGGTGGCATCGTGGCGCACCGCCAGCACGTACTGTCCCTGAAATTGATTGCTGGGCCAGGCTACGTCATAGCGCGATCGCCCTTCGTTCAGCTGTCGTCGCATTTCCTCGGCGTCTAGGTTGGTAACGTCGATGTCGGGGGCATCCCCAAACTGACGCAGCAATGTGCCATCGGGTTTGTACAGGGCTGCTCCCCGCACCACCGAGTCGGGTTTGAGCTGAGCCTGCACCAGAGAAAACACCGTATCGATGTCTTGTCCCCCCATCGCGCTGGCTTTGAGGGCAAACAGCAGCTCCTCTGAAACCTGCTCCAGATCCCGTAGCTCAACCTGTCGCCGCCGCAGATACGAGGGCACAAAAATAATGCCCTCTATGACCAGCAGGCTAAAAAATACCCAGGCTACAATCTGCCGCGACAGGCGCGACGACCCTGGAGGTCGGGTCTTTGACCATCGCAGTAGCCCCACCGACGATTGCAGTAGCCCGGCCATAGACGTTTCTAGGATTGGACTATACCAATCTAGCCCTGCTAAAAGTCCAAATACGAAAATCAACCGCTCCAGATCAACTCTGCATCCTCAACGGTGTCATTCAGGACAGAACGAGAAACTGGCTGCGAAAGCCGAGGGGCAACCTAGGCCAAGGCTACAGTCGGCAAAGACATCCTTAAGGAGCCAGGGCTATGTTTACCCGCATGCGACGGTGGCTGCGCCGCTTTTTTAGGCAGGCGCGCACCGTCAACAACGAACCCGTCAACCGGGCCAGCTTGGCGGTGATCATTTTGATCAACCTGTTTATTTTGTTCAACGTGTTTAGCGGCCTTAACGACATTAGCCGCTGGCCCCTCAGCCCTACCCAAGCCTACCCCTGCCACAGCTCCTGGGCCGAATATCGGAGCCAAACCCAGGGCAACCCCGACGCCGACATTCTGCAGAACAGCATCCGGCTGCCTGACCAGCCTGCGGGGACTTGGCAACGCGACTTTCGCCAAGGGGCTACTGGCCACTTGGGGCAGGTGTCTCCTCTTTGTCTCGATTATGCGGCCAGAGCTGATGGGCTCAACACCAGCGAAAACCGCGAAATTATCGACAGCCTCACCCAGAACCAGCGCGCGATCGCCAGCCTGGAGCAAGAAAACCAAACGATTCGCAGCCAGTACGACTCAACCCTGCTAGAGCAGATCGCCGGGCAGCCCCAAGAGCAATCAATTAACCAGGTCGAGGCCTCCCAGGCGCGGGCCACCCTAGAGCGCAACCAGGCCGAAATCGACCGCCTTCAGCAACAGCAGCAGCAGCTACAAACCCAGCTTACCCAAACCCCCCCGAGCCAGGAATTTCTGGCGCTGCTCAACGACGACGGTCAGTTTCAGCAGCTAGAGCGCCAGTTCCGACGGGCTTCGTTTTGGCGCCCTACGGTGCAGATGCTGTTTCAGGGTCTGTTTTTGCTGCCCTTGGTGGTCATGACCTGGGGGGTCTACCGTGTCGCCGAGCGTCGCGGCTATGGTCTGATCGCCTTGCAGGCCTGGCACCTGCTGGTCATTTTCTGCATTCCTCTGGTGATTAAGCTGTTTGAGGTGTTGCAGTTTGGAGCGCTGTTTAATGCCCTGTCGCAGCTGGTGCTGGCGCTGTTTGGGGGCCTGCTGTTTCTGATCAACTACCTGTATATTCTGCTGGTGCCCCTGGTGGGCTACGGCACGATCAAATTCTTTCAACAGGTGGTGCTCAATCCCCGGCTCCAGGTGGCGGGGCGGGTGCAAAACCAAAAGTGTATTCGCTGTGCCAAAAAGCTGCGCCTTGGCGATACCCACTGCCCCCACTGCGGCTTTTACCAGGAGGCAGAGTGCGGCCACTGCCATCAGCCCACCTATAAATACTTGCCCTATTGCCGTTACTGCGGCACGTCCCAAAACCTAGAGCTTTAGCATTCTAGAGCATCGGTACAGTATGGCTAAAAACCCGGTTTCTTTGTCACTGCCCTAAGGGCATGACTGGCATTCTGGCCGAGAAACCGGGTTTCTGTACCGACGTTCTAGGTAATGACGCTGTGCCCACCTCAAGGCGCGGCTCACAGGTTGGCTAATAGTCTGCCAAGTCAAAGATGACAGGTCAGCGGGGTTTGCGGTTTGCGGTTGGCCTTGAACCGTATACCTCACACCTTGAACCCTGACCCCAGGCTACGGCCTCCTGTCAACATCAGCCTGGTCAGGTACTAGTTTGAAGGGGGCGCTAAATGTTGGCGATCTTGACATGTTCCTGGGCAACAAACCAGGTGCTCTTATTTTGCGGACTAATTTCTTCACTCAACACAATCAAAAAATCATCGCCCGCTGGCTCTGAAGAGAGCAGATAGTAAATCTGCTTATCGTCTACCTGATACCAGGCAGTTCCATCACCATCGGGATCTTTTTGTTGCAAAACAGCTATTTCTTGCCTATCGATCTTGAAACAAGCCCCTGAAGAGTTAGAGACCTCTAACTTGGTCTTAGCGTCCCATCTTTGACTAAAATCTTCCTGCATTTTTAAAGGGACGGCTGCTTGTATAAAACTCAGCGCATCCTCCTGGTGACTGTTGATCGATTTTGTGCCTTTGTAGGAACCCGGCAAATTCTCAAAATGCAAAGGTGACTGCTCGGCATCCTGAGAAGAGTTTGCTTCTGAACGCCACATTTGAGTAAATTTTTTGAGAATGGTTTCGTCGGACAGATCTGTTTCGATGTGCAACTGCAACCACTTGAGGGCACGCTTTTGAGCATCTTGTCTTTGTGAGCTACTGAAGTTGGCGTGGGACTTAAACGCATCCCTCAAGAAGCTAGGAGCAGCAGACTCAGCTGATGTAGCCATATTGAAATTCCTTGCAGAGTGCAGTAAACAAGCTCAAAAAACTGGCGACCAGAACCATTCGAATCTCGGCAAAGATTTTCGACAGAGGAGTTTCATTGAGGAATGAAACTAAAAATCAAAGGCATTTGATAACTATATATGCAATGCCAATTTAAAGCTATTTTTTGATTTCAAGCCCCATAATTTTCTTTTGTAGAGTAGTCGGCTGCTGATACAAAAATGATTTTGGCAAGAGTTGATTCTTCCAGGCATTGAATATTCTAAAGATGAGCATCGTATTCAAAGATAAGAATTCCAGGCTGGGTTTCTAATGAAAAACTATTGGCTATCTCTATGCAGACCATTTTTTAAAAAGAAATATACTTTTAGTTGCTATTGCTACTAACTATAACGACAGAAAGTAAGCATTCAAACAATTACTCACTGCAGCCCCTATATTGATCATCACACTGCTGATTGAGAAGACAGACTTTTAATGAGTAGAGAGGCGAAATTCGCGAAATTGAACCATCTGGAGGATAGGCTGGGTGTTAGCTCAAGGCACTCAACCTTCTCCCAGAGGCTATTGGCGAAGTCTCTCCAAAAGAGCAGAACTGTAAACCTTGCATCCCCCTACTCCAGTCATTGCCAATGGTGGGCATAGCTACGCCGCCCTCTACTAGTCCCCTAAAGCGAGCTTGCCAGACAAAAAATTGGCCCCTGGCTGACGGGCCAGAGACCAAGTGGTAAATCGATTTAGAGTAATGCGTTATGGGCGGTAAGCGATGGGCCGTATCGGCCAGCACAGAATCCAGTAATGGCCAGCAGCCTTAGGCCTTACGGGAGTAGTACTCAACCACCAAAAGTTCATTGATGTTGAGGGCCACCCATTCGCGCTCAATGATGCCGTTGACCTTGGCGGTGAGTTTGGCTTTGTCGAGCTCGAGGTGGTTGGGTACGTTGGCCAAACCCGGGAACTCCAGGTTGGCCTCGACCAGTTTTTTAGAGGCGTCGCGATCGCGCACGGTAATCACATCGCCGGGACGACACTGGTAGCTCGGAATCGAGACGACGGTGCCGTTAACGCAGATGTGGCCATGGTTGACAACCTGCCGAGCCGACGGAATCGTCGGCCCAAAGCCGAGCCGAAACACGGTGTTGTCGAGCCGCATTTCTAGCAGTTGAAGAATGACCAAACCAGTCGAACCGCCAGCCCGACGCGCTTTTTTCACGTAGCGCAACAGCTGCTTTTCGGTGAGGCCGTAGTTAAACCGCAGCTTTTGCTTCTCTTCAAGCCGGACTGCGTACTCAGACTTTTTCTTGCGGGCTTGGCCGTGCTGCCCAGGGGGATAAGCCTTGCGGGGGGACTTGCGGGACAGACCCGGTAGCTCACCCAGACGGCGTACAACCCGTAGGCGAGCGCCTCTATATCGCGCCATAAACGTTTACTCTCCGAACAAATTCCAAGGCGGAAGCAATTTCCAAAGATTCTAATCTTAGCGCTAATACGTCTTTGGATCAATGCTGGAGCTATAAAGTTTGTCTGCTCGTCCCCGCTCTAGGACTCGGCGGCGGCCATAACTCACCTGGTTGCTAACGCGGAAACCCTTGTGAAACCTAGATTCCCCGTTCTGCCTTCTGGTTCTGCCTTCTACCTTTCAGTACTAGTGTTCACTCAGGCGACTCAGAAAGGCTTTGAGGCGATCGCTGCTAGGATTTTTAAACACCTCGGCGGGGTCGCCCTCTTCTTCCACGACACCGTCGTTAAAGAACAGCACCCGGTTTGAGACCTCGCGGGCAAACTGCATTTCGTGGGTGACCACAATCATGGTCATACCGTCTGTGGCCAGCTGCCGCATCACCCCCAGCACCTCGCCCACCAGTTCGGGGTCAAGGGCACTGGTGGGCTCGTCAAAGAGAATCGCAACGGGCTTCATGCAGAGGCTGCGAGCAATGGCGACCCGCTGCTTTTGGCCGCCGGAAAGCTGCTCGGGGTAGGCATCGGCGCGGTTTTCGAGGCCGACCTTGGTGAGGTAGTGGTTGGCCAGTTCGCGGCAATCGCCCTCCGGAAACTTGAGTACCCGCCGGGGAGCCAGCATTAAGTTCTCCAGCACGGTTAGGTGGGGGAACAGGTTGAAATGCTGAAAGACCATGCTCACCTGGCTGCGTAGGTGGTAAAGCGCCTGCCGGGGCAGCTTAGTGGCCGATACGTCTTGGCCCATGACTTCTAAATGGCCCTGATTGATCGCCTCTAGGCGATTGAGGCAGCGCAAAAACGTGCTCTTGCCGCATCCCGAAGGGCCAATGATCGACGCCACATCGCCCTGGGTAAAGGCGGTGCTCACCCCCTTCAAAACTTCGACTGAACCGTAGCTCTTGTGGAGGTTGTCGCAGGCGATGACCGGCGTTGCGATTGCAGGGGTGGTGGTCATAGATAGGGTCAATGCAGGGCATAACCTCTTCAGCGAATCACTGGCAACCGGAGACATCTGTATCGCAGGAAACATTTTCGCCTAAAGGGAATTGATTATGGTGCAACACATCCCAGCCGCGATCGCGCGGGTGTCGTCTGTATGTATAGATTTGCCCCATGATGTCTCGTCTACTTAGCTCACGCTGGCTAAAACGCTGTCTCGCCCTGGTGCTGGGGCTGGTGCTGGGTGTCGGCGCTGCTCAGCTCACGGGTTTGGCCCAAGATCCGCCTGCGGTCTGGGAGGTTGGTACCGAACCCGCCTTTCCGCCCTTTGAAATGAAAGACGAGGCCACCGGTGAGCTAATTGGTTTTGACATCGAGTTGATGACGGCCATGGGCGAAGCCGCCGGGCGAGAGGTCAAATTTATCGCCCTTCCCTTTGACGGGTTGATTCCGGCGCTGCAGTCAAACACTATCAGCGCGGCCATCAGTGGTATGACCATTACCGCCGAACGAGCCCAAACCATAGATTTTTCGCGGCCCTATTTTGAGGCTGGTCTGGCGATCGCGGTGCAGGAAAGCAACAGCGACATTCAATCGCTGGCAGACCTGGCGGGTAAACGCATTGCGGTACAGATCGGCACCACCGGGGCCGAACAGGCTGGAGAGGTTGAAGGGGCCACAGTCAGCACCTTTGACAGCGCGCCTTTAGCCCTACAAGAACTCCTCAACGGTCGCGTCGATGCGGTCGTCAACGACCTGCCCGCCACTCTGTTTGCGATCAATGATGCCAATATCCAGGGCATCAAAATTGTGGGCGAACTGGTCACCGAAGAGTACTACGGCATCGCGCTACCCAAAAATTCTGCAGACCTGGCGGCGATGAACACCGCCATCGATACTCTGCTGCAAGATGGTACCTACGCTGAGATCTATCGGCGCTGGTTTTCGGCTGACCCGCCCGAACTGCCGCTGGTGGCCCCAGCCCTGGCCGACGCTACCACCGCAACAGGTTTGAATTGGGGACGGCTGTTCCAGAACCTGATGCGCGGTGCCTGGGTCACCATTTGGCTGACCGCCGCCTCATTCTTCTTTGGGCTGATTGGCGGCTCCCTGGTGGCCTTCGCCATGATTTCGCCCATTAAGCCCCTGCGCCTGCTGTGCCGCATCTACGTCGATTTCTTTCGCGGCACGCCGATGCTGGTGCAGCTGTTTATGATCTACTTTGGTCTGCCGGCCCTGTTTCAGAGCATGGGCCTTGACATCAGCTTTAACCGCATTTTTGCCGCCATTTTTGCCCTTAGCCTCAACGTGGCAGCCTACCTGGCCGAAATTTTGCGCGGCGGCATTCAGTCCATCGATCGCGGTCAGTGGGAAGCGGGCGAGTCGCTGGCGATGAACCCGGTGGAGACTATGCGCTACGTTATCTTTCCCCAGGCCTTTCGGCGGATTTTGCCGCCCCTGGGCAACGAGTTCATTACCCTGATCAAAGACACCAGTTTGGCGGCGGTGATTGGCTTTGAAGAGCTGTTTCGCCAGGGTCAGCTGACGGTAGCGACTACCTACCGCGCCTTTGAGGTGTATCTGGCGGTGGCGATCGTGTACCTGGTGATGACCTCACTGGCGTCCTTTGCCTTCAAGCGCCTAGAGGCCTACATGGACCCCATCAACCGCCCCAAGAAAGCCCCAAAAGAACCCCTGCCCTCCGCAGTGGAGGTGTAATCCCAAATCCGGTTTGGGACAAGGTTCAATGCTTTGGCGTCTGGCCCGGTTCAACCTCAAGGCAGCGCCCAGGGGCAAACCGCAGTCCACTGGTGGGCTACGGCTCTAAAGCACTAGGTCAAACCCTACTCGGGCAAATCAATGAGGCACCCTGCGGCTTCAAAGGCCGCCACCGCCTCAGGAAAATATTGCCCCATGTCTGCCGCTGGATCGGGCAGCGGGCGAGGATTGGCGTACTCATAGATACCGGGGCGGTCGTCGTAGACAAAGGTGCTGCCCAGGAAGTTGTTGTCTAAGAAGAAGACCAGATTCTGGTCGGTGTAAACCTTGCCGTTGCGCACCTGGCCCGTGTAGAAGTCACCCTGATCGAGGTTGATATCGACGATGCAAACCTCTGATCGAGTGGTGGAAGGGTAAATATAGAGAGCCTCTTCAATGGCCACCCATTCACCCAAAAAGGGCGCGATCGCCGGATCGGCCCTTTCCCAGGTTTCTACGTAGGCCGATAGGGCTTGCCAGTCTTCCAAGCTGCGGCGATCGCGGTAATAATCAGTGGCTTGGAGGTTGGGGATCTTCTGCCGTAGCTCCTGAGCCAGTTGTTGCAGCTCTGCGTCAGTCGGGTGGCGTTCAGACTGGGCGATCGCAGGTAGAGCTAGGCTGGCCAGCACTAAACTCCAGACACTGGCAAGGCGGAGTTGTCTCATAAATCCTCTATTCTCGGTTAACACTGTCTCATCAGCCTGTTCCATCGGACAGGTCTCTACAGTGCTAATCCACCATTCCCGGGTGAATTTCCGGGGCATCTTTTAGTTTCTTCACAGTGCCGCTGCTTGACACAACCGGGGAGATGACCTGGCTACCGCCATTATGCATGCGCCCTTACCGCACCAGGCTAGAGAAGCCCGAGGCCTTAAATTTCTTCAGTTTGAGCGGTTCGGGCTGGCTGGCAGCCACCGAAATGCGCAACTCAAAGTCGCTTTCCCCCGGGGGCACCTCTTTGATGCCGCCCAGGCGACTGCGGTTTTGCATCACTGGGTTGTCGTCGGCGTCAAAGATGCGGCCAAAGATATCGGCATCGATCACGGGCTTGCCGGAGCGGTTAATGGCTTTGCCCGTAATCAAAAAGCAGTTGGCCTGCTGAATCGAGCCAGCGGCCACCATCCCTTCGGCATACTCTGGGGGGCAGGGGCTGTAGCTCAGATCGGTCAGCTCAATGGGGGTGAGCGCCTGGGCCGTGAGCCCAACGCCGCTGATCAGCCAAAGGCCAACCATGAGGAGGGCGGTGAAGATACTGCGTAATGCCATAGGTCACCGAAGGGTAAGCCGATTTAAGCTCTATCAGCTTATCGCGATTTGTTAGCGCCATGGACACAGGGGCCGGAATGGGCAAGGGTAGAGTTCAGCCAGAACACTTTGGCGCTGCCTTCAGATGATACGCCTAGGACAGTTCTCAACCATTATCTGACCCTAAGGAGCCCTGACTGTGGAACGCTACATTGCCGCTGACCCCTACCCCTACCCCTTTGATGGTGACCTGCGCCCCGAAAACACCGCCCTAATCGTGATCGACATGCAGACAGACTTCTGCGGCGTGGGCGGCTATGTAGACAAAATGGGCTACGACCTGGCCCTCACTCGCGCCCCCATTGAACCGATTAAAGGGGTGATGGCGGTGCTGCGATCGCAGCGGTTCACGATTATTCATACCCGTGAGGGCCACCGCCCCGACCTGGCCGATCTGCCAGCCAACAAACGCTGGCGATCGCAGCAAATTGGCGCGGGCATTGGCGACCCTGGCCCCTGTGGCCGGATTTTGGTGCGCGGCGAACCCGGCTGGGACATCATTCCAGAACTGGCCCCCCTACCCGGTGAAGTCATTATCGATAAGCCCGGCAAAGGGTCGTTCTACGCCACCGACCTGGATTTAGTGCTCAACAACAAAGGCATTCGCAACCTTCTGCTGGCGGGTATCACCACGGACGTGTGTGTACATACCACCATGCGCGACGCCAACGATCGCGGTTATGAATGCCTACTGCTCTCCGACTGTACCGGCGCCACCGACTACGGCAACCACCTGGCCGCGCTCCAGATGATCAAAATGCAGGGCGGGGTGTTTGGCGCGGTGGCCGACTCGACGGCGTTGCTAAATACTCTAAAAACCTGAGTAAATCTAGGCTGGAGGTCAAACGTTGCTGGGCAGGGAGGCGGGAAGATGGTCACAGAGCCGCCTAGTATAATCCCGCTATTGGTGATCTGCGGCACCAAAAAACCCCGCCATCTCGCGCCCCAGCGTGTATCCTTTAGCAGATGTTTTACTGACTTTCCATGGGTACCGCCATGCATCAGCTTCGCCAGCCATCTCTGGCCCTGTTGGCCCTGCTTAGCACCTTGGCCACGCTGCCTATCGATGCCTTGAGGGCTGAGCCTCAACGGCTAGCCCAGATGCTAGCCCAAACCCCGGCGACACCCATCCCGACCTTTACGCTGCAAGACAGCGTTGCCCCGGGTACCACCCTGTCGATTGATGGTTCACCATCGATGGCAGGGCTGAACCAAAGCCTGGCGGAGGGGTTTGAACAACGCTACCCCGATACCGATGTGACAGCGGCGATTAGCAGCGACGAGCAGGCGCTACAGGCGCTGCGGGGAGGCACGATCGATCTGGCGGCCCTGGGGCGGGCGTTGGGCGAGGCTGAACAAGACCCCAGCCTGACGTCGATTCCGGTCACGCGGGAGAAAATTGCCATCATCGTGGGGCGCGATAACCCCTTCCGGGGCGATTTGACCTTTGATGATTTTGCCGCCATCTTTCGCGGCGAAATTACCAACTGGTCGGAGGTCGGTGGGCCTAATCGGCCCATTCGGTTTATCGACCGCCCCGCCGACAGCTCTACCCGGCTAGCCCTGGCTGACTACGAAATCTTTGCCGATCAACCTTTTGAAACCGGCGATAACGCTGTGCAGGTAGCCGAAGACGACACGGCAGCGGTGGTGCGAGAACTGGGCAACGACGGTCTCAGCTATGCGATCGCCTCAGAGGTGCTCAACCAAGATGCCGTGCGTCCGGTCAGCATGGATGGCACCCTGCCCGACGATTCACGCTATCCCTACTCCCAGCCCCGCAACTATATCTACCGCGGCGAGCCCAGCCTGCCAGTAGAAGCGTTTTTGGGCTTTGCCACCAGCGATGCAGGCCAGGCAGCCATTGAGCAGGCCAAACAGACCGCCAGCGCCAATGTCACCGTGGGGGCCAATAAACTCCCCGGAGGTTTGGCCCTGTCCCCCGATGGACGCTTTATGGTGCGCGGCAGCGAAGATGGCCAACTACAATGGCTCGATGCCGCTGGCAACCCCACCGAAACCGTGATTGCCGATGCCCATCGAGGGGCTGTGTCAGCGGTAGTGGTGAGCCCCGATGGCCAGACGGTGATTTCCAGCGGTGCCGATGGTACCCTGCGGCGATGGGATCGCAACGGCAATCCCCTAGGAGAACCCATGGTGGGAAGCGGTGGGCCGATTTTAGCCCTGGCCCTCAGCCCCGACGGCCAAACCCTGGCCAGCGGCAACGCCAACGGCACTGTGGAGCGTTGGTCTGTCGCTGACGGTACCGCCCTAGGCCAACCGATTGCGGCCCATGGTGGGCCAGTGCAGGCCCTCAATTACCCTGCCGGGGGGCAGTTTTTGATCACGGGTAGCAGCACCGGTGACCTGGGAATTTGGACGGTTGACGGTGCCGCTGCCGGCAAGAACGCCGCTGCCCATAAGGGTGGCATCACGGCAATTACCAGCAGTCCCGATGGCCAGGTGATTACCACCGCTGGCGATGATGGCACCCTGCGCAACTGGGATCGCTCGACGCTGCAGCCCCAGGGAGAGCCTATTCAGGTTCACGATAGTGCCATTAGCGCGGTGGCCTATGCCCCCGACGGTAAGACCATCGCCACCGCTGGCACTGACGGCACCCTGCAACTCTCTGCCCCCGACGGTACGGCTCGCCTACCGGAGCCAGTGATGCTAGAGGGGCCGGCGGCTTCTCTCGGCTATACCCCGGCAGGGCAACTGGTGGTGGGTGGTAGCGATCGCACCGTTGAGCTGCGCGACAGCGAGGGCACACTGCTGGCTGACAGCGAATCGACCAACCCCGCCACCGATCTGGGCAATCTATGGCAGCGTTTTCAAAATCTCCCTCCCAGCGCCTGGTGGATGCTGGCAGCGATTCCTGCGCTACTTCTATTAGCGGGCATTGTAGGATCGCTGTTGGGCAGTTCCCATCCCGATGACGACGAGGACGAGGATGAGGATGAGGATAAAGACACCCTAGACGCCGACCTCACCCCCGAACCGGGGTTAGATATTGATTTCTCAGACATCGGGCAGAACTCTCAGGCTGTGGTGAGCCCAGTATCTGATCCGCCAGTATCTGATCCAACCGATCGCCCCGCCGCTATTCCGCTCCCCCCCGAAGTCGCCCTGGTGCCGAGGGATGGTGACTACACAACTGGGGCCGTCGCTTCCAGCAAACTTGAGCAGGCTCGCATTGACTTGGCCGAGGGCCGCAGGCTGATACGAGAAAACCGCTACAGCGATGCGCTGTTTTACGTTAACCAGGCCATAGAAGCGATTGAAGTCGAGCGCAGCAAAGCGACCGCGACGGGAGGTCGGGCCCAGGGAGTTAACGCGCTTGAAGCTCAAGCCCAAGCCCAGCGAGGCCAGGCCCTGATGCTTTTGGAAGAACCCAGCGACGCCATGAACAGCTTTAACGCGGCCCTGGCGCTAGACGCTAGTGTGATTGAGGCCTGGATTGGCAAGGGGCAGCTCTTGCACAATATGGAGCGTTACGACGAGGCCCTGTTTTGTTTCGATACGGCCCTTGAGCTTGACCCCGCTGCGGTTGCAGCCTGGACGGGGAAAGGGAAGACGCTCATGCAGCTAGGGCGTCAGAGCGACGCCCAAACCTGTCTCCGCCGGGCAGCTACCCTCGGGGGTGATACCGCGCTGGCTAGCACCAGTCTATTCACCGATCTCCAGCCCCCTAATCTCCAGTCCCCCAATCTCCAGTCCAGTGACGGCGTCTCCTCTGAACCAGTCGCGACCGAGGCGGCCCCTGCACGCGCCTACGACCAGGATGTCCCCTTCGATCTACAGCAGATGGTAGCGGGTTTGACCTCCGCCGATGTTGACCTGGCCGAATCCCCTAGCGCTAGCGACGACGATGTTCCTGCGGCCTTGGCCACAGAGGCGGCCAGTCTGTCGGCCCAGGCCGAAACGGCCCCTGCCATGACAGCTATCGGCGCCATCCCTAGCAGGCCACCGATCACCCCAGGGCCAGTTCCACCGGAGAGCGACAACTCGGGTGACATGGCGCCAGGGCTGGAAGACGATTGGGGTTCGGGAGGGATCACCGCCGGGCCGGTGCCCCCCGATCTGGAGAATGACCCGATCGCTCAGGAGCATCTAGCGCCTATGGCGGCTGAGCCGACCACCGCTGCCGATGAGATAACATCGGGTCTGCCGCCCTTGCGCCCAGCTCCAGAGCCGGGGCCCGCCCCCGTGCCAATAGAACCCGGCGACTACGTGCCACCGCCGCCCGAGACTGACGAGGCTGGGTCAGACTCAGCGCTAGCAGGGCTACCGCCGGAGGTGATGGCGGCTTTGGCCAGCATTCCCCCTGGGTCGCCCGATAGCTTTGGGGTAGTGCCCGATGTGGTGCCCAATGTAGTACCAGACGGCGATAGTGCCGACGAGGTCGTCGTCGCTGGGCCTGAATCCGCCAGCTGGATTCGTCTATCGATTGACGCCGATCGCGCTCGCTTTTATGCGGTGTGGCAAATTGACGCTGACGATCGCGATCGCATCAAGCAGCAGGGGAGTGAGACTATGGCCCTACGGCTCTACGATGTCACCGGGCGCGCTACCCAACTGCCGCTACCGTCGCCCGTGACCGAACAGCTTTGCCACGATGACTTTGCCCAAGACTGGTACCTATCCATTCCCCAATGGGATCGCATTTACATTGTGGCGGTGGGGTATCTCAGCCCCGATGATGACTGGCAGGCGATCGCCCAATCCACGGCGGTCGCCGCTGTCTCCACCTAGGCCAGCGGCGACCTGATGCTGGGGCCAAAGCTAAGGGCAGCGGCTGCGCTAGGATACGGGCAGTCACGCCTCCGATTACCTATGCTGTCGTGCCCCCGCTGTCAGGCCGCCATCGAGCCCACGACCATTCACTGCCCGCGCTGTCATCTCGCCCTCAAGGCCCACGGTCATCCGGGTATGCCGCTGTACCGCAGCGAGGGTGAAACCGCTCTCTGTGCCACCTGTGTCTACGATGCCGACGACACCTGCAACTTTCCCCAGCGTCCCCACGCTGAGACCTGTACCCTTTATCGATCCATCAACGCTGTAGAAGATCTGGCGCTACCGCCCCCATCGTTTGGCAACCAGCTCAGCTTTTGGCTGCGCAATCATCGCGGTCTAGTCGCCCTGGGGGGGCTGCTGCTGTTGAGCCTGGCGTTGGTGCTGGTGCGTTAAGCCACTGGCTGGAGGGCAAAAAAGTCGGTAAAAATTTTCTCGCCCACATCGTTGAGGCGGGTTTGCAGGTCGTCGAGAAACTCGTGTAGCCCCTGCTGGCTAATTTCATCGATGGTGAGGTAGTCCAGTTCCGAGCGCAGGCGACCGAGGGTGCGATCGCTGTCGGTGCGCCAGCTCCCCATCGGGGTGCCCGAAATGCAGTGCAGCGATCGCTCGGCCTCGATCAAACAAAACTGAATCGATCGCGGAAACTCCCGGTTGAGAATCAAAAATTCGGTCACCCCCTGGGGCGTAATCCGGTACTGGCACTTGCGATACATCTCGTAGGCGCTGGCCGACTTCAGCAGGGCAATCCACTGCAAGTCGTCCAACGGCGAGCCCACATCGGTGACCGAAGGCAGCAAAATGTAGTACTTCACATCGAGAATGCGGGCGGTTTTATCGGCCCGCTCCAGCAGCCGCCCCAGCTGACCAAAATGCCAGCCCTCGGTGTGGGCCATGGTGGCATCCATGACCCCGGCAAACAGGTGGCTGGCCATTTTGACTTCCGGGAAAAAGTTGTGCAGATCTGAAATTGCCCCCACATCTGCCGCCTCATTCACCATCAGGTAAAACGAATTCACCTGCTCCCACATTTCAGATGAAATCACTTCTCGCACCGAGCGAGCATTTTCCCGGGCGGAGCAGAGGCAGGAGATGATCGAGTTTGAGTACTCGCGATCGAAGGTGAGAAACCGCAAAATATTTTCGGCAGTAGCCTCACCATAGCGGGCCTTAAAGCGCGCCTGGTCGCCGGTGATAAAAACCAATGGCTCCCACTGCTGCTCCATGCCCGACGGGGCATCGAGCAGCATATTGAGGTTGACATCCACAAAGCGAGCCACATTTTCAGCTCGCTCAACATAGCGGTTGAGCCAGTAGATAGAATCGGCGACGCGGCTAAGCATAGGGGCAGTAGGTGATGGGTAAAGGAGAGGTCGTGAGTCAAGGGGATGAGGACGATCAGGTAGTCAGCCAGATCAACGGATAGAACCTGTAGAAGCAGTGGAGAAAATGAGTCGGCGGTTTTTTCAGACTAGGGCGTGTTTTAAAACTTGGTCAAAGCCTGATTCTCTCGTACGAAGGATCAAGGGCTTCAGAGGGTTTTAAAACAGAGCCTAGTACTCGAAAGCTGAAATATGTCCACCGTTCCGGATCGCTTGGCTCCCTAGCTCCCCTGCTCCCTAGCCCTCAGGAATAGTATCTAAACTTGCGCGTAGAGTACTAGTCTAGGAGCCAGGTAAACAGCGTTTTGACCGTCAGGGTGAGCCCCTCGGCAAAGCGCGGCAAAGGGAGATTGTCTTCAGGCTGGTCAAAGACTTCGGTTTCCTGTTTGGGACGGTAGACAAATACGGTTTGTTCATCGGGATCAATCAACCAGCCCATTTGAGTTCCATGCCGAAGGCAGTGCAGGATATTCTTGGTCACTTTAGTCTGGCTTTGCTCTGGAGACAAAATTTCAATAGTCCAGTCTGGAGCGATGGGGAAGGTATTGGCGACTTCACCATTTTGATCGCGGGGAATTCGACTCCATACTACGACCGCAACATCTGGAACTGTCGATCGTCCGCCGAAGGTGCAGCGGAGTTCAGGGAAGGCGCGAGCGCTGCGTTTAGATTTAAGTGTAGTGTTGATAACCGCAACTAACTCACCCTGAATAGCGCTGTGCTTTCCCTGCGGCATGGGCTTTTGAATGATTTGACCATCGATGTATTCGCTAGCAGGTTTCATTTCTGGCAGATCCAGAAACTCCTGAAGGGTCAATGTTTTGGATGAGAGCTGTATCATGACGGCTGATCCTAAACTGTGGCGGGCCGCAAACTTTCTCGATCAACTTTCTCGATGGTAGCGACTGCCGGGGGGGGCCAAGCCCCCGGCATATCTTTCTAGCTATTGCCCCTGCTGTTGATCGTGGGGCAATTGAGCATTGGGATCCACAGATTTGACTACCCAGGTATCTTTGCTGCCACCGCCCTGGGAGGAGTTGACCACCAGGGAACCCCGCTTGAGGGCAACGCGGGTGAGACCGCCCGGATTCACGTAAATATCTTGGCCGTAGAGAATGTAGGGCCTGAGATCGACGTGACAGCCCGCCAGACCATCGTCAAATAGGGTGGGTACCCGGGACAGGCAGAGGGTGGGTTGGGCGATGTAGCCCCGGGGATTGGCGAGAATGCGATCGCTAAACTCTGCCCGTTGTTCCTCAGTGGCGTGGGGGCCGACTAACATGCCATAGCCACCGGAGGCATTGGTGGCCTTGACCACCAGCTGATCGAGATGGCTCAGTACATGGGCCTGTTGAGTCGAGTCTTCGCATAGATAGGTGGGCACGTTGGGAATCATCTGCTCTTCGTCGAGGTAGTAGCGAATCATCTGAGGCACGTAGGCGTAGACCAACTTGTCATCGGCGACGCCGGTGCCCAAAGCATTGGCGATCGCCACCCGCCCAGCTCGATAGACCTCCATTAGCCCCGGTACTCCCAGCAGCGAGTCAGGCCGAAACGCTTTCGGGTCAATAAAGTCATCGTCGATGCGGCGATAGACCACATCCACTCGCTCTAGCCCCTTAGTGGTGCGCATCTTCAGATAGCCATCCGCCACCACCAGATCGCGCCCTTCGACCAACTCAGCACCAATCTGCTGGGCCAAAAATGAATGTTCAAAGTAGGCCGAGTTGTAGGCCCCTGGGGTCAAGACGGCCACCCGCGGCGAAATCAACGTGTCGGGCACCAGGTTGAGCAGGGTCTCCAGCAGCTGGCTGGCGTAGTCATCCACAGCGGCAATATCCATCGCCGCAAACAGATGGGGGAAGGTGTTCTTCATCACCCGCCGGTTTTCAAGCACGTAGGAGACCCCCGAGGGGCAGCGCATGTTGTCTTCCAGCACGTACCATTTGCCGTCTTTGTCGCGCACCAGGTCGGTGCCGGTGATGTGGCACCAAATATTATTGGGCGGCTTAAGACCCATGCAGGGCTTCAAAAAACCAGGGGCTGACTCCACCACGTGGCGGGGAATGACCCCATCGTTGAGAATTTTTTGGTCGTTGTAGACGTCGTGGATAAAGCAGTTAAGGGCATAGATGCGCTGCTTGAGGCCCTTCTCTAGCCACTCCCACTCGTGGCCCGGCACAATGCGCGGAATCACGTCGAAGGGCAAAATGCGCTCGGTGCCTTGGTTATCGCTATAGACGTTAAACGTGACCCCTAGCTTAAACAGGGCATTTTGTGCGGTCTGCTGCCGCTGCTGCAAATCGTCCAGAGTGAGGGCATTGACCCGCTGCACCAATAGCTCGGCCTCAGAACGGGGCTGGCCGGGGGCCATAAACAGTTCATCAAAAAAATCGCCGGGGTCGTAGGCGTCAAATAGCACCAGGGGTCTCCTCAAATTCAGGAACAGGCGTCAGATGAGTCGTCTAGGGCACGACCAGTGACACCACTCACTACTCTGTCGGGACTCTGTCGGGACTCTGTCGGGACTCTGTCGGGACTCTGTCGGGCAAAGTAGCCAACCGACTTTAACGAATACTGGGGTACAGAGGCCCAAGTTGTAGCCTTAAATACATTTTGTCAGGGAGACTGGCGGAGGCGTTAACTCTGCCAGCCTCCCTGACTTCGCGTTAGCGCTGGGCAGTATGGCTCCCATCGAGGCCGTGGGACTAGCGCCGGCCAGTGATTAAGCCAGCTGAAAGGCTGCGCCTAGACCAGCGCCGATTTCTGCGGGAGACAGCTTGCCGTCGTGGTCGAGGTCAAGCGCATCAAAGACCGCATCGGTGCCCAGCCACTCCTCGCGGGTGATGAAACCGTCGCCGTCGAGGTCGTAGGCCTTAAACAGGTCGTCGCGGGCGTGGGTGATCATGACTTCGCCCTGGGACAGTTGCACCAGGCGAGTCGCGAGGAAATCTTCCAGACTTTCGAGGGCTTTGCTAAAGCCCTTAATGCCCTCGTCGAGCTTTTCTTTGGCCATGCGATCGCGCTCATGCATCGCGCGGAAGGTGGCCTCGTCCAGAGAGAGTTTCTCAATCTCCATGGATGCGGCCTTGGCGGGGTCAAGCTGGCGCGGTAGGTCGGCCTCGGTGCCGTCGAGTTGGGCCAGCAGCTGAGGCGAAATGGTCAGTAGGTCACAGCCTGCCAACTCGGTGATTTCGCCCACATTGCGGAAGCTGGCTCCCATGACCTCGGTGTTGTAGCCAAACTTTTTGTAGTAGTTGTAGATCTGAGTTACTGACAGCACACCGGGGTCTTCTGCGGCGGGGTACGAGTCGCGGCCGGTATCTTTTTTGTACCAGTCGAGAATGCGGCCCACAAAGGGAGAGATGAGGGTGATACCGGCCTCGGCGCAGGCGATCGCCTGGTGTAAACCAAACAGCAACGTCAGGTTGCAGTGGATGCCTTCTTTTTCTAGAATTTCGGCGGCTTTGATGCCCTCCCAGGTAGAGGCGATTTTAATCAGCACGCGATCGCGGGAAATGCCCAGCTCGCCGTACTGCTCGATGATGTTGCGCGCCGTAGTCAGGGTCGCCTCGGTGTCATAGCTGAGGCGCGCATCGACCTCCGTCGATACCCGACCGGGAATAATCCCCAAAATCTTGTGCCCAAAGGCCACTGCCAGGCGGTTAAAGGCCAGATTGGCCACATCCTTATCCGTAGCAGCAGGCCCCGAGTCGGCCTTAGCCTTGAGCAGGGTGTCATCCACAATGGCCTGGTACTGGGGCATTTGCGCCGCTGCCGTAATCAGCGAAGGATTGGTGGTAGCGTCGCGAGGGGTAAATTTTTCGATCGCTTGAATGTCGCCCGTGTCAGCGACCACAACGGTCATTTGTCGGAGCTGCTCTAGCAGACTAGCCATGGTGTTCTCCTGAAAGTCGAGGGGGCAAGGGGTTTTGAAGTTGCCCACATTCTAAACAGGGGATCAAAGGCCATTGTTATCCCTTAATTAAAGCTACCGGGGCATTACGAAACGTTGCGCTAATGGGTCAGGCCCATGGTTTTCTCCATATTTCTTAAGGGTTGCTGGGGGATTACCCACGTTATGCGCTGGCTAGCGTAAATAATTGGCTGCCTCAGATCGGTCAAACCTTGGCATGATGGGGAGGATTTAATCTGCGATCGCGTCCTACCTATGCTCACCAATTTGTGGCATCACCTGACCCTATCGGCCTTTGCCTTTGACCAATGGCGCGCTGTGAGTCTAATTCACCGGCTGTTGGCCCCACTGCGCCAGTGGCGTCAGGGCAGCTGGCTGTTGGCCTGGGGCGATTGGATCGGCCTGACCATTGTGGCTGTGCTGTTTGCGCTGGCTCCCTACGTCTCTACCACCCTGATCGGGGTCCTGCTGCTGGCGGTAGCGGCCCTATGGGTGTTGCTCACCCTGACCGACGAGGCCGGTAGCGGCATGACGCCGCTGCACATTGCCGTGGCCATCTTTTGGGGCGTCATGGTGTTGGCTACGGCGTTATCTCCGGTACGAGGGGCTGCCCTCAGCGGGCTGATCAAGCTCTCTCTTAACCTGCTGCTGTTTTTGCTGGTGGCGCGGGTGGCCCAGCGACCCCGGGCCCGAGGTCTGCTAATTTTGGCCTACATTTTGACCACCCTGCCGGTGGCGGTCTATGGTCTGCGACAATACTTTTTTGGGGCTACGGCTCTGGCGACCTGGGTCGATGCCAACTCGGCAGCGGCTGATGCCACCCGCGTTTACAGCTTTTTGGGCAACCCTAACCTGCTGGCGGGCTATCTCATACCGGGGGTCATGCTGAGCGCGGTGGCGGTATTTGCCTGGCCCCGCTGGGTACCGAAGGGGCTAGCCCTGTTGGCCACCCTGGTCAATACCCTGTGCCTGATCTTGACCCTCAGTCGGGGCGGTTGGATTGGCTTCTTAATCGCCGGATTCGTGTTGCTGACCCTGCTAGTGCAGTATTGGAGCCTCTGGTTTTCGCCCTTTTGGAAACGCTGGGCGCTACCAGCGCTGCTGGGCGGAGCCGCCGCTGTGGTGGTGCTGGGGGTGCTGTCGGTGAGTTCTCTGCGGGCGCGGGTGCTGAGTCTCTTTGTCGGGCGAGCCGACAGCAGCAACAACTTTCGCATGAACGTATGGGCCGCTGTAATAGATATGATTCAAGCTCGCCCGGTGCTCGGCATCGGCCCCGGCAATGAGGCCTTTAACAGCGTTTACCCGCTCTACCAGCGCCCCCGCTACACCGCCCTCAGCGCCTATTCAGTCTTTTTAGAGGTATTGGTCGAAGGCGGCATTGTCGGTATGGCCGCATTTCTATGGCTGCTGCTGCTGCTCTTTTATCAAGGCTGGACTCAGCTTCAGCGGCTGCGAACCACCCAAGACTCTCAGGGCTACTGGCTGATCGGAGCGATCGCATCGATTGCGGGCATCCTGGGCCA
This sequence comes from Nodosilinea sp. LEGE 07088, assembly GCF_015207395.1. GTDB lineage: Bacteria > Cyanobacteriota > Cyanobacteriia > Phormidesmidales > Phormidesmidaceae > Nodosilinea. The sequence continues at coordinate 23,419 of NZ_JADEWX010000007.1, forward strand.
GGGCATTGCCGACACCGTCATGTATCGGCCCCAGATCAGCACCCTGTGGTGGATGACGATCGCCATCGTGGCCAGCTACTACCCAGTTCAGTCGGCCTGGAGTAGCCGCTCCTTCAAGCTCCGCCCAGACTAAATCGGATCACTAGTACTCGAAGGCTGAAATATATCCACCGTTCCGGATCGCTTGGCTCCCTAGCTCCCCTGCTCCCTAGCCCTAAGGAATAGTATCTAAACTTGCGCCGTGGAGTACTAGGCTAGTAAACGTTACCGTCGTCACTGTTCCAGGTGGCGTGGGGCATAAGCCGTACTTTACCTTTGTGGGGCAAAGCCTGACCACTGGATAGCATGCCACCATTGAGGGTCAGGTGGGCTTTAAGTCGCCTCTTAGCCTCTTCCAAAGAGCTCACCCGCAGGTTGAGAATGTAGAGATAAGGCGAGGGACTCTGATCTAAATGAGCTGCGCTTTCCCAAATACGCAATCGAATCCCTTCGGCATCAGAGATGATCTTATAAAACAGCAGATGATGCTCAACAGTTGGGGCATAGCGGGCTATACCAGGGGAAACCGAAGCTTGCATATCCCAAAACCAAAATCAAACGACCCAAAGAAGTGCTTAGTGTAAGCACTTGGTATTGCCCCTACTCTTTCAAATAAATTACCCACACCAGTGCCCGGAATTGAAGCTGGGTTTATGAATTCCTCACAATCGACCGGGCAAGTTTTCCACACGGCAGAATTTTAGGGTGGATTTTCTCAGGTGTAAAGGAGGCGACACCCCCTATTAGGCCAAGGCAAACAGCCCAAAAGTCTCAGGGCTTACCCTGCCTGATCACCATTCTCTCAAGGTTAGGAATATTTTGGGCATTTAATTAAAAACTTCAGGCAATCTACGTAAAAGTGCTGGGAGGCTAAATATTCTTAAAGTGCTGATGAAGCCGCCCGGCGTTCCATTTCGGCCCGTAGGGCCTTAATGGTGTCGATTAAGCTAGCCTCAAACAGGTTGTAAAACATCGCCTTAAAGGGGCCAACATCAGCTTCTGCCCTCACCTGCTGAGATATCAGGCAGTAGCCCCGAGAGTCAAGATCAGCGGTTGCTTCATCAATGCGCCAATGACCATACATGTACTCCAAGTTGCCTTCGAGCAGGCGAAAACTAATTTGCTGACCATTGAGCTCCAGATTTTCGGTCAACACCGTGGATTCCATCGTGGTCAGCAAAATGCGCCGCCGATCGACCTGTTCGACAATGGTGCGATCGCCGTCGGACTCGACAACTCGGCTTTTGACCACCGTCGGCAAAAATTTGTAGAAGTTGCTGTAGTCAGTCAGCACAGCCCAGGCGGCAGTCGGTGGCACTGCCGTAGCCAACATGAGCCCATACTGACCCTGCCCACCCTTAACGACCACATCGCGCTTGGCCAGGGTCGCCCAGTCAGCCTCGGTTAGTTTGGCCAGATAGGCGTCAGCAGGCTGAACCTGACGAGATAAACGCGACATAATACCAGCAGTCAGAACATTACTACTGTAACGCTAACCTAAGGCCATCACAGCGATCCGCAATTGTTTCTATAGGTTGTGCTCACCATCTAATGCCTAGTTTTGATGCCGCTTTAGCGGCTTACCAGGATCTACCCCAACGAGTGCGCAGCCTGATGCTCAGCACCGTCAGCGGCGACAGCTCACCCCACGCCAGCTACGCCCCTTACATCCTTGACGACGACTATCAGATCTATATTTTTACCAGCGGTCTGTCGGCCCATACCAACAACCTCCAAGCGACAGGGGTGGCCAGTGTTCTGCTGATTGAAGACGAGACCGCCGCCCCGCAGGTGTTTGCCCGTCAGCGCATTACCTATGACTGCAATGTCACGCTGCTGCCTCGGGGTAGCGACCCCTGGGGGGGCATTGCCGACCGCTTTGAGCAGCGCTTTGGCGACATCATCGCTATGCTGCGATCGCTAGACGACTTTCAAATTTTTTGTCTTAGCCCCCAAAAAGGACGATTTGTGATGGGTTTTGGGGCTGCCTACGCCATCGATCCGAACTCTCTCAGCCAGCTGCTCGGGCCACCTCAAACCGGGCTCGCCAATGAGCCTCAGGGCTAATGGCCCTAACCACTGACTAAAATGCCCACCCCCACCAGGGCCAGCCCCGCTCCGGCGATGGCCCGCAGACTGACGCGATCGCCCATGGCCGCCGCCAGGGGCAGCACAAACAGTGGGCTGGTGGAGGTCAGCGCCTGGGCAACGCCAGTGGCCGAATATTTGAGGGCCATTTGCTGAAGATAAATCGCCAGGTAGGTGCCTAGTATAGCGGCCACGGCGACCCCAGCCAGTACCCGTGGCGATCGCAGCGGTCGCAGCGCCCCCGTCACCGGCCCCTGGGAGCGCAAAATCGCCACAATCATGCCCAAGCCACCTCCCAGGCGCAGCAGCGAACTCCACAGAGGGGCCACATCGGTATCGGCCAGTACGGCTCTCGACAGCACGGCTCCCGTCGCCTGCCCCAAGGCCGCTAACACCCCATACACGACGCCTAGGCTGCTAGCCGAAACCGCCGCATCGGCAGGTACCCGTTCAGCAATCACCCACACTACGCCGACTAAGGTCAGACCCAGACCTAACCAGGCCCTAGGGGCTAAAGCTTCCTGCAAAAACACCAGGGCCAGCAGGGCCGCCAGGGGCGGTGCCAGGGTCTCGAGCAGCAGCGCTCGCCGGGGTCCCAGCTGATTGATGGCGGCAAAGTAAGCGGTGTCGCCCAAACCAATGCCGATTACACCACTGAGGGTGAGCAGAACTAACCCCTGAGAGGTCAGGCCCGTCGGGCGCTGCCCCAGCAGAAGCAGCGTTAGGGCCAGCAGCCCTAGGGCGATCGCCCCCTTGGCCAGGTTGAGCACCAGCGGCGGCAAGGCCTTGCCCAGCCGGCCAAACATCACCGTGGCCACGGCCCACAAAAAAGCCGCCGTTAAGGCCGCTAGTTCACCCCGCATAGGTTGTTAGGTAGCCGTTGCCGCTACCCACTTGAGGAATGCTGCCCGAGCCAGCCCTAACAAAATCTTTACACTTATCCATCAAGATCGTGCTGATCAATAGCTCAGGCGACGTAAACAGAACCAAGACAGTCTACCCCCTTAGCGAGGTCTGCGTTATGCGTGTCTGGGCGCTAGCATCATGTGGTGGGCTCCTAGCCCTAGCGGCCTGTAGTGCCGAACAGTCAAACTCTCCTACACCGGGTACCGCCTCTTCCGAGGGCGATGATACCCCCCAGGTCGATGCCCCCTCTAAGTCAGTATCCCCCGGCACCGTAGTACGCTCCGGGGTGCGTCCTCGAACCGGGTTAACCGAGACCAAGCGACCGCAGCTGTCGTTGGCACAGTCGGCACCCCGGGGAGGTAGCTCCACCAGTCCATCGTCATCCCAGAGCAACCAACTGCGTCAACGACTGCAACAACTGCAACAGCGACGCAGCGCTAGTCTGCCGTCGAGCCAGGCTCTCGTTACCACACCGGTACGCTCAGCCCAGGCTTCTCCCACGCCGCAGCGCCCCCAAGCCCAGATTTTTCCGAGTAGTTCTGCTGGGCAGCCGGAGCCAGTGGCGATCGCAAGGTCTAGCCCGACGCCAATCCCCTCCCCAGGACTGGGCAAACCAGCCCGATCGGGGCAGACGACTCCCCTGACCGCAACGGTTCGCCCCGCCCCAACGGCTCCAGAGGGTTTAGATCGTCCCTTGGGTGCGGCGAGCGCCCTAGGTTCAGTCGCATCAGCGACGGTGGATCGCAGCTTTCCCATTGCGCCGGTTCGCCACCAGGGCCGTAGTGCTCGTATCCATAGCCAGCGCGTTGTGCTAAACACGCCGCCAACTCTTACGGCTACTGCCAGACTCCACGGCGACGCCTTAGCGATCCCTCTAGAGCAGGCTGAGATTGCGATCGCACCGACACAACCTGAGGTAGATACCGCCGCCGAGGGCCCATCATCTAGCGCAGAATTAGTTCTAGACCAGGCCCCTCAAGCGGCCTCGCCATCCCAGACAACCCACCAGAGCAGTGGCAGCATTGCCTTGACGTTGACTCGCTCCGGCGCATCCGAGGCCGTCGTCCCGGCCGCTAGATTCCACCAGGAGCAGGGAGGGAACCTCGTGTCTTCGGCTGAGTCCCTTGGGCTAGTACCCAATCCCCCGACCGCTCTATCGGCCCATTCGCCGACGGGTGGCGCGATCGATCGCGCCACCCCCACCGCTGGGGCGACAACCCAGCCCGAGAGTTTGCCCTTCGCCACGGCAGCCCCCCAGCTCAGCCCGCAACGGCCTGACTCGGTTGCTGCCGTGGGCATCGCCCTATCGACAGATTCCTCAGCAACCAGGCATTTGACTCAAGTAAGCCCAGCGGCGGTGCAGCTCACTCTACCGGTCACCGCAGATCCCAAGGGCTTACCCGCCAGCCACTGCCTAGCCGTCAGCGAACTCCCCATGGCCCCAGAGGGTAACAATTCCCGAGTTAAGGCCAGCCAGCCTGACGCCTACCCTGATCAGCCCGATCGCGATCAGTCAGCTGCATCGCACTGCTCGGCTACGGCCATTTCTGCGGTAGAGTTTTTGCCGACTCCTGAACTAGACTGATGCTGCTGGGCAGAGGGGTTGCCACCATGGCAGCTCCCCTAGTTCTCTAGAACCTCTTCCCCCTGGTTATGGGCAATCGTCACCCAGCCTACGCCTAGGCTCCTAGGCCCTGATCTGGGTCTAGCCGTCACCGATCGCTCTAGACTGGAGGCAGTGAGGTCAGGCTGTAGCAGGAGTTGCCAAACCTATGGAGCTGCATTACATCAAACAGGGGGCGGGCTTTCCCATCCTGTGTTTGCATGGCCATCCTGGGTCGGCTAAGACTATGGGAGTATTTGTCGAAGGGCTCAGCGATCGCTACTGGACGCTGGCTCCCGATCTGAGGGGCTATGGCCGCAGCCGCACGCGATCGCCCTTTGCCCTCGAAGACAGCCTGCCCGATCTGATTGAACTGCTCGATGGCGAGGGCATTGAACGCTGCCTAGTACTGGGCTGGTCTCTCGGCGGCATTCTGGCCCTAGAGTTGGCGCTGCGCTATCCCCAGCGAGTGGTGGGCCTGGTGTTAATCGCCACCGCTGCGCGACCCGTGGGCAACCATCCCCCGCCGACCTGGCTCGAACTCATTAACACCGGCCTGGGGTCAATTTTGAATCTGTTAGCTCCGGGCAACCCGCTAGTGACCCAGGGGCTGGGGCCGCGATCGCTCTACCGTTACCTACTCAGGCAGCACACACCGTTGGCCTACCAGCATCTGGCCAAGGAAGGATTTTGGGCTTACCTGGGCACCTCACCCCTGGCCCATCGGGCGCTCAACCGTGCCCTGGCCCGCCGCTACAATCGTTTACCCGATCTGAACACAATTGCGGTGCCCTGTCTGGTGCTCTGTGGGGCAGAGGATAGGCATATAACCGCCCAGGCCAGCCTGGAAACCGCTGCTCACCTGCCCCAATGCCACAGTCACTGTTACCCCAACACCGCTCACCTGCTGCCCTGGGAGATTCCCCATCAAATGCTGGCAGATATTCATCACTGGCTGGCCAACCATGGCCAGGTGCTGGGGCTTAGCAACTCAGATGCCATTCCTTAAGCCGCGATCCGACTAGGGCCGACCATCAGGGTATCCCACTCATCGGTGATGGTGAGCTGATCGGGGTCACTGCACAGGCTTACTAAGGTCTGAATATTCTGGGCCCCTTCCTGCTCTAAATCTTCGATGTAGCCGCCCTTGGCAGTAGTGGCCTCAATTTCGCTATCAAAGGGGCCAAAATAATAGGTACAGGCTGGCTGGCTGGTTTTGATCTCAACCCACCAGGCCTTGCTCTGGCCCCGCAAATTGTCTAACAAGCGACTCAAAAAGTTATTCATAACACCGTCCTACCTGCCTTTTGATGTCTTCAAATCTTGTTGCTTAAAAAGCGTAAAAAGCGATCGCTCTGGGCAACTAGGCTTCTATCCCATCTTGGGAGAATAATTGCCCCTGTTTGTTTATACTGTTTTGCTTTTGATTTTGCAAAGAGGAAATTTGCTGCTGCATCATCCACTGATTACGATAGATCTCATAGAGCGCCATGCCTGTAGCTACCGATGCATTTAAACTAGGCACTGTGCCCCGCAGCGGAATTGATACCAATGTGTCGCAGCTCTGCTGCACTGTCAGGCTGAGACCGCTGCCCTCAGCTCCCACCACAATTACCGTCGGGCGATCGAAGGTGGTGCGATGCACGGGCTGGCTGGCTGCCGAGGCGAGACCGTAGATCCAAAAGCCTTTTTCTTTCAGTGTCTCCAGGGCTCGCCTGAGGTTGACCACTCGCGCTACCGGCAATCGCTCCAGGGCCCCTGCTGCCACCTTAGCTACCGTTGCCGTCACCCCCACCGCCCGTCGCTGGGGAATGACCATGCCCTGGGCTCCAAGCGCCTCAGCAGTACGCAGAATTGCCCCCAAGTTGTGGGGATCGGTAATGCCGTCAGCCGCAATGATGACCGGTATTTTGGTGGCCTCAAGAGCCGTCTCAATCATCTCGTCAAGATCATGGTAGGCATGGGCAGCGGCCTGGGCGGCAATACCCTGGTGATTGGCTCCAGCGGTGATTTGATTGAGTCGCTTGGTGTCGACTTCGTCGATGACTGCACCGCTAGCCTTGGCCTCATCGATCAGCGACAAAAACCGAGGATCGTAGCGAATACGGTCATTGACCCATACCCGATTTAAGGGGCGCTGGGCCTGGAGTGCCGCCTCTACCGCATGGCGACCATAAATCAGATCGGTTTCATCTTGAACGTCATCGCCCTCACCCAGGGCTGGGTCGCCCCCACTAAACTTAGACGATAGCCCAGAGGTCGTCCGGGACCGAAACGAATCACCGCCCTCGCGGGATCGTTCTCCTTGAGGCCGCGACTTACCCCCCTCATAGCGGGGCTTGCTGTCACTGTAGCGAGGTCGCTCGTCCTTGGTGCGGGGCCTACCATCCCCAGAGCGAGATTTATCCTCTTTATAGCGGGGCTTACCGCCGTCGTAGCGAGGTTTGCCGTCACTGCGACGGGGCTTATCATCTCTGTAGATAGGCTTACCGTCACCGGGCTTGGCGTCTTTATAGCGCGGTTTGTCGTCACCATAGCGGGGTTTGTCAGCCCGAGGACGAGGCTTACCGCCGTCATAGCGAGGTTTGCCCCCCTGGTATCCTTCAGATTGCTTACGAGGCTCTGACCCAGAAGACCGATTGGGGTTGCGAGAAGGCTTGGGGGAGGACATGGCCGCACCTGATACAGATTAACAACCAACAATTCAAGAGAATTCCCAGGCTAGCACGCTGCCTCCATCTCCGAGCATGCTAATTGTTGCATGGCCCAGGACTGGGAGACGAAAATGCCAGCGTCTCCATCCTAAAGCAGCCAAAATCCAGCGGTCAGTCGCGGTCGGTGACAGCATCCATCGCCCTTAGTCATCTGAGGCGGATGACCCCACTCATAGGGCTCTAGCCTCAGTCAACCGCTCCTCAAAGCCAAAAACTAAAGACGAAGCAGAGATCCGAAAAGAAGATTAAATTTCAGGCATCTGATACCACGATAACCACATCCTCGGAATAATCCTTCACAATGGAAAATGACAGACCCATACCGGAGTGATGCTGATGCCTCACATAGCCAACGGTACGAAGCTTGATTGTCCGGTTCATTTGGTGTTGTCGTACATTGGCAGCAAGTGGGCTATTCTCATTTTGCAGGAGCTATTTCAGGGCAACCGCCGCACCAATGAGTTTCTGTCGGCCCTGCCTGGTATCAGCACCAAAACTCTCACCGCCCGCCTGCGAGAGCTTGAAAGCTATGGACTGGTCAATCGCACAGTCTTCCCTGAGGTACCGCCTCGGGTTGAGTACTCGCTAACCCCCAAGGGCCGTGAGGTGCAGCCCATTATGGCGGCACTCAATCAGGTCGGAGAGCACTGGTTGGAACACAGTCCCAGCCAGCCTACAGCCAGGCTTTAGGCATCTGGCGATCGCTAGTCGTTGCTCCAGGTTTCGTGGGGCAGCAGATCGCCAATGCGATCGCTCAGACAGTAGTCGTTTTCCTCTAGCTCGGCCTCCATAAAGGGCCATTCTCGAGCGGCGATATAGCCGCATAGGGCACAGATGGGCTGACATCGATCTAAGGTGCCGCGCTCGACAAGGTATTTGGCCTCATGGCGCAGGGCCTCAAGGGTATAGTGACGAGCGATCGCTGGATTAGCTGTCTGGGTTGTCATGGCCGCAGCCCTCCAAGCCTGGATGGCACTAAGGATATTCAATGACCACCCCTATAGTGCAGCCCGAGGAGCTAGGTTCAAAGCAGTTGATGCGTATCCTTACCTTTGTTTACCCATCGCAATATTTGTAGTGCGATATACAGTTTTAGTGGTTTTCCAAGGGATGATTTGGTTATATTTTTACTCGCGCTTCTATGCTGGTCATTCTGGCAACAGAATTATAGCGGTCGGCCAAAGGTCTGTACCCAGTAGGGTCGGCTGGCGGCTACCGCATGCCCAATGCCCAGTTCTGTAAACGCCGGGTTGAGAATATTTTGGCGATGGCCGGGGCTATTCATCCAGGCGGTCATGACGGCAGTGGCCGTAGGCTGGCCAAAGGCCACATTTTCGCCAATGGTCGACCAATCGTACTGGGTAGCGTCAATGCGCGATCGCATCGTTGACCCGTTAGACCCGGCGTGGCTGAGGCGGCCACTAGTGGCCATGTCCTGGGCGTGGCCTTGGGCTGCGGTTGTAAGTTGCTCGTTGAGCACCAAGGGCGGCAGGTTGACGCGCTGGCGCTCGGCATTGACCAACCTGAGCAGTTCTTCTGCCAGCGGGATGTCAGTCTGAGTCATGGGCGCTGGGGCGGCTTGGCCTACCGCGATCGGCGTGCTCACCACCGACCCAACGGTGACCGTGGCGAGGGCAACCAGGGCAATGCCTGGCCCAGCCCACAAAGCGCGATGTCTACAGGGCATGGCAATTCTCCAGATAAATGGACTGTCGTGCTGTAGTAGAGCGCCCTACTGACCATGACGAGTCTGTAAAATGACCGGTTCCGCCACTCCTGAACCAGGTCACCCAGCCCTAAGCCAAACGCGGGTTCTGGGCCATTAACCGCTGGACATCTTCAGCGTGGTACGAGCTGCGGGTCAGTGGCGACGATACCACCTGCAAAAATCCCTTGGCCTCGCCTGCCTGGCGCCAGGCTGTAAACTGCGCTGGGGTGACAAACTCCGCCACGGGCAGATGTTTAGGGCTCGGCGACAGATATTGACCCAGGGTCAAAATATCGCAGTCGACGGCTCGCAGATCGTCCATCACCTGCTGCACTTCGATGTCAGTTTCACCCAGGCCCACCATCAGGCCCGACTTGGTGTAGACCCAGGGGGCCAGCTCTCGGCTGCGGCGCAGTAGCTCTAGGGAGCGGGCATAGTCGCCCTGGGGGCGCACCCGGCGATAGAGGCGCGGCACCGTCTCTGTATTGTGGTTGAGTACATGGGGGCGCGCCGCCAAAATGGTCGCCAGCGCTTCCCAGTTGCCGCACAGATCGGGAATCAGCACTTCGATGGTAGTCGCTGGCATTACCTGCCGCACGGCCTCAAGGCAGGCCACAAACTGGCTGGCACCGCCATCGGCCAGGTCATCGCGGTTCACGGCGGTAATCACGACATGCTTGAGCCGCATCCGCCGCACCGACTCTGCTAGCCGTAGGGGTTCGGTGGGGTCAAGGGCGACAGGCTTTTTTTCAAAGTCGATGTCGCAGTAGGGGCAGGCACGGGTACAGGCCGGGCCCATGATCAAAAATGTGGCCGTCCCCGCCTGGAAGCATTCGCCAATATTGGGGCACGAGGCCTCTTCACACACGGTATTGAGGCCCAGGTCTTGCAAAATTGCCTTAACCTCTCCCACCCGTTCCCACTGGGGAGCTTTTACCCGTAACCAGTCTGGTTTTACTGCCAAAGTCTTTAAAGTCCCGCCATGTTAACTGCGCTTCAATCATATCAACCCCGGCCTGACTTGCCCTGCATGAGCGATTTGGGGCGCGATCGCAAGAAGATCGCAGTATGCTGGAGGTAGGCAACGCTAGAGCAACCCCTACCGCCGCTGTCGATGGATGCGCCATCTCCTTTAAAACGCTGCCTTATGGTGCTGTGCTATGCCGCCGCAGGGTTGCTAGCCGCTGGGGCCTGGCATGACCAGGTGAGCGATCGCTGGCGGTTTGAGCAGGCCTTTGAGCCCGTGCGCCTGGCTCGACTGTCGTCTCGCTTGAGCCAGGCCCCCGAGACCTTGATGACCGCCAATGTTGAAGTCGTGATCAGCCTCAGCCGCCGCCGTTTAATCCTCTATCAAAACGGCGCGGTCAAAGATGAATACCCTGTCTCCATTGGCCAGGATGACTGGCAAACTCCAGCCGGTGAGTTCGCCGTGCAGGACATGCGCACCGACCCGGTCTGGCAGCACCCAATTACCAAAGAAGCCGTTAGCCCCGGCTCCAGCAATCCCCTCGGGTCTCGTTGGATAGGCTTTTTGGTACAGGGTCAGTACCACATCGGTATCCATGGCACCAACCAAGAAACCCTAATTGGGGAAGCGGTTTCCCACGGCTGTGTACGCATGCTCAATCAAGATATTCAAACGCTCTATAGCCACCTCAATGTTGGCACCCCTATCAAGGTAGTGCCCTAATCGACTGGCCCAGGCGCAATTAGATCGGGCTAGGAGGCATGCGATCGCCCCTTTGCCCAACCGCTAACCCTACACAGCTACCGAAACCTCTTTCCCCACGGCAGTCCCATCCAGGTTATGCCAGGGTTTACCATCCAGCGCCATTTGTTCGATTAAACTGGCCAACCGCAGCGCCTTAAGCGCCTGTTCTCCACCTACCGAGGGCTTCTCGCCGCCGCGCACGCAGTTGATGAAATGCTCTAGCTCAGCATGCAGAGGTTCAATATTGCTGGTATAAACCTTCTCGATCAGCCCATCTTGACGATAGAGCACCTGGCCATAATCGGTGGAGCAGTCGGCGGTTGTTTGTCGATGGATCAAAATCTCGTTGTTGAGAAAATCGGCGTCGGTCAGGGAGTTTTTGCAGTGGGCGGTAATGCTGCGGATTTTGCGGTGGGTCACTTTGCTGGAGGTCAGGGTCGCCACAATGCCGTTGCTAAAGCCCAGGGTGGCGGTGACGTAGTCTAGATAGCCCGAGTTAGAGGCGCGGCTGCCGCTGGCGGTCAGCGTCGCCACGGTAGAACCCGCCAGTTCTAACAGCAGGTCAATGTCGTGAATCATCAGATCCAGCACCACCGACACATCGTTAGCGCGCTGGGAGTAGGGGCTCATGCGACGAGCCTCTAAAGCCAACAGTTCCTCGGTCTTCAGCACCTTATGCAGCTCTTGAAAGGCGGGGTTAAACCGCTCAATATGACCCACTTGCAAAATACAGTTGGTCTCGGCGGCGGCATTGACCAGCGACTCAGCCTCGGCAATGCTGGCGGCAATGGGTTTTTCAATCAGCACGTGAACGCCGGCATGGAGACAGGCCATCCCCACCGAGTGATGGAGGCGAGTCGGCACGGCAATACAGACCGCATCGACATGCTTGAGCAGTTCTTGATAGTCTTCAAAAAAACGCACCCGATACTTACCCGCCGTATCGAGGCCGCGCTCAACATTGACATCAGAGACGCCAACTAAATCCACATCCTTAAAACGGCTCAAAACACGGGTGTGATGTTGGCCCATGTTGCCCACACCAATAACGCCAACACGAACGGGATCGGGCAAATTTCGAGATAGGTGCATTTCTAAGGCAGATGACAACATTGAATCTTGCACGCCTGTCCTTCCTTAATTGAGACGAAGATACGCCGACAGCTAACACGTTGCGAACGTCAGAGTGAGTGAGGAACTAAGACGGCCAGGTAAAATTACTCAGATAGTATCACAATGCTTCACTCTGTAAAGAATAGAGACATTACCTTAAGGAAAATGGCGACCAATTTTCTCGGCGCCCTTAGAGTAACTGTTTTTTGAGAATTATTTTTACTAGCTTTACCATACCGATTGCCGCCGCTAGTGCTCATCAGTCTGTGGCAGTTCATCAGCTGTCTTAGCCAGACTGAGCGAACCTTCTCAAGCATCGGTCGGGTGAGGCGGGGATGGCGATCGCGGCGCTAAGGGTGACGGCGGAACGTTTATTTGCCGCACCAAAATATCTTCTAGGCGGGGGCCATCCGTCGATAGAATCACCCATTCGCGATCGGCAAACATCAACCGCTCACCCGCGTGGGGAATTTTCTGCATTTGATAGATTAAAAACCCGCCAAGGGTCTGGTAGTCATCGGCATAGGGCAGATCGAGATTGAGCAACTCGTTGACTTCTTCGAGATCGGTGTGGGCTTTAATGCGGTATGACAACTCATCGACAACCTGGACTAGATCGTCGTCATGGTCATCGGGTTCATGGATTTTGCCGATAATTTCAGTCGTCAGATCGCGCAGGGTTAGTAGCCCGCCGGTGCCGCCAAATTCATCGACCACGATCACCAATTCTTGACCAGTGCGCTGCATGGTGGCCAGTAGCTCGTGTAGGGGCGTGTATTCAGGCACAAAGCGAGCAGGCTTAACCCAGGGAGCAATGGGGGTTTCGAGGGTGATCTGCTGGCGCGCTAGGGGCTGTAAAAACTGCTTGAGTTCTACCATGCCTTGAATGTCATCCAGGGAGTCGCCCATCACGGGATAGCGCGAGTGCTCGGTGTCAACCACGACTTCGAGCAGTTCTCTAAAGTTGGCGGCCAGGGCAATGGCGCTGATCTGAGTACGCGGTACCATCACTTCGCCAGCGGTAACCTCTCGAAACTCAAACACATTGTTGAGCAACGCCCGTTCCTCAGCCTCTAAACCAGGGGTTTCGGCGGTGGTGCGAATAATCAGCTGAAGTTCTTCGGGCGTGAGCCGGCTATAGCTCACCTGATTGCTGTACTGGATATTAGCCAGCCGCAGCAGCAGTCGGGTCGATTGGTTGAGTACCCAAATGAAAGGGTTAAACAGGCGGGCGATGGTCAAGCTGGGGGGGCCGAGGAAGCGAGCCACCTGCTCTGGGTAGAGCATGGCCACTGACTTAGGGCATAGTTCGCCCAAGACAATTTGCAGGTAAGCCACTAGAAAGAAGGCGAGCGGAATGGCGAGCGCATGGGCTAGCGCTTCACTTTGGGCCGTTGTCAGCGGAGTTTGGGTAATCCAAAACGCCAGGGGTATGGCAATGGTGCCTTCGCCCACCCAGCCTAGGGCCAAGCTAGATAGGGTGATGCCAAATTGAGTAGTCGAGAGCAGGCGGTCGAGGCTGCGCTGGAGTTGCTGAACGGTTTTGGCCTGCACATCTCCTTGAGACACCAGTTGGCTGATACGCGATCGCCGCACCGAAACCATCGAAAACTCAGCTGCCACAAAAAAGGCATTGATGCCGATCAGCACCACCACGGCCAACAGCCGAGAGACAATGGCGGCGGCGGGTAGGGCGTCGGGAATAACAACAGTGGATAGCGAAGGAAACACACACATAGCCCAGCGCCTAAGAGCTACTGGCCACCGCTAGTCCGAGACTTCACCTGCTGCAAAACATCGGCCTCATTGACCAAGATCACATTGCCTTGCCCAGGGCTGCCAGACCCACCAGCGGGGGTACCGCTGGTGGGTCTGGTTTCGGGCTGGCGCACGCCGGTCAGCGCTTGCCGACCCAGGGTAAACCCCCAGGAAGCACTAACGACTCCCGAACCAATCATGAGCGAGAGCAAAATCAACGTAAATGCTACGGCAGGGTTCATGGCAGGGGCAAAAGATAACTGGGAGAAAACCTAAACCTATCGCAGACGGCATCACCACAGCCGACTTTGATACACAGCAATTATAAATTTAAGCGTTGAATAACGTTTAAAGCCTGCCCGAGATTTCAGGTCTTGCAGTAAAATGTATTGTCCCCATATGGGATAGCACCAGGGTTGGCCGAGCGGATTAGGCAGCGAACTCATAATTCGCCCCAGGCAGGTTCAACTCCTGCACCCTGGATTATGACTACCACTAACCGGTGCAAGCGTTGAACCCGTTGATGAAGTTGCCACGGTTTAGAAGGACTCAAAGATAAACTCTGAGCCAACGTAGGGAGTCTGGTCACTGGGCATGGTTAGCAGGGTTGTTGTGTAAGGGTTCACCAAATCGGGAACCCGGATAGTGGGATCAGCAGTAGTTTGCAGCAGCAAAATATCTCTTACCGCTGCAGAGGTGCCGTTGCCATCCCACTCCAGCTCACGCTCGGGGAAGCCAAATCCAATAATGCGGTTAAATTGGCGGGTGATGGTGCGATTTTCAAAATAATCGCCAGAGTAGGTGCTGGTTAAATCATCTAGGGCGTCAGGAATGGTTTGAACCGTGGCCTCTTGGGCCTGCCCGGACGGTGCTGCAAGGGCAAGCGCCGTCAGCAGTGACAGCGTCAGGCCAGAAATATGATTTAATTGAATGCCCATGGCCAAGACTCCTCAACTCGTTGGATTGGTGCGGTTCTAGCATCGCGATCGCCATCAGTCCAAGTGTACCCGAGAACCCATAGCTCCCTTAGGCTACACAAAACTTAATTGAACTGATCACCTAGTGCATGTCATTTATAGCGCGATCGCACAAAACCGGAGCATTTTTAAGGAATTTACTTTCGATGGACGAGCTTTTAATCGATCTGCCCATGGCATCACTGTTGACTCTAGACCTGGCTGCGCTGCGATCGCCACTCCTCGATTTGTTTTGTCAGGGTGCCTACCAAGAAGGAGACTTTGTCCTCACCTCTGGGCAGCGCAGCACCTACTACACCAACGGTAAGTTAATCACCCTGCATCCTCAGGGAGCCCTGATGGTAGGTCGCTTACTGCTCGATTTAGTCTCACCCGAAACCGTAGCGGTAGCGGGGCTGACCCTGGGGGCCGACCCGCTGGTCACCGCCGTCAGCCTGGTAGGGGCCTACCAAGATCGCACGCTATTCCCGCTGATTATTCGCAAAGAGGCTAAGGGGCACGGAACCCGCGCTTATATTGAAGGGCTCACCCTGCCTCCGGGCAGTGTCGTCACGGTGCTAGAAGATGTGGTAACAACGGGGCAGTCTGCCCTCCAAGCCGTCGATCGCCTCCAGGCCGCAGGCTATCGAGTCAACCAGGTTTTAACTCTAGTCGATCGCCAGCAGGGCGGAGCGGAGCTCTATCAAAGCCACAACCTGCCGTTTAAAGCTCTGTTTGACATCCAGGATATTCAAGCCCACTGGGCTACCCTCAACCCCGCCTAATGTCTTCTCACCTGCGTCCCGATATTGGCTTTGTGCCCACCCCCGCCGATGCCAGGGTCGCCATGCTCAAGCTGGCGGATCTCAGCCCCACCGATGTGGCCTATGACCTGGGATGTGGCGATCTAAATCCTGTTTTGCTAACCCCCGATTCTGTCGGGGCGAATGCCATTCGCCCCGACAGGTGGGCCTCTACAGGATCGGGGGTATACGGTTTGGATTTGGTACCAGACCAGGCTGTACCGATCGCAACCTGGCAAGGGGGCTAGTACTCTGAGGCGGAAATAACCCGGCTGTTTACTCGCGCGGAAACCCTTATGAGGCCTGGGGTTCCCGTTCTGCCTCTGCCTTCTTACTGCTGCCTTTCGGTACTAGCTGGTCGCGTTCTGTACCTGGGAGGAGGGTTTCGCAGCTGGCTTTTGCACCCCTGCTAGAAACATCGGCAAAAAGGTTTTGATGAAGGTTTCGGGGTCACGCTGCCAGGCTTTTTGGGCCGCCGTGAGTCGCGTTTTCTGCACCTCTGGGGCCAGCAGCGTAGCGGGCAGGCGCTCCAGCAGATAACCAGGCCGTTCCCACACTGGCAGGGTGTTGGCAATATCGAGTAGGTTACTGACCCGGCGCAGCTCGGCCCCGAGGGTGATGTCCATGCCCGATTCAAAGGCCGTTTGCTCAATGGCGGTATATTTGCGCTTCGCCAACTCTACCCGTTCCCGGTGAGCGGGGCTTTTGCGGGCGATTTCTGCCAGTCGGCGGGTGCCCCAGCGCACGTGGCCAGCCTCTTCGGGCAGAATGCGCTCAAGGGTTTCGCGAATCTTAATATTCTCAGGGGTTTGAGGCGCTGACTTGAGGGCATGAATATGAGCGGCAAAATATTCACAGCCCCGCTTCTCAGTGACGTTGATCGATGCCAGGGCGGCGATCACACTGGTTTCTGGATCGTTGGCGTCTTTCAGACTGTCTTGATCGAGCAGACGCTCAAACTCATCGATATAGGAGAGCCCAGGGGGAGTACTAATCTCAACGCCCAGGTCGACCAACAGATCCGTTAGCCACACGGCGTGACGGGCTTCATCCGACACATGGTGAGACAGATCTTTGACCAGATCGGCAGGCTTGCCGTTTAGGGTCTCAATCAAATCAGTCAGGTCTTTGCAGCTCCGCTGTTCGTTGTAGCGATAGCGATTGAGTGTGATGTGGTGAATTTCTGGATCATGGACGACCCGATTCATGACATCGCGGGCACTCAGAGCATTGAGAAACTTGCGAGGATAGGTAACAGCCATTGCTCAAATTTATGTTTACGAAGCGTTACGTGGATCTTAACGCACCTTTTTTCGGGAGAGGTGGAAAAACGACCTGATAATCTGCCGTTACTCTTGGGCCTAGGGAGTAACCATGGGAAAATCGTGGGTTGACCTGGGGCGATCGCCCCCCTAGCTACTTTGAGCCGTCGCCATCTGCTGTCGTAGGCTGGCAGCATCCCGCAATAAATCCGCTTGGGGGCAGCTGGTTTGCTCACCAGAGGCCAGCCATTTTATCTGCACCGTACCCTGAATGGCTTCATCGTCGCCTAAAACCAGACAAACGGCGGCCCCGCTACGATCGGCCCGCTTAAACTGCTTGCCAAAGGCAGACCCGCTCAGGTCAAGCTCAACCGTTAGACCCTGGTGGCGGAGTTTTTGAGCCAATTGCAGAGCATTGGCTTCGGCCTGTTCGCCCCGAGAAACCAGATAGATATCGGGGTTGGCCATGATGGGCTGTTGCAGGGTTTCGAGTAGCAGGGTGAGGCGCTCTAGGCCAATGGCCCAGCCCACCGCTGGGGTGGCCGGGCCGCCCAGTTCTTCGACCAGGCCGTCGTAGCGCCCGCCGCCGCATACAGTGGCCTGGGCACCCAGATCGCTGGACTGAATCTCAAAGGCGGTGTGGGTGTAGTAGTCGAGCCCTCGCACCAGGCGCGGGTTGAGCTCGTAGGCGATACCCAGGGCATTGAGTTGGCTGAGCACCTGGTCAAAGTGGCGCTTTGAGTCAGGCCCTAGGTAGTCCAAAATACTGGGGGCGGCGGCGGTAATGGCCTGGGTTTTTTCATCCTTGCTGTCGAGAATGCGCAGCGGGTTGCGGCTGAGGCGATCGCGCGAGTCAGCATCTAAATCGGCGGCATAGGGGGTGAGATAGTCGACCAGGGCCTGGCGGTAGCGGGTGCGATCGCGTTTATCCCCCACCGAATTTAGATAAAAGGTCAAATTCTTTAGCCCCAGGGCCTGCAAAATATCGGTGGCCAGGGCGATCACCTCCACATCGGCACGGGGGTCGGCGCTGCCCAACACCTCGACCCCGACCTGATGAAACTGCCGCTGACGACCCTTTTGGGGTCGCTCGTAGCGAAACATAGGGCCGGTATACCAGAGTCGCTGCACCCCCCCCTGGGCATAGAGACTGTGCTGTACGTAGGCCCGCACCACGCCAGCGGTACCTTCGGGACGCAGGGTACAGCCGCGATCGCCTTTATCTTTGAAGCTATACATTTCCTTGCCGACGACATCGGTGGCTACGCCGATGCCACGCTCAAATAGGGAGGTCGCCTCAAAGGTCGGGGTACGAATTTCGCGGTAGGCAGCCCGAGCCAAAATTTCCCGGGCCGTGGCCTCGACCCGCTGCCAGGTGTGAATGTCAGCTACCTTCACGTCTTTGCCCACCAGCTGGGTTTTGGGCAAAATGTCTTCGGTTCCGGGCAGAGATTGAATCGGCTCCATAGCTGGGTGAGGCGCTCGCGGTGGTCAATACAGAACACCTATCATAGCCTGTGCCGAGCCTGTAACCCTTGTCCTAGACCTCCTGACTTTCGGGCCGGGTCTGGGGCAGCAGGCAGCAGTTGACCTCATCGATACAGACTTTGCCCGACTGCAATGCCCAACGAAACAAAGCCACCCGGTTACCGGTGGCTGTCTTGGTCAAAATATTGCTGATGTGGTTATCGACGGTGCGCTTGCTGATCTCTAGCTTTTCCGAAATTTCCTGATTGGTTAACCCAGATGCCACGAGCTCAACGATCTGTAGTTCTCGGTCAGAGAGGCTCCCTTGACCAGGCACTGGAGATATGTCATCACTTGCCATGGAGCTTTCCTCAGTCGTTATGTATTTATGCTTAATGCATACCTTTACTATAGGCGATCTAGTTTCAGCTAGGCTGGTGAAAAGCATTCTGAGCGATAGTTCTATGCACCTTGGCGAGATGGCATCGGTTGCCCATGGAACGAGGGTAAGGTGGGTTGGGGCTCTGAATCACTGGAGTCAGCCAGTAAGACGATACGGGCTGGCGGTAGCTCTAATGGGTCTGCTGCTGATAGGGTTTTCTGCCCCTGCTGGGGCAGCTACCGCTCCTTCGCCTGAGGTAGAAGACTCTGGCCCCACGGCATCTCCGGCTAAACCCGATGCCAATGACATTCCCTCAGAAACCGTCAGCCGCTTTGTGGAGGCTTACATGGCCGTCGTCAAGCTGATTGAGTCCCGGGAACTCAGTCTGCAACAAGCCGAAACCGACACCGAATCGCGCCAGATGCAGCAGGAGATTCAGGCGGCGGCCCTCGATCTGATCCAGGCTCAGGGGCTCAGTCTGTCTGACTATTGGGAGCTGTTGGGGTTGGCCAATAGCGATCCTGAGTTTCGCGATCGCGTTTTGGCTCAAATCGACGAGGCCAGCCCCTAGGGCATCGGTACAGTATGGCTAAAAACCCGGTTTCTTTGTCCTGACCTAACGGCATGACTGGCATTCTGGCCGAGAAACCGGGTTTCTGTATCGGCGTTCTAGGGCGGGTGATCAATTCTGGCCACAATCCTGCTCCCATCAGCGTTGCCACGCCCGACCTAGAAACAGGCTAGTACCGAAAGGCAGAAGTAATACCAAATCCTGGTTACATACCCCCGATTGCTAGGGGCATAGCATGCTATGCCCCTACGGGGTTCCTAATTGTGAATCGGGGTTTTCCAAATCGGATTTCGTATAAGAAGGCAGAAGGCAGAACGGGAACTCCAGGTATCACAAGGATTTCCGCGTGAGTAAACAGCTGAGCTATTTCCGCCATGAAGTACTAGGAGCTATAACAGCTGATGCTCGGGTCATCGGCAATCAATTGATGACAGCCCCTAGGGCTGCACAAACTCCGAAGGTCGCCTAAAGTTTTCTACCGGTACGTCAACCAGCGCCTGGCGCATAAAGTCTTGCCACACTGGCGCGGCATAGGTGCCGCCGGTGGCGCCCGATCGCATCGGCGAGTAGTCATCGTTGCCAATCCAGACCGCCGTGGCCAGCTGGGGCACATACCCCACAAACCAGACATCGCGCTGGGAGTCGGTGGTGCCGGTTTTTCCGGCCGCTGGTCGGCCAATCTGAGCGGCTCTACCGGTGCCTCGGGCAATTACTCCCTGCAGCACATCGGTGAGCGATGCGGCGGCCCAGGGGTCAAGCACCAGCTGCGGCTGGGGCGTATTGTCGAGCAACACATTGCCGCTGCTATCGGTGACCTGCACGATAAACGTCGGTTTAGAATACCAGCCATTGCTGGCAAAGGTGGCGTAGGCCCCGGCCATTTCCATTGGCGTCAGGTCAACCGCGCCTAGGGGTAACGAGGTTACCGCTGGCATGGGGCTGGTAATGCCCAGGGTGCGACAGAGTTCGATAATTTGGTTGATGCCCACGGCCTGCCCCAGTTTTACGGCGGGCACGTTGCGCGATACCTCCAGGGCAGTGCGAATCGGGATATTACCCATAAAGCTGCCGTCGTAGTTTCTGGGGCTGTAGTAGCGATAGCCATCGGGATAGCTGACGGGTGTATCGGCAATAGAGCTGGCTGGGGTATAGCGCCCGGTGGCAAACGCGGTGTAGTACACAAAGGGCTTAAAGGCTGAACCCGGCTGCCGGTAGGCCTGAATGGCGCGATTAAACTGGCTCTCTTGGTAGTTCACACCGCCCACCATGGCTTTGACAAAGTGCGTGCGGGGGTCAATTGCCACCAGCGCCATTTGGTCAGCCACGTTGCGAATGCGAGCGTTGTGGCGCTGCACCGTCGCCTCTGCCATCTGCTGCATGCCCAAATCAACGGTGGTTTGCACCCGCATGCCCCCCTTGACGACGGCGTCATTGCCAAAACGCTGCTTGAGTTCCTGTACGGTTGCCTCGGTAATATAAGGAGAAATGCTGCTGCGAAAGGACTTGATCTCACCGACTAGCAGGGGCGCATCGCGGGCGGCGGCTTCCTCGTCGGGGGTAATCCAACCCAGCTGGCGCATGCGGTTGAGTACGATCGCCTGGCGCTGTTTAGTGCTCTGGTAATTGTAGAAGGGGCTATAGCTCTCGGGCGCCTGAATCAACCCTGCCATCATGGCGGCTTCGGGCAGGCTAAGGTCTTTAGCAGACTTATTGAAGTAGCTCTGGGCTGCGGTCTCAACTCCGTAGTTGTTATGTCCCCAGTAGACCTGGTTGAGGTACATCTCCAGAATTTCGTCTTTGCTGAAGATTTGCTCTAGGCGTAGGGCGAGTACGGCCTCAGCCACCTTGCGACTAATAGCCCGCTCGGGAGTTAAAAATAAATTCTTCACCAGCTGCATGGTGATGGTAGACCCCCCCTCTACCGTCGAGCCGGCCTCTACGTTGGCGAGCATAGCCCGACCCACACTGCTGGGGTTGATGCCATTGTGGGAGTAAAAGTAGCTGTCTTCTACCGCCAACACCGCTCGCTTTAAGTGAGGTGATATTTCGCTGGTATCGACGACCTCACGGTTGGCCTCGTCGTGCAGACTGTAGAGTAGGGTGCCGTTGATGTCGTAGATGTAGCTAGTTTCGCTCGGCACATAGTTACGCAACACCCGCACATCGGGCAGGTTGCGAAAACTAATGGCCAAGCCGACTAGACCGCCAGCTAGCACTGAGCTGGCAATCATGGTGGTGCCTAGCAGAGCCGCCGCCGACACTTGGCCGACGTCCTGCACATACTTCAGCAAGTTGGGCGATCGGCGCAGGGGCCGGGGCTGAGATCGACTGTTAGGGCGAAGAGTAGTTGACACGTTGGCTATTAAAGGCGGCTAAAAAGGACGATGCTGGGATGGCAAGGGCGGTTAAAAAACTGACGGGTACTGGACTGTTACTTAAGGAGTAGATGCCCATCGGCAGGTGACGGTTAGGCCATTATAATGACCCTCGAGGCAAGTGAACCGAGTTACGGCAGCTAGGACATGTCAGCGGCAGAGGATGAAGCACTCTAGGCACGCTTATCCTAGCTTTGCCAAGGCTGATCGGGAGATGTCAAGGCCCAAATTTGCAAAAATCTATGGAATTGACCTCGGCTGCCCATAACCGGTTTATCGTCACGACTCTGCCAAATATCCCCGCTGCCCTAGCGCCTATTCACCATGACCCAGGCCGATTGCAACTCGCCCCCCGCCCAGTTTGAGCTGATCTATCGCGGCATTAGCGAGGTATTCCCTGACCAGCCCGACTCTAAAGACCCTGAGTACAACCTGACTCAGCGGCTATTAAAGTGCGATCGCCCCCTGCGAATTAAGCTCGGCATTGACCCCACCGGGGCCGAAATTCATTTGGGCCACAGCATTCCGGTGCGTAAGTTGCGCGCTTTTCAAGATGCTGGCCACACTGCGGTTTTAATTATTGGTGACTTTACGGCTCGCATTGGTGACCCCACTGGCAAGTCGGAGGTGCGCCGCCAGCTGAGCGAGGCCGAGGTCAAAGCCAATGCCAAAACCTACCTGGAGCAGGTGCGCCCGATTCTTGACTTTGACACCCCTGGTCGCCTAGAGGTGCGCTACAACTCCGAATGGCTCGCGACCCTCGATCTGGGCAAAACCCTGGAGTTACTCAGCACCATGACGGTGGGGCAAATGTTGGCCAAGGAGGGCTTCTCGGAGCGCTACGGCAAGGGTGATCCGGTCTTTCTGCACGAGTTTCTCTACCCGCTGATGCAGGGTTACGACTCGGTAGCGGTGCAGTCAGATGTGGAGCTCGGCGGCACCGACCAAAAATTTAATATTGCCGTCGGCCGCGACCTGCAGCGGCACTTTGGCCTGCCGCCCCAGTTTGGCCTGCTGCTGCCGCTGCTGATCGGCACCGACGGCAGCCAAAAGATGTCGAAATCTCTGGGCAACTACGTCGGCCTACAGGACGACCCGCTGAGCATGTACTCCAAGCTCGAAAAAGTACCCGATGCCCTGATTCACGATTACTTTGAGTTGTTGACGGCCCTCGACCTGAGCCAGTTGCCCGACAATCCGCGCGATCGCCAGAAGCTATTGGCGCTATATCTCACCCGGCAATTCCACGGCGAAACCGCAGCCCAGCAGGCTCAGCAAGCGGCCATCAGCCTGGTTCAAGGCACGGGTGAACCCGCTGCCGGAGTACCGGAGTTTTCCCTGTCGGCAATTAATTTCCCGGCTAAATTGTTTTATTTAGTGGGGGCGACTCCCCTATGTGCCAGCAGTAGCGAAGCCCGCCGTCAGATTCAGGGCGGCGCTGTCAAGCTCGACGGGGAAAAAGTCAGCGACCCAAATCAGGAGTTTGACAGCCCTGAACAACTGGTTGGCAAAGTCGTACAGGTTGGGAAGAAGAAGTTCTCCCGGTTGGTCCTCTAGACCAATGCTTTGTAGCTACAAGCCGGGGAGAACCTGGGGGCAACGCCATGGCTAGGGGGTAGGCAGCAGCAGGTGGCGTAGTTTGTCGCGCTCAGCCCCAGACAACGTCGCGGCAAATTTTTCTAAGTCTTGGGGTTCCATGGTGCTCAACACCTGGTGCAACGCATCTAGCCCTAGGTTTGTTGCCGCTGGTTGCCCAGAGGCTGGGGTTCTCTCTGGCAAATAGCTCTCTGGCAAATGGCTCTCTGGCAAATGGCAGATACCACCCTCGCAGTCGAGGTGCAGGTTGTGCCAGGTCATGGTCGGCAACGTCCAGCCCCGGCGACCGTGGAGTTCGTGCAGCAGCACCTCGGTTTCCCAAAAGGTTCGCGGCGAGGGATAGCTGTCCTCGGCCCAGGCATGGGGCACCGTAAAGCAGCCAAAATGCCGTCTGTAGTCCTCAGAGTCGAGCAAGGCGGTGATCATCGCCTTAACACCGTTGCGCATCAGAATATCGCAGTAGCGACGCATTTCTACAGGGTTGCTCGGGGCGCGGCCAATGAAGTGCTTAAAGCACAGCTCAATAAATTTAGGATTAGAAGAATTGTAGTAAAACTCGTTTAGATAGACCTCAGAATGGCCTAAATCACGCAAAAAACGCTTGACGCCGCTTTTCTTTCGCAGAAAATCGGCCTCGATTTCAGCGAGCTGCTTGCGTTCAAAGGCGTAGGGCTGGCGTTCGAGCACCTGGGCATAAATCTGGACTAGGGCCGCCTGGCGTTCTGCGGCTGGCGACTGCCGGTCAACTGTAATTTCTCTCACCGCAAATTCATCTGTAGATGTCATGGCAAACCTTCCTAAATGAGAAAGACCATCTCAGTTCATGGTCTATTACCAGGCTGCCCAGGGGAGAATTTCTGCCGATGATTTTGATTTTTTCTTAACAAGAGTTGAGGGCTTACTTCTAAATTCTTATAGTGTTAGTCCGCAAATTAACTGATGTCAGTGAATGCTGCCAGTATGTGTACGCAGTATCTCTCTATCCTAAATTTATTTCTCGGGAAACAAATAGTAAATATACGACCGTTCCCTTCAGAATGAAGGGTTCGAGAAAATTTTAGTACCAAATTCAGGGCATTGCCGCTTTGCCATAGCACTATCTACCAACGAGCTTTGATCGCATAGCGCCCTTTGGCCGGATGCAAAAGCTAGCAGAACTTACAGAAATGCGGCTTCTTGGGCTGCGAGTAACTGTTTTATCCCTAACTCACCCACCTCTAGGATCTGATTCATCTGCTGTCGGCTGAAGCTGCCCTCTTCGGCTGTACCTTGCACTTCAATAATATTGAGGTTTTCGTTGAGCACCAGATTAAAATCTACGGCGGCAGCAACATCTTCGTCGTACTGCAAGTCAAGCATCGGCTCAGTCTCAATTAAGCCTACCGATACGGCGGCTACGGCGTGAACCAGGGGCGATCGCGTCAGTATGCCTTGCTCGACTAAGCTCCGCACGGCGTCTTTAAGGGCGACATACCCTCCAGTGATAGAGGCTGTCCGGGTACCGGCATCGGCTTGGAGCACATCGGCATCGACCAGCAGGGTGCGTTCGCCCAGTAGGTTGAAATCTAGCGTCGATCGCAAACTGCGGCCAATTAAACGCTGAATTTCTTGGGTACGCCCGGATAGCTTCATAATTTCTCGGGCTTGGCGCTGGGGGGTAGCCCCGGGCAGCATGCGGTACTCTGCCGTCAACCAGCCCTGGCCAGAGCCCTTTAAGAAGTGAGGTACGCCGTCTTCTACCGACACGGTGCAGAGCACCTGGGTATGGCCACACCGGGTCAGCACCGACCCGGCGGCAAACTTGGTAAATTGCCGCTCAAACGAGATGGGACGAAGCTGGTCGGGTTGTCGACCGTCTGGACGCTGCCAAGCCATAATAATGAAGACCGAGTTGCCTCGTTCAGAATACAGCAGGCTAACGTTGTCAGGAGGTTTCTTCAGCTTCCCTCTAGATTGAGTTCCCTGCTATACAGAATCTATTCAATAGCTGTAGTGCGTCAATACTATGAATGTATGTGGCGTGGCTGAGCGATTCATTGCCGGGGAATTACGCTATATTTAGCCAAGTCTTCGAGATTACTCTGACTTCGCCGGGTAGCGATGCCCTAGATTGAGTGGTCTTGAGGCGCGATCGCCACTCAATGCCAACGCCCCTTTCCTGGTGTGCTCGTCCATGGTTTCTCAGCTCAAGCCCCTGTCTTTGTCCTCTGGGCCTACGATTGTCAGGCATCCGCTCTTGCAGACGGTAGAAGGCACCGTACAGGTATTTACCGCCCTACACCGCAATTTTTTTACCAACGTCATGGTGCAGGCCCTGCGCATTGCCGACCAGGGTAAAGCCGTGCTGATTGTGCAGTTTCTCAAGGGAGGCATTCACCAGGGGCCAGATCACCCCATGCAGTTGGGCCAAAACCTAGACTGGATCCGCTGCGATATGCCCCGCTGTATTCACGATGCCCTGGTCAGTGCTGACGAAAAGCAGGCGATTCAAGACCTGTGGCTGCATACGCAGTCCCTCGTGGCTAAGGGGCGCTACGGTCTTGTGGTACTCGATGAACTGAGCCTGGCGGTTAACTATGGCCTGATTCCGACCGAGGAGGTCGTCGAGTTTATCCAGCAGCGGCCGCCCCAGGTGGATGTCATTCTCACTGGCCCAGATATGCCTGAATCGTTAACGGCTGTCGCTGACCAGGTCACCGAGTTTCGCCGCAACCTGCTGCCCTAGCCCATTCAGCCCCACCAACCCATCCTGGGATTAAGCACTCACTATGATTAAAAACGACGCCTGGATTGCCAAAATGGCCGCTGAAGGAATGATTCAGCCCTTTCAGCCCTCTCTGGTACGGCACCTAACGGCTACCGCAGCCAGCCTGGGACAGCCCGTCATTAGCTATGGGCTATCCTCCTACGGCTACGATATTCGGCTGTCTCCAGCGGAGTTTAGAATCTTTCGCCATATTCCCGGAACGGTCGTTGACCCCAAAAACTTTAGCCCGGCCAACCTAGAGCCGACCGAGCTCAAAACCGACGAAAGCGGCAGTTATTTCATCTTGCCGGCCCACTCCTATGGCCTGGGGGTGGCTCTTGAAAAACTGGCCGTGCCCAATAACATCAGCGTCATTTGCATTGGCAAGTCTACCTACGCCCGCTGCGGCATTATCGCCAATCTGACTCCCGCAGAAGCGGGCTGGCGCGGCCATCTCACCCTGGAGTTTTCTAACTCATCCAGCGCCGACTGCCGCATGTATGCCAGCGAGGGCGTCGTTCAGCTGATTTTCTTTGAGGGCGAGCCCTGCCAGGTGAGCTACGACACCCGCCAAGGCAAGTATCAAGACCAGGCCGAACAGGTTACCCTGGCTAGAATCTAGAGTCGGTTTTGTGGCTGGTAGGGCTCGACGCCATCGGCATTGGTCAATCAAATCAGAGTAGCTATCATGCCTGGGAGTTTTCGGTAATTGGGGTGAGATTTAATCCAATACAGCCTTATTCATGTTGCTTAAGTGCAGTCCCAAGGGAACAGGGAGTAGGTGACAGGGAACAGAGTGTACTTGTTTCACTTGCACACCGCTATAGATCTAACCGCGAATCTGGCCGGAGGATTGAGCCCCGTAAGCTACAATCAAGCCATTCTCAATATCTGGCGGCCTACTGAGCACAATGGCCCATATCTAGCGCCCCCATGGATACCCCTCGTCTCCACCCCGACACCATCGAAGCGGTGCGCGATCGCGCCGACATAGTCGATGTGGTCTCTCAGCACGTGGTGCTCAAAAAGCAGGGCAAAGATTTTGTGGGCTTGTGCCCCTTCCACGAAGACAAGTCGCCCAGCTTTAGCGTCAGCCCCGGCAAGCAGTTTTATTACTGCTTTTCCTGCGGGGCGGGGGGGAATGCCTTTAAGTTTTTGATGGAGCTCAACAAGCGCTCCTTTGCGGATGTGGTGCTAGATCTGGCCCAGCGCTACCAGGTGCCGGTCACCACCCTAGAACCCGCCAAACGCCAGGAGCTTCAGCGGCAGCTCACCCTGCGAGAGCAGCTCTACGAGATTTTAGCCGTCACGGCTCGGTTCTACGAGCATGCCCTGCAGCAGAGCGACGGGGCCGCAGCGCTGGTCTATCTGCGCGATCGCCGGGGGCTGAGTGACGCCACGATTCAGCAGTTTCAGCTGGGCTTTGCGCCGGGGGGGTGGCAGACCCTCTACGGCTACCTGGTCGAGCAAAAGCACTACCCGGTCAACCTGGTAGAGCAGGCGGGGCTAATTGTGCCCCGGCAGAAGGGCGACGGATTTTATGATCGGTTTCGCGATCGCCTGATGATCCCCATTCGCGATGGCCAGAGCCGGGTGATTGGCTTTGGCGGGCGCGCCCTGGGCGACGAAAAGCCCAAATACCTCAACTCCCCCGATACCGACCTATTCGACAAAGGTAAGACCCTCTACGGCCTCGATCTGGCCCGGGCGGCGATCGCCAAAAACGATCGCGCCATCGTCGTCGAGGGCTACTTCGACGTCATCACCCTCCACGCCGCCGGGCTAGAGAATTCGGTGGCGGCCCTGGGCACGGCCCTCAACGCGACCCAGGTACGGCAGCTCTTGCGCTACACCGAGTCGAAACAAATCTTGCTCAACTTTGATGCCGATGCCGCCGGGGTAAAAGCAGCCCAGCGGGCGATCGGCGAAGTCGAGGAGATGGCCTACCGGGGCGACGTGCAGCTGCGGGTGCTGAACATTCCCGATGGCAAAGACCCCGACGAGTTTTTGCAGCACCACAGTGCCGCCGACTACCACGCCCTGATCGAAGCCGCACCCCTGTGGATCGACTGGCAAATTCACAACCTGATCGGCGGCAAAGACCTGCGCCAGGCCGACCAATTTCAGCAGACCAGCCAGGCGGTGGTGAAGCTGCTCAGCGATATTGCCAACGCCGATACCCGCACCCACTATGTGCGCTACTGCGCCGAAATCTTCAGCAACGGCGACAGCCGTCTCGTGCCCCTGCTGGCCGAGAACCTGGTCACCCAGGTGCGTCGCCAGCGCCGCACCACCTCCTCAGGTACCCCGACGCGATCGGCCCCCGCCACTACCCCCAGCGCCAGCTCCCTAGAGCAGGCCGAGGCGGCTCTGCTGCGTATTTTTCTCCACGCTGCCGCCGACCGCGATGAGATCCGCCAGGTGCTCGAAGACCGCGACTTGCAGTTTAGCTACTCTCACCACCGCGCCCTATGGCGACAGATGCAGCGGTTGCTCGCCGAGGCAGACGACCCCAGGGTTGATTTAGTTGGGCAGCTACGCAACCACCTGGCAGACACTGGCTTGGCCACCACCCCCCTGCAGTCACTGCTGCACCTGAGTGAAAAGACCAAGCGCGACGTGCTGCGCGCCCCGTTAGTGATTCGTGCCGCCGCCGCCTGCATGGAAAAAAACCTCTGCGAAAAGCGCTATCGTCACTTCTTGGCCCTGTGGGAAAAAACTGACTGCACCACTGACCCGGCTCTATTTGCGGAATATCAGCGCCAAATCTACGCCGAAAAGCGCCGCATCGAAGCGCTCGAAAAAGACCGCCAGGTCAGCTTTGAAGACTTAGCCACCATGCCCTGGGTGGGCGAACAGTACGACTCGCTCGATCGCTAGCCCCAAGTCTAATATTGGGCCGCAGGAGCACCACTGGGGAATCGGGAATAGCTAACCAGGATTTGGTCTAAGCAGGCATTAGCACCTCCACGATCGCAGCGACAGGTTGCCCCTGGTCGAAGCAGGCTTTGGCCAACTGCAAGCGCGGCTCTAGGGCTTCTCGGGCTAGACCATAGCGACGTTGGCCCAGGTTGGGCTGGGCGTCATCAGCCCACTCGCTCCAATACTGGGTTTAAGGGTTTTCAACGGGGTGAAGTCATCCTGAACGATCCGCGCAGAGTCTAGGATGCCTATCAGATAGGCATCCTAGACTCTTGTAGAGGTAAAAGGTAAAACCTTAGCCTTCTTACAGGCTTCTTAAGCGACCAATCATGTGTCACCCGTTGTTAAACGACATGATTATGTCTCGATGACATCAATCTGTCATCAATGACATTAATGGGTCACTGATGACAAATAAATCGTCACTGTACTAAAAGCGGGTGGGGGGAATCGAACCCCCATCATTAGCTTGGAAGGCTAAGGTTTTACCACTAAACTACACCCGCAAATTTGCTGCGATTTTACCATACTGGCTTGGGCTAGCCGAGGCGGTGGGCCGATAATGCTGGGGTAGAACTGGGCCCTGAGTCAGATCCAATCTCTAATTTAAGCCCTTTTGATGGTTTTGATACCAGGGGCTATGGGGCAATTCTCTATAATAAAGAACCCTGTAGCTAGCTCGGGCGCGATCGCCAGCGCCCTAAGGCAGCGCCAGGGTCAAGGTGTTGAGGAGTGCAGTATTTCGCAGCCAGCTATTTTTGTTCAACGATTTTAGGGTTTGCCTGTGTCTGCATCTGCATCTGCATCGACAGCTTATCTGTTAATTTCCCACGGTAGCCGCGACCCCCGGCCTGGGCAAGGGATGGAGCGGCTAGCTCAATTTGTGCGATCGCCGGAGGGTGATCTATGGGGCCGTCTTCCTGATATCAAAGCTGGCTTAGATCACCGCCTTGACGCCGCCAAGCGCCTAACGGTTGCAGGGCAATCGCTGCGTCGCGCCATGCCGACCGACTGGTTGTGTACCGATGGGGATACCCCGATCTCTGCAAAATCCATTATCTTTCGCAGCCAATTGTCTCAGCTCGACAGCGCCCCGTTGGTAGGTACTGCCTGTCTAGAGTTGGGAGCTGTGCCGCTTCACCAGCAGATCGCCCGCTTTAGCCGTCGTGCCCAGGCAGCTGGTGCGCAGCGAATACGCCTGGTACCGTTATTTTTGCTGGCTGGGGTTCACGTTCTAGACGATATCCCTGCCGAGGTAAATCGGGCACAGCAGCTGGTGCCCGACCTTACCCTCGAAGTATGCTCGCATCTGGGCAGTCATCCTGGCATTAAGGGGGTGTTGCGCCACAAGCTCCGTACCGCCGTTAGCGAAACGCTGATTTTGCTGGGCCACGGCAGTCGTCGTCCTGGCGGCAATGCAACGGTGTCTGCTTTGGCGCGATCGCTAGGAGGCACAGCTGCTTTTTGGGCCGTAGCGCCAAACCTCGAATCTCAGGTCATTCACCATCTGCAGTCGGGGGTACAGCGAGTAGCTATTCTGCCGTATTTTCTGTTTACAGGCCGTACCACCGACGCCATTACTCACCTCACTGAAGAGCTGGCCGAGCGCTTTCCCAGCATGGGCTTTCACCTGCTGCCGCCCCTAGGGCCTTCGCCTGAACTAGCCCGGCTGGTGGTTGATTTAGCCCTAGGCCGAGTGCCCGCCAAGGCACAGCAAGCCGCGGCTCCTATGCAGCGGGTAGCCTTTCGCCACACCATACGTTCGTCGTCGATGGTATCTTAGCTTGGGTCTGAGCTACGTCTACAGCAGCTCTTAGGATGATCGAATAGTTTCTCTATAGCGGAGTTACAGCGTGTATGGTGTCGGCAGCGACCAGACCTGGGAACAGATCAGTCTACGGCAAGGTGTACCTGGTGGGGGCTGGGCCTGGCGATCCAGGCCTGTTTACCTTGCGGGGTAAAGGGCTGCTAGAGTGCGCCGAGGTGGTGATTCACGACGCGCTGGTCAGTGCCCCAATTTTGGCGATGATCAACCCCCAGGCCGCAGTCATCAACGTGGGCAAGCGCCGGGGGCGTCACTCGCTCAATCAAACAGAAATTAACCAACTCATTATCGAGCAGGCCCGACTCCATGCCGTGGTAGTGCGCCTCAAGGGTGGCGACCCGTTCGTGTTTGGTCGCGGTGGCGAAGAAATGGCGGCCCTGGTAGAGATGGGGATAGCGGTTGAGATCGTACCTGGCATTACCGCTGGGGTGGCAGTGCCCGCCTACGCCGGTATTCCAGTCACCCACCGCAGCCAGAGCTCATCGGTGACCTTCGTCACGGGCCATGAGGCAGCCGGTAAGTATCGTCCTAAGGTCAACTGGCGGGCACTGGCTCAGGGGTCAGAAACTATTGTGGTGTATATGGGCATTCACAATCTCGGCCCCATTACCACTGAGTTGCTGGCGGCTGACCTCAGCCCTGAAACCCCAGTGGCGCTGATTCGCTGGGGCACTTACCCTCAACAAGAGACCCTGATTGGTACCCTGCAAACCATCGTTGACCAGGTGGCCGAAGTCGGGTTTGAAGCCCCAGCGGTGGCGGTGATTGGCCCCGTTGTGAGCTGGCACGAGATCTTTGGCCATTGCCGCCCCACAGGGACAATCTGGCCCTAATCTACAGGGTCTGGTTCATACCGAACCTGCTGAACAGGCATTGGCCCCGCTAGCACTCCTGTCGAACTCAGGCGGAACCTGGCTACGATGCCTGGGCGACAGCAGCAGTGGCTAACACCTGGGGTAAGCCAATTTCGCTACAAACTTCGTAAAAGGAAGTTACAGGCGGGGCCTCAAACAGGTGGGCAATTTTGCCCAGGGTCTGCTTATAGAGGTCGCTGTTGTGGTCGTCCATATCTTCAATGCTGTCCCAGAGGATGATCGCAATGCCGCGATCGCTGCCGGGTTCTTGCAGCAGGTAAGCCCCCTGAAAGCCTTTGCTAAAGGTAGACACAGCTTTTTCGTAGAGCTGGCGAGCTTCGCTAAAGCAGCCGGGCTTAAATTCACCAATGGCTACGTAGGCGTATTTGTGGCGGAGAAAATCGTCGAAGTCACTCATAGAGGGTAAGAAATCCTAGGGCTTGGAATACTGTTTAGTGTCGATCAGATGTCGGCCCCTAGCGGTTTTTCTTACCTAGGCTTTAGATTCTGTTACCGATCTTCTAACAGACGCTGGCCCCAGGCTTTGAGGGTGTGCCCCAGCCAGCGGCGAGTACGCTGCCAGCTCTGAACCAGCTGTTGTGCCCAATCGCCGCGCTTGGGTAGGGTCACGATAATTGCCCCACTGTGGTAGGCCACCTGCATCTGGCGATCGATCACCGGAGTGGGCAACGGCACAGTCTGCTGAAAGTAGTTGATGCCCAGCCCTTGCATGAGGGGGCTACGGAAGCCCGACTGCCGCTGACCCGAGAACGTCAGCGACTTTTGGGTGGCCCGTACCTGGACTGCCCGGGGATCTACCCCCGGTAAAAAGGCGGTCACGACTAGGGCCTCGGCGGTGTCTTCGATTTCCACTGAGGGCACCTGTACCCGACCCGAGGCCGACACCCCTAGGGGCATCAGGGCGGCGGCGATCGCATCCATCTGGGCCTGGGCCGCACCTGGATTCCAAATCGGTTGATTGTAGAGTTGCCGAGACGACAGCCACGTAGCCATAGCGAGAACTCCCTATCTTTCTATACTTAGATCATCGCGGCTAGCCCCCGCTTACACAGGTGGGAAAAGCCCTCAGCTGGGGGGGGTATAACCGCCATCCAGCCCAGGTGTCAGGCGAGCCGATGCGCAAGATTCTTCACATCGACATGGATGCGTTTTACGCGTCGGTAGAGCAGCGAGACTTCCCCGAGTACCAGGGCAAGCCCCTGGTGGTGGGCGGTCGCCCCGAACAACGGGGCGCGGTAGCCGCCGCCAGCTATGAGGCTCGCCAGTATGGCATTCACTCGGCCATGCCCGCCCGAGTAGCCCAGCAGCGCTGTCAACACCTGATTTTTGCGCCGCCTCGCTTCGAGGTGTACAAACAGGTTTCAGAGCAGGTTCGCGCCATTTTTCATCGCTACACCGATCTGGTCGAGCCGCTGTCGCTGGATGAGGCCTACCTGGATGTCACGGTCAATACTCTCGATCAGCCTTCTGCTCTGGTTCTGGCCCGCCAGATTAAGGCCGATATTTTGGCGACGACCCAGCTCACGGCCTCGGCGGGGGTCTCGGTGAATAAGTTTTTGGCCAAAATGGCCAGCGGACAAAATAACCCCGACGGTCTGACCCTGATTTTGCCTGAGCAGGCCGAGGCCTTTGTGGCGGCGCTGCCGATCGAGAAGTTTCATGGTATCGGCCAGGTCACCGCGGGCAAAATGCACGCCCTGGGCATTACCACCGGAGCCGACCTGCGACCGTGGGCTGAAGCCGACCTGGTGCGTCACTTTGGCAAGGCAGGTCGGTTTTACTCTCGCGTCGCTCGGGGGCAAGACGACCGTTTGGTGAACCCCAACCGCATTCGCAAATCGATCGGAGCCGAGCGATCGTTTTCGACCGACCTCACGACTCTGGCCGCCATGACCACCGCCCTGGAGCGCATAACCCAGGAGGTGGTGCGTCGTCTGGGTGAACAGCGCCGTCGGGGCCACACCCTGACCCTCAAGGTCAAATATGCTAACTATCGTCAAATTACCCGCAGTCGTACTTTTGTCACGGCCATTGGAGCCGAGGCGCCCCTGGGAACCTGGGCCCAAGCGCTGCTGGTGGAACACTTAGAGCGGGGGCAGTCGGTGCGCCTGCTGGGGCTAACGCTCTCAAATTTAGAACCTGCCGGAGAGCCAGACTATGTGCAGCTCTCGCTAGAGTTCTAGAATGCAGGGAGCCTTTGGGGACATTAGGGTGGCCCAGGGGCGATCGCACTCAGATAAGATGCTATGGCCGTGGCCGTAGAGGCTAGGCACGAGCAGGCTAACGGGCTATAGGCCAGTTTGCCCTTTCCAGTGCTGGCTACTGGCCATCAGTGCTTTCCTCAGCGAACCAGCAGCGCTACAAACTATCCTGTCTTGCCCCAACGCGTTTAACCGCCGTGCTACAGCCTACCAATTGTGACGACGACTCCCAGATTGAGGCCCTGCTCGCCCCCTTTGGTCGATTTGGCGTCGAGCTAGGGCTAGAGCGCATTCAGCGCCTGCTGACGGCCCTAGATCAGCCCCAGACCCGAGTGCCCTTGGTGCATGTGGCGGGCAGCAACGGCAAGGGGTCGGTGTGTGCCTACCTGGCGGCGGTGCTGTCAGCAGCAGGCTATCGGGTAGGGCGCTATACTTCGCCCCACCTGGTGAGCTGGCGCGAGCGAATTGTGGTCAACGATGCCCCCATTGCCAGTGCTGACCTCATTCAGCGGTTGCAGCAGGTAATCGCCGCCATCGACCCGGCCCAGCCCTCACCCACCCAGTTTGAGGTGTTTACCGCTGCCGCCTGGCTGCACTTTGCCGAGGTAGCGGTTGACCTGGCCGTAATGGAGGTGGGGTTGGGCGGGCGGCTAGACGCCACCAATGTCGTCGATGCACCGCTCGTGAGCGTGATCGTTTCGTTGAGTCGAGAACACTGGCAGCGCCTCGGCCCCACCCTGGCGGATATTGCTGGTGAAAAGGCGGGGGTGCTCAAGCCAGGACGCCCAGCCGTTATTGGCCCCCTGCCCCCGGAGGCCGCCGTAGTAGTCGCAGCGCGGATCGCGGCCCTGGATTGTCCGGCGGTGTGGCCCACCCCAGCGATACTCACAGGCCAGGGTCAGGCCCGCTACCAAGACATCGCCTATCCGCTACCGCTGCTGGGCAACCATCAATTAGTCAATTCGGCATTGGCGATTGCTACCGTCGAGAGCCTGCGAACCCAGGGCTGGCAGATTACCGACGAGGCGATCGCCCAGGGCATGGGCCAGGCCCGCTGGCCCGGTCGCTTGCAGTGGGTGACCTGGAACCCTCAGGCCCAGGGCTACCCTCTACTCATCGATGGCGCCCACAACCCGGCGGCGGCCCAGGTGTTGCGCCAGTACGTCGATCGCTGGTGGGCAGACCAGCCCGATCAACCCTCGACTCGTCGCCAGGGCACAACCTGGCTGATGGGGATGTTGGCGACCAAAGATCACCGCGATGTTTTGACAGCTCTGCTGCGGCCAGGAGATGCGCTGCATCTGATGCCGGTGCCGGGCCACGAAACAGCAGGGCCAGAAGAATTGAGGGCGATCGCGCGATCGGCCTGCCCCAACCTGGCTCAGTGCCAGACCCACCCGTCGTTGAGGGACGGATTGAGGGCCATGGCGGTGAATTCTGCCCCTCTGCGGGTGCTCTGCGGGTCGCTGTATTTAATTGGCCACTTTCTGGCGACGGAGCCCTACGGCGAGCGGCAGCAGGCTGCGGTGAAATATTAGAGAATGGGGGAGCAGAGGAGCCAAGGGACGCTAGAGAGCAAAGCGGGGCTGCCGCGCGAGATGGGTACCCTTAGCCCCTTGCCCTGGTCTCCTGGCCGATCTGAAACTCGTCAAACTTCACTACCGCTGACCCTGGCTGGCGGGTATCGAAGTAGTAGCTGCTGATAGTGCCCGTCGCGGTTTCAAAAATGCTGAAGGCAGTGAGGTCATTACTGGCCAGGTAGGGCAGCGGCTGACCGCTATCGTCAAGAATTGGGGCCAGGGTAGGCACGATGGGCTCCAGGCCATTGGGGTCGCCCTGGGCCACATAGTCGCTGGGGTCGTAGGTAACGGTAGATCCCTCAATCGTCTCGGGCGGTACTGGCCGGGTAGCATCTTGCCAGAAGGCACCGTAGGTGTTGCCCACATTCGAGGTCTCCAGGTAGTGGGTGCCCTGGGGTGACACAAACCGATTCCACAGGTGCGAATGGCCATACAAGACTAAATCTGCTCCGGCCTGCTCTAGCAACGGCACCAGATCGCCCATGATGTGATCCTGGTCGCGGGGATATTCGTAGCGCACCGCCACCAGGCGGCCCTCCTCGTCGCGATCGTAGCGGGGTACCGGGGTCGTAAACGCGGGCACAATATTGTCCCCCAAGGTGTGGGGCGGATGGTGAAACATCACCACCCGGTACTTGGCCTGGCGAAAGGCGTCGCTGGCCAACTCTTGCTCTAGCCATTGGTACTGCAAACTACCCGGCTCGATAGATTCAAAAATATGCTGACCGTGGCCCCAGTTTTGGGGCGTGCCCAGATCAGCTTCGCGCTCCTGGTAGCGACCGCGAACCGTAGCATCCAGACGAAAGGGCCGCCAGATTTGGGTCACGTATAGCGATACCAGACGAATATCGCCCAAGGTAATGGCGTAGTAGCGGCTGGTGGTTTCAGGGCGATCGGGATTGGGCACAGCGCTCCGAGGCAGACTAAAAATTTCCTCATAGGTCGCACTGTTAAAAGAATTGTCAATCACCCACTGGCGGCGGAGTTCAGGGTCATCAGTGGGGTTAAACAGGTCGGCGTTGGCCTGGTACAGCTCCACCGCCACCGAGCGAGGGATGGGCTGACCAAACTGATCGTTGAGGGGAGCCGTGGCCGCAAAGCGCCCCATCACCTCGTGGTTGCCCAGGGCCGGAAACAGCGGCGCATGCTGAATAATTTCGCCACCTCGGTAGCGGCTAGTGCGCCCGTTGCGCTCCAGCGGGTAGCTGGTTGTGCCCTGCAAACAGGGAAAGAAGCCGCTGCCCCGACTGTCATCAAACCACTCAGACGCGCGATCGGGAATATTGACCAGATCTCCCGCCAAAAATACCGCGTCAACCTGCCCCACAGTCTCCTGCACCTTTTGCAGGTTGGCG
This sequence comes from Nodosilinea sp. LEGE 07088, assembly GCF_015207395.1. GTDB lineage: Bacteria > Cyanobacteriota > Cyanobacteriia > Phormidesmidales > Phormidesmidaceae > Nodosilinea. Next base: position 59,975 of record NZ_JADEWX010000007.1, read on the forward strand.
GCGGTCATGGGCATATTTTGATGGTCTGAGGTCAGCAAAATCGTCAGGGGCTGCCCTGCCGAAGGGGCTCCTGCCAGGGTAAACACCGGGCTTTCTATCAGGGAGCCGTTGTCCCCCGTACTGGTTACCCGGTAAGGCACTCGCTGCCCGGGCGTGAGCCCCGTTACGGTGGCCTCGTGACGCCAGATGGGCCGTACCACCGGCTGCTGCAAATCGGAAAAGTTGGCATGGTTGAGGCGCGACTGGTCATCTTCGCGGGTGCGGCTGAGCCGGGTAGTCGTGGCTGTGGCCTGGTTGGGTAACTTAGCAGTGGCAGGTTGACCCGGTGCCCCCCAGTACACCTGATGGGCTTGGCCCTCAAACTCGGTAAACCACACCACTTGCACCCCACCAGGTGAGGGGTTCTGTAAAAACGGATCGGTTAAAAGCTGGTTTTGCACGGCCGTGGTTTTGGAGGGTAGCGCATCGGACATCGGGCGCGGCTCTAGGGTAATTAAAAGCAGGGCCGTCAGCACTAGCAGCAGGCCCGCTGTTAACAAGGTCACGTCTTCTCGCCGCATGGTTTCGACCCTTTCTTGGTAGCGCCCTCACCAGCTAGGGTAGCGGCAAATCACGACAATGCAAAAACTGTCTGTTCACGTGTAACACAGGCCCAAAACTGTGCCACCTTAGGGGCAGCCGACGATGACATTTGCCGGATTGGGCTATATCGGTTTGGGATATACGGACAAGATAATGGCATTTCCCAGACAACTTAACAACAAGAGTCGCTCGCTGCGTTGGTCGGGAGGCGGCCTGCTGGTGTTGGCTTCGCTTGGGCTGCACGGCGTGCTGTTGGGGTTTCCGCTACCTCAGTCTGACCCTACCCCTCCATCTATAACCACCGACCCGGTTGACCCCAATGCCGCTATTGACGTGGTGCGTTTAGCGATCGCCCCGGAACCGACCCCTGCGCCCCCGATTGACGTTGCTCCACCCCCTAAATCAGAACCTGTGCCGCCTAGGGCTGCTACGGCCCCGCCGCCTGTGGCGCCCGAACCGGTTGAGCCAGCACCGAACCCAACGCCTGCTGAGCTAGAGCCCTTGCCCCCTGAGCCCCCTCCCCAAACCCTGGACGATCGCCTGCGTGATCCAGGCGCCTATGCCTATAACCAACAGGCCAAGTCATCAATTTCTGACACCACCACCTTTTACACGTCGGTGGTATCTAGCTGGCTCGAAGCCGAGGGACAGGGCATTACCGACGACAACCGGCTGCCAATACCGGGCGAAAAACTGGCCCCGATCCAGGTGACGTATCCCCTAACGGCCTGCCTGACACCAAACCCCGCCGAAGGGGTAATCGGGGTGGTGGTCGATACCGCTGGCCGGCCCTTAAAGGAGCCGGTACTGCTCGATAGCACGGGTTATACCGTTCTTGATGACAAGGCCCTAGAGCTGGTGTTGCAGCGCAATTTTCCTGCCCAGCCTGCGGGCAATCCCCTGCCTAACCCGAGGGGATATTGGCTGCCCATTCAGGTACAGTACGATGTCGAGGGCTGCGCCTCTTAAACGCCATGCAGCCTCAATAAATTTTGGCTTTCCCCTCTCTGGGTAGAGGTTAACTAAGACCAGGCTTGTCATAGTGACAGGTAGTTGAACTCACCCATCAATCGCTACCCTATGGCTCAATCGACCTCTGCATCCAGCAATTCTGTTCAGGCTTATTTGAAGGAAATTGGCCGTATTTCTCGCCTCAGCCGCGAGGAGGAAATTTCTCTGGGTAAGCAGGTGCAACGATTCATGCAGCTTACTCAGCAAGCCGACAGCTTGACCAAGGCATTGGGGCGTGAGCCCACGCTAGCAGAATGGGCGACTGAAGCGAAGCTCTCTGCGACAGAGTTGAACCAGCAGATAGCTGATGGCGAGGCAGCACGCTACCGCATGGTAGAAGCCAACCTGCGTCTAGTGGTATCGATCGCAAAGAAATACACCAAGCGCAACCTCGATCTGATGGATCTGGTGCAGGAAGGAACGCTGGGCCTCCAGCGAGGGGTTGAAAAATTTGACCCCACCAAGGGATATCGATTCTCGACCTACGCCTACTGGTGGATTCGTCAGGCGGTAACCCGCGCGATCGCAGAAAAAGGGCGGTCTATTCGCCTGCCCATTCACATCTTTGAAAAGCTGACCAAAATTAAGCGAGCCCAGCGTCAGCTGGCTCAAGACCTCGGTCGCACCGCCACCCTCGAAGAAGTGGCTAACCATTTAGACATGCCCCTAGCCCAGGTGCGTAAGTTTTTAGCGCAGTCGCGGCAGCCCATGTCGCTCAATGCCCTGGTGGGGGAAAAGGGCGATACCGAGCTAGCCGATATGCTGGAAGACGAACAGGGGCAATCGCCTGAGGAATATGCCGCCCAGTCCAGTCTGAAGCAAGATATTTTTAAAGTACTCGATCGCCTCACCCCCCAGCAGCGCGAGGTTTTAGTCTTGCGCTTTGGCCTCGGCTCTGGTGAAGGATTGTCGCTTTCTAAGGTGGGCCAGCAGCTCAACGTCAGCCGTGAGCGGGTGCGCCAGATCGAGCGCGATGCGATCAAAAAGCTGCACTATGCCCGGCAAGATCTGAGAGCTTACCTGGCCAGCTAGTAGACAGAGGTGACATCAACGGGGTGAATTTCAGCAGTGCGAGCAAAGTAGCGCCCCATCAGCCCATAGCTAATTAAACCAATCCACTCCCGCATGACCAAAAGCCGCTCTCCCTTCGGGCCATAGTCTGCGGGTATTGGACTGGTGTGGGGAATGACCTCAAACCCCAGGCTGCGAAACGTCAACAGCGATCGCGCCATGTGGGGAAAATCAGTCACTAAAACCAATCGTTTAGCGCCGCGAGGCTTGAGTAACGCCGCTGTGAACAGAGCATTTTCATTGGTTGTTGTCGAACAGGGTTCCCCCTCAATGGATTCAGGAGGCAGCCCGTTGGCCTCTAGCATTTGGCCAATTTCAATCGCATCACCGCGACCGCTAGCAAAAATTAACGGTGCCCGCTGCTCTCTCCATAAATCGGTCACCGTTTGTACCCGACTGGCGCGAAAGCGTTCTCCCCGCCCCAGCACTACAATGGCATCGGCAGGTTGTCCGTTGTCGGCAGGAACCAGCAGCGCTAGCCCCGCCGCACCAATCTTCCCTCCCAGCGGGGACATTGCCAACCCATACACCAGCATTAGCGATAGTCCTATCAACCTGGCTTGTATGCGCCAACGCCAGGACTTTAACAACCATGGCACAGCGATCAGGCCAACCAGCATCGGGATCACCCAGCGCCGTTGTGACAGGAGGCCATAGATACGCCAGCTAAAATCAACCCATTGGCTGGCAGTATCGACTGGACAACTAGATAGTTCAACCATGTCACATCTTTATCAAAGCTGACAAAATCAAGCCTGACATATTGAAGCCGAGCTTGGCTGAGACCTGGGGTTTAGCCTGAGGGCTATCCAGCTCATTCCGATGGAGAAACCGTTCCCATAGCCGTCGTCTAGCCGTCGCCACAACGATCAGGACATTGACATCGGTAACCTGTAGGTACTGGCTACTTGCCAGTTCGCCGTTCTAGTACTCTGAGGCGGAAATAACCCAGCTGTTTACTCACGCGGAAACCCTTATGAGACCTGGGGTTCCCGTTCTGCCTTCGGCCTTCTTACGTCTGCCTTTCGGTACTAGCCTCGGCTATCTGCTGTTAGTCCTGCTCCAAGCGAGTTGGCCAGCACTATAACAGTAAACGAAGAGTCCTTAAACTAAAGACTATCTGGCAATATCCCACTCATTCTTTATGCAGCTCAGCACAACTTCGGTCAGTCCCGACAGTCTGCGCATTACCTTTGCGCCCCTTTCCCTAGATGAAGTCTATGCCCAGGCCGACAGCCCGGCCAATGGGGCGATCGTGGCCATGAGCGGCATGGTGCGCGATAACAGCGAAGGTAAACCTGTAGTAGCGCTAGAGTACCAGGCCTACGAACCCATGGCCTTAGAGGTGTTTCGTCAGATCGCTGGCCAAATTCGAGAGACTTGGCCCGAGGCCACCCGGGTTGTGATTCACCACCGCACCGGCAAGCTAGTGGTGGGGGAGATCAGCGTGCTGGTGGCGGTGGGCTGCCCTCACCGGGCCGAAGCATTTGCGGCCTGTCAATATGCGATCGATATCCTCAAGCACAATGCCCCAATCTGGAAGAAAGAACACTGGCAGGACGGATCCACCAGCTGGGTCAGCATTGGGGCTTGTGAAGAGGAGTAGCGCTCCATCTAGGGCAGCAGATAGCAGTGCACCTAGGTGTCTCGGTCGAGAAGAGCTCGAATATCTTGAGCCCCGTAGAGGACTCTAACAATTTCTATGCTGTCGGGTTGATGACGGTAAAAAACTAAATATCGTTTAAAGCCTTTGATATGCCACTTTCGTAGGCCTTTCAGCCGTTCTTGGCTGCTGGGGTAAGCACTCCCCATAACCGGCATACGGGCTAGATCTGCAAAGGTTTGGCGAGCGGCGTCAAAGAAGTCTAGGGCTTTGTCATAGTCGCTCTCTGCTAGATACCCGAAGTGCTCTCTCAGATCCAGTCGGGCTGGCTCTGAAACAACAATCCTAAGCATCGCGCTGGCTCTGGTGGCTCTCGATTAGGGCTAGCCGCTCTTGCTCCCACCAGTCGTCGGTGGCTTCGCTGCCTTCGCCTCGGTCTAGGCTGTCTAGCCCTTCGATGAGCAAACTATCTAGAGATTCTTTAGCCTGTCGCCGTTGCTGGTCGAGCAGCACCAGAGCCAGGAAATAGTCATCGGCGGAGGCGTAGCCGCTTTGGGCGATTTGCTCGTCCACATAGGCTTTGAGGTTGTCGGGCAAAGAAATGGTGATGTGACCCACGGCAGGGGTTCCTAAAGCGGCTAAGGGCTGTCTAAAGTCAGAGCCTCTCAGAGCGATCGACAGGAGGCTGCTTTTATTTTATGCCTTTCGCTAGATTTGCCAGGCTGAGGAGCTATAGCAGAGGTAGCAAAAAACGCGGGTGAGAGAATATGGCGAGTTGAATAGACCGTAGAAGTAGTAGGGTGGGCACTGCCCACCAGCCTTATTTTAGTAACATTCGCCATAACCCGTCTTTATTCTAGGCTGTCTCCCAATTACGGGAGAAGTCTAAAACTTTTGGGGTGATTCCGCGGAATTTCCTCTGATGCGGTTGAATAAAGCAAAGAAGCTTTGAACTATCAGATATGTCTGCACCGTTCAGAATCACCCGCCCGGCAGTAAAGTCGGTTGACACCAACGCCGAGAAAACAGCGAAGGAAGTTAAAAGCTATCTGGAACGGTTGCTAAAGCTGATTCCCGCAGAGGTAATCAGCCTGTACCTGGTAGGCAAGGGCATGATCGCTGGTGGAGCGGTCTCCCAGGCATCAATCGCCTATTGGGGCGGTTGGACGGTCGTTTGCTTGGTCGGCGTGTTCATCGTCAGAATATTTGGGACGGCGGATCCGAACCCAGATAAACCAGAAGGTCAGCCGCAACCCCCGCCGCAATCTCCACAAATGGGGGCCGTGTTAATTGCCTGTGTCTCTTTCCTGGTATGGATTTACTCCATGGGGGATGTGTTTGCCCTGCTCAATCTCTACGAGCCCATATTGGCAGGATTGATTATGCTGGGATGGACTTTCTTCGTCCCGTTTTTCTACAAAGGCTCTCGTACTTAAGCGGTGATTGGCCTCATCCGTTGTGTGAGTTTGTAACATTCCTCAAAATCCTGAAAGATGGCAGAGTCTTCTACGCCTTCCAGAAAGATTCAGAATCTGCGGAGTTTTACCGTTCAGATTCGACATATTAAAACCCAGGCGATTGTGGGTACGGGGTTTGTGGTCTCGGAGGAGGGGCTAATTGTCACCTGTACCCATGTGGTAGTGACAGCAGGGGTAAATCCACGTTTCGGAGAAATTCCTGGTCATTGGGAGTTAATTCGCAGTAGTTTCTTTCCCTCAAGTGACCCGTTGCAAACCGATCGCCGGGCAGCTATCCCGGTGTATTTCGCCCAAGCGAAACAGAAAGACCAGCGAGAGCAAACGGCCATTGTGGTGGGATGTTTTGAGGACTACTCTGATGATGTGGTGTTACTCAAACTTGAACGTGACTTGCCAGAGGGAGTTGAAGTTGCCCTTGTAGATAGCGTTGATGATTCGGTCAACGTGCCTGACAACCGTCTGTTTCGGAGTTTCGGCTATCGACGGTTGGGCAATTACCAGGGACTTCAGGCCGGTGGAGAAATCTTTGGCACGGTTGAGCCTCCAGCAGATAGAATCCTGTTGAAAGATCCGGTGCAGTTGCTATCGTCCACAGTCGACAGCGGTATGAGTGGAGCGGCAGTACTGGATGTGGTGCGCGATCGCGTCGTTGGCATCATTGCCGAGACATCGGATATTCGCACTGGAGCCGACCGAGATACCAGTTTTGCGGTGGATTATGCCGTGGTACAGATGTTGCCTGATTTGAGTGAGACATCATTAGAGGTATCCTTAGCCCAGCCCGATCGCCCAACTTCAAGCACCCGATCGCAGGCTATCCCCGCTGCTTCCCCAGGAGTCAAACCTGTGGCACTTTCTGCCACTCTGCCACCCAATCCCTTTGATCTAAAGCGCGCACCCAAACCGCTCGATGAATGGGTGGGGCGTGGGGAATTGCTGGAAAATTTAGATCAGGACTGGGAAAGTGGCGATCGCTGCATTACTGGGCTCATCGGCTTTGGCGGTGAAGGCAAAAGCTCCCTCGCCCAGCACTGGGTCGATCGGGTGATGCAGTCGGGCTCACCCCAACCCGATGGCGTGTTTTGGTGGGGCTTTTACGAAAACCTGGATGTAGAGCAGTTTTTTGAGGCGCTGCTGCGCTATCTAGAACCCACCCTTGACCTGAGCCAGTACCCTTCCAGCAGCGCCAAAGTTGCCTACCTGAAAGCCACCCTGCATCGCAGCCGCCATCGCTACCTGCTGGTGCTGGATGGGTTGGAAGTGTTGCAACACCCCCAAGGGGATGACTATGGCCTGTTTACCAGCGTCGATTTAAAGAACTGGCTGCGCAACTTTGCCGAAGCCACCCGTGGCTCCTTTTGCCTGATTACCACTCGCGCCCCCCTGCTCGACCTGATCGACTACCGCACCTACACCTACCGAGAAGTGGAACATCTCAGCGCAAACGAAGGGGTGGAACTGTTGCAAAAACTGGGCGTAAGCGGGAGCGAACCTGAACTACAGCAGGTGGTGCGGCAGTGGGGCGGCTATGCCCTGGTGTTGAGTTTGCTCGGTTCTTACCTGGTCGATCACTGCAACGGGGATATTCAGCAATTACCAGCGGATTTGGCCCCCACCGCAACGGAGGCCAAGTATGACCGGGTGAGCCGGGTGCTGCGCCGCTATGACGAGGCGTTGACCCCAGTAGATCGTGAATTCCTGGAAGGGTTCAGTGCTTCTCGGTTGCCCGTTCCGCAAGAGGCGTTAACGCTACTCCTCCCTGATTTGGCAGCAGACGAAGCAACCGCCATAAACATTGTGGCTCGCCTCGTCAAATACCGCATCCTGCGCTACAACCCGGATACCGCCACCTACACCACCCACCCCCTGATCCGCGACCACTATCTGCAACGGCTGAACCAGCATTCAGATCGAGCCGTAGCCCTGCATCGCCAGATCGCCGACTTTTACCTCACCACCGCCGGAGACACCCCAGAATTCCCGACCCTGGCTGACCTCACCCCCCTGATGGAAGCAGTACATCATCGCTGTCAGGCAGGAGATTATGATCAGGCGTTTGATGAAATTGCTTGGGAGCAGATTTATCAGGGCAATCGCGCTGTCCTCATTTACCAACTCGGAGCTTACGGCACCGATCTGAATCTGCTGCAAGACTTTTTCCCGGTGGGCAACACCAACCAAACCCCTCAGGTGAGCAGTCCGGACAAACAAAGATTCATTCTCAACGAAATCGGGCTCAGCTTGATGAACATGGGACGACTGATAGAAGCCCCCCCGTTTTACGAGCGATCAGCCGCGGGTGTCGTTTCTGCAGAAGATTGGAGAAATGCTAGTGCTGCTTACCAAAACCTGGCAGAACTTTATGCCTATCTCGGCGATCTTTCCGCAAGTGCTACTGCCGCCGAGTCTGCCCTCACCTATGCCCATCGTGTCGATGATGAGCAGCAGAAAAAGCAGAAAGAGAGCAATTCTCTGGCATACCAGGGGTGGGCAGCCCATCTGAAAGGCAACCTCGACGCTGCCCAGACTGCCTTTCAGCAAGCCGAGCAACTTGAGCAGCAGCAATACCTCTACAGTGTGCCGGGCATCCAACACGCCGAGCACCTGTACCGCCGGAGAGACACCGACTACGCCCGCCGCATCACCGAGGCAAACCAGGTCATCTGTGAACAAAATCGCTGGCAGTTTATCCTCAGCCTTTGCCACCGCCTGCTGGGCGATCTGGATGCCGCCCACAACCCGCAGGCTGCCCAGGAGCACTACAACGAAGCCCTGCGCCTTGCCCGCAGCATCTCAAAAAAGAACGTCCTGATCGAAGCCCTGCTGGCCCGGGGGCGGTGGGCGGCGCAACGGGGAGAGGGGGCCGCAGCGGCCAGCGACCTGGAGGAGGCTTTGAACTATGCCGTTGAGGGGGGCTATCGCATTCATGAGGCCGATATCCGGGTGGCCCTGGCCTGGATGCACCGGGCACAGGGCAACTCTGGTGCCGCCCAACGGGAGGCAGAGCGGGCGCAGCGCATGAGTCAGGCCATGGGCTACTACTGGGGCCAGCACGATGCCGCCGAGGTGCTGACGGAGTTGACGGCGGTTGCAGGGGCTTAGTAAGCCTCTACGACGAATAAGACAACTTCAGAATTATTTGCTCTGTACCCTATGAACAGCCCCCAGTAGCTCTAGCGTGAACGTTTGAGCAGGAGTTAACCCTTGGGCACCGCCGATATTCATCCCTTCACACAGGCGAGGCACGCTCAGCACTTGTTGACACTGCCCCGTCGCGATATCCCAGACGCAGATGGTGCCATCTTCGCTAGCGCTAACCAGCGAAGATGGCCGGGATGGTGATGTCAGGGGGCTAAACGCCACGCTCCAGATGCGGTGGCGATGGCTTTGCAGAGTATGTCGGCAGTTCCCGGTGCTGACCTCCCAGAGGCGAATGGTTTGGTCGTTGCTGCCGCTGGCGATCCACTGACCATCTGGACTAAACGCCACGGACTGAATCCAGTGGGTATGGCCGCTCAAGGTGTACAAACACTGGCCCGTCGCCACCTGCCAGACTTTAACGACCTGATCATCGCCACCACTGACGAGCAGCTGACCGTCTGGACTGAAGGCGACCGACCAGATACCGCTGGTGTGGCCGGTGAGCACCCGCAGGCATTCCCCCGTGGTGCCGTCCCAGATGCAAATCGTCTGATCATCGCCGCTACTGGCAAGAAGTGGCCTGACTGCGTTTGGCGAAAACGCCACGCACCGCACCCAGTGGGTGTGGGCTCGGAGCTGGTATAGACATTCGCCCGTTTGCACCGACCAGAGCCGCACCGTGTGGTCAGTGCTGCCGCTCGCCAGCGTCAACCCATCCGGGCTAAAGGCCACCGATCGCACCCAGCTGATATGCCCCTGCAGCGTTCTCAGGCATTGCCCCGAAGCCCCATCCCACAGGCGGATCTGGTGGTCGCTGCTGCCGCTGGCCAGGAGGTTTTGGGTGGGGCTGCAGGCCACCGATCGCACCCAGCTGGTGTGACCGGTGAGCACTCGGGTCGGTTGGTCAGCGGCCAGGTTCCAGAGACGGAGGCTGCGATCGCAGCCTCCGGTCACCAGGGTTTGACCATCGGCGCTAAAGGCCAGGGAGAGAATGCCGTTGACGTAGCCCCGCAGTCGCTTCGTGCACTGCCCGGTTTGCACGTCCCAGAGCTGCACGGTTTGGTCGCTACCCCCCAAAATCAACTGGCGGCCATCGGGGCTGAAGGCCACGGACCAAATATCTTGAATCGAGCACTGTAGGGTTTGCAGGCAATCGCCGGTGCTGATCTGCCAGAGCTTGACCGTTTGATCGTTGCTAGCGCTGGCCAAGAGCTGACCGTCGGGGCTAAAGGCCACGGATTGCACCCAGTTGCTGTGCCCTGCGAGGGTCATCAGGCAGGAGCCGGTGGCCACCTCCCACAGTTTGATGGTGCGATCGCGGCTACCGCTGGCAACTTGCTGACCATCGGGGGCAAAGGCCACCGACTGGACCCAGTCGGTGTGGCCCAACAGAGTCTGGTGGATGGTGCCCGACGGCAGCTCCCAGAGCTTGAGGGTTTGGTCGTTACTGCCGCTGACGAGCCAGCGGGTATCGGGGCTAAAGGCCACCGACCACACCCAGTTTTGATGACCGGCCAAGACTTGCAGACAGGTGCCCGTAGCCACTTCCCATAGGCGGATGGTGTGGTCGTTGCTGCTGCTCGCCAGGTAGCGGCCATCGGCACTAAAGGCCACCGACCACACCCAGTTGTGATGCCCCCTCAGGGTCGCCAAACACTGCCCGGTGTGCACCTGCCAGAGCCGAATCGTGTGGTCTTCGCTGCCGCTGGCCAGCATTGTTCCATCGGGGCTAAAGCTGACCGCATGCACCCAGCCCGTGTGCCCCTGGTAGATCATCGTTTTGGTGCCGTCGGCGGTTTGCCAGAGACAGATATCGTTATCTGTGGTGGCCGTGGCAAAGTGGTGACCATCGGGGCTAAACGCCACTGAGAGGGTGCTGGCAAAGGTCTCCGGCAGCACGGAGCGAGCGAGATCGGCCCGGGAAAAATTCACCCCTCTGAGGTTGGCGCCTTCTAAATAGGCCTGCCAAATGGTTAAGGCAGAAAAGTCATAGCCGCTGACATCCACCCCCATCTGAATCAACAGATTGAGAATATTGCCAGCTAAATAGCCGGGGGCAAGGGGCAGGTGCGCCTGCTGCCAGCGCAGCATCGCCATTAAATGGTTTGCAACCAGCGATGCTGTCTTAAACTCAGCCCGCAACTGGTGGAGCATGGGCCGGAGAATGAGACGAATCTGGCCCTCGCGCACATAGTCTTTCGCCTGGGCCTTGATCAGCGCATGGGTGGTGAGGAGCTGGGGTTCCTGGGTCTGCACCACCTCTCGGCAGGCCTGGTTGACCAATCGCTCGGTCAGGTACTCCATAATCACCGGCTGAATGCTGAACTGTCCCTGATGACGCTCAATCAGCGATCGCTGCCCCAAGGAGTTCAGCGCGGTCAAAATGGTGCGCTGACTCGGGGCATCCACCAGGTCTTGGCACAGGTCCCGGAGGGATATCGGTTCACGGGCGATGGCCAGCCAGTAAAGAATCGCCTGCTCCAGGGCGGTGAGGCGATCGAAGTGCTGCTCTAGCAGCTCATCGATGGCTTCGACCACCATAATGTTTTGCTGCAGAAAGGCGGCAATATCCCCATCGAAGAGGTCTTGCACCGTCGTCGAAACCATCTTGAGGGCCAGGGGATTGCCCCCGTAGCGCTGGATCAGTTCGGCCAGGTCGGTGGAGAACGGGGCGGTGACCCCTTTGGCGAGGAGCAGTTGATGGCCGGTCTGAGCCGAAAGGCCTTTGAGATAGAGCGATCGCACCGGCATTTCCGCCCCTTCTAGCACCGTGAACTCGCGGGGTTTTTCGCGACCGTTGAGCACCAGACAGCTTTGATGGCCCGTTTCACCCATGCGCTTAAAGAACTGCCCGTAGTTCTCATAGCCCGGGCGATACTGTCCGGCCCATTCTCCCTCCTGCAGCAGGGTCTCTGTATTATCTAAAACCAGCAGGCAGCGGTGGGTGGTGAGCAGCGTCATCACCTGTTCCAGCTGATCATCGATGGCGATGTCTCGGTGGGGCCAGCTGATCCGGGTAAAGGTCTGCAACAGGCTGGCTAACAGGTCCGCCAGGGGAGGCCCATTGCGCAGCGATCGCCAGATCACCACATCAAACAGCGGCAGGGGAACGCTGGCGTGCCCGGTGACGGCCTCGGCCAGCTGACGGGCCAGCTTCACCGAGAAATGGGTCTTGCCAATGCCGCCCACCCCAAAGATGCCGACGAGCCGACAGCGGTCGGTGACGATCCACTGCCACAGGGTCGACAGTTCTGACTGACGACCGTAGAAACTATCGACATCCCGGGCTTCGCCCCAGTCCTGGTAGACGTTTCGCAGGGTCGGGGAGACCGTTGAGGGAGAGCTGGGGGACGTCGTATCTTCTAGGGCCAGCAGAGTGTCACTGCTTGAGCCCGTGGCCGGTGCCCCAGTGCCCGCTAAATGACGCTCCAAAACAGCGAGGGCGTTTAGCTTCGTGACCTTTTCCCCTAATGCCTTTGACAGGGTCTGCCACAGCTGCGGCCCCACGTGTTTTCGCAAGTAGTGGGCTGAGTAGCCGCAGGCCGTCGCAATTTGGTCATAGTTTTGGCGCTCTCCTGAGCCGGCCACTTGCAATAGAGCCCGTTCTGGAGCGCTCAAGCGGCTGCCCGTGGCAGCGCTGACCAGGGCCTCGGCAAAGGCGAGCACGTCTGAGTCAGAGCGGACATGAGGATCGCGATCGCGGCTGAGCATCTGCGGGCACAGGAACACGGTAGCCTGCATCCTACTGTGGGCCTCTCCGCCGCGCCGACCACCTGGAACAAACCTGGAACTTTGAGACAAAAGTTCACGGCAAAGTCCTGGAACCTCCGGTATCGACAGCCTTAGGCTCCCCCCAGATAATTGCAGTCACGATTTCACCGTTGTCTGCACTCAGGACGCTTGAGCCATGTCTTCTCATCCTCGCTTGCCCCTGTCTCGTCGCCACATGATTCGCGGTTTGCTGGCCGCTAGCGCCTTCGGAGCCACCTCTCAGCTGTGGACCGGCTGCTCCAGTAAACCAACCTCAGAGGCTGAAGCGACTGATTCTTCGGCAGCATCCTCCGATGCGCCGCTGGTGATCGGGATGCTCTACGTCGGCCCCAAAGACGACTACGGCTGGAACCAGGCCCATGCGGAAGGGGCCGCTGGCATCATGAAGCTGCCGGGTATCAAAGTCGTTGAAGAAGCGAATGTGCCGGAAACCACCGCTGCCGCCGAGACCATGCGCAGCATGATCGTGCAGGATGGGGCCACGGTGCTCTTCCCCACCTCCTTTGGCTACTTTGACCCCTACATTTTGGAGCTGGCGAAGGAATTTCCCGAGGTGCAGTTCCTGCACTGCGGCACGTTGTTCGAGGAGGGCAAGCACCCCAACAACGTCGGCAGCTATTTTGGCTTCATCGATGAGGCCTACTACGTGGCGGGCATTGTCGCCGCCCACGCCTCCAAGACGGGGCAGATGGGCTTTGTGATGGCGAAGCCGATTCCGCGGATTGTGCGCACTCTAAATAGCTGGATGCTGGGGGCGCGATCGGTGAATCCAGCGGCCACCACCCAGCTGATCGTTACCGGCGCCTGGAGCGACCCAGTTAAAGAGGCGGAGGCGGTGAACAGCATGGCCGATCAGGGCATTGATGTGATCACCTGCAACGTCGATAACGCCAAGGTGGTGATGGAAACTGCTGAAAAACGGGGGATTTATTGCAGCGGCAACGGCGTCAATCAGTCCGCCGTGGCGCCAAAGGGCTATCTAACCGGAGCCGAGTGGGATTGGACCGGCGTTTATACCAGCTACGCCACCATGATTCAGGAGGGCAAAACCCTGATGAACGGCGGGATTCCCCATTTATATCTGGGCGGCTTAAGCGATAACTTTGTCAAACTGTCTCCCTACGGGGAGCCCGTAAGCGAAGCGGCTAAAGCTGAGGCCGAGCAGGCCAAAGCGGGCCTAATGGATGGCTCGTTGGTGGTTTACAAAGGCGAAATTAAAGACAACACCGGGGCCACGGTGATTCCGGCAGGCACCGAATACAAGCCCGGCAACCCCGAACTGGAGAAAATGGACTGGCTGGTCGAGGGCGTGAATGGCACAATTACCAGCTGATGAGGATGCTCCGGTCAAGTCACCTGCGCTGGCGATCGCGCTTAGAGAGCCTGTGCATTCCGGTGGGAGCGCTGCTGGTGGCCCTGCTGCTGTTCGGCGGTCTATGCGCGCTAGAGGGCTACAATCCTCTGTCCGTCTATGGCGCCATTTATCAAGCCGCCTTTGGCTCCCGGTTTGCCTGGCAAAACACCCTGCTGCGGGCTGCGCCCCTGATGCTGAGCGCCCTCTGCACCGTCCTACCCGCCCGTCTGGGCCTGATTGTGATCGGTAACGAAGGCGCCCTGGTGTTAGGCGGGCTATTAGCCGCTATCACGGGTATTCAGCTGGCCGCAGCACCGACGTCCCTGGGGCTGCTGGCCATGGCGCTGGCGGGAGTGATAGCGGGTGGGCTATGGATCATGGTCATCGGCGCTTTGCGGCACTTTCGCGGCGTCAATGAAACCATCAGCAGCTTGTTGATGAACTACCTGGCGATCGCGTTTTTGAGCCACATGGTGGAAGGTCCCTGGCGCGATCCCAGTTCTCTCAACCAGCCCTCTACTTTTCTGATTCCCGATGCTCTCAGACTCGGCAATCTGCCCCCGTCACGGGTGCACTATGGCCTGCTATATGGCCTGGCGGCCTGTGCGATCGCCCACCTGCTGATCCAGCGCACGACCTTTGGCTTCGCGGTGCGCACCGTCGGCGGCAACCGTCGCGCCGCTCGCATGGTCGGGCTGGCGACGGGTAAACTGACCCTCGCTATTTGTTTTCTGGCGGGCTCCTGCGCGGGCCTGGCGGGCATGGTGGAAGTGGCCGCCGTCCACGGTCGGGCCAATGGTGCGCTGCATGCCAACTACGGCTACAGCAGCATTCTGGTGGCCTTTGTCGCCAAGCAAAATTCGCTCACAGTCATCCTGGTCGCCATTTTGCTCGGGGGTATTTTAGCCAGCGGCAGCCTCTTGCAGCGGGCCCTCGAGATGCCCGATGCCACCGTCATGGTCCTCCAGGGCTTGATTTTCCTTGTCATCCTCTACAGCGAGTCTCTGTACGGCCAAATTCCCTGGTTTCGCGAGCCGCGTCCCAGCGATGACCCCTCGCCCGCTGTCCACCCGCCCGTCTTAGCCTCAGCGACCGTAACTCCCCCCTCACCCTCTGGAGACTTGCACCGATGACACCTGACAGCCTTGGCTGGTGGGGGATTCCCCTAGCAATTTTAGGTGGTCTATTGCGCGGCAGCGTGCCGTTTTTGTTCGTCAGCCTGGGAGAATGTCTGACGGAGAAGAGCGGCAAGATTAACCTCGGCCTCGAGGGCAGTTTGCTGCTCGGAGCGGTTACAGGCTATGCCCTGTCCTTTCACAGCGGCTCTCCGTGGGTCGGGGTGCTTGGCGCCGGGGGAGCGGGTCTGGGGCTCGGTGCGATCCACGCCTGGCTGGTGCAGCAGCGCCGGGTCAACGATATTTCGGTAGGCATCGCCATGATGATCTTTGGCGGTGGCCTGGCCAACTATCTAGGCAAGCCCTACATTCAGCCGATCGCCCCCCAGCTACCCGCCCTCCACTGGGGCGACTGGAGTGATTTACCCGCGGTGCAGTCAGCCCTGAGGGTGAGTCCGCTGCTGCTGATCGGTATCGCGATCGCCGTCTCATTGCAGTGGTTCTTTAAGGCCACCCGATGGGGTCTGATCGTCAGAGCCGTAGGGGAAAGCCCAACCGCAGCTAAGGCCATGGGCTTTTCCGTGGCCCGCACCCAAACCGCCTGCATCATGGTCGGGGCGGGGATGGCGGGGATCGCGGGTGCCTACCTGTCTCTCTACTTTCCCGGCAGCTGGAATGAAAACATTTCCAGCGGGCAGGGGCTGTTAGCAGTCGCTCTGGTGATTTTTGCCCGCTGGAACCCGATCCAGTGTCTTTGGGCCGCTCTGCTCTTTGGCGGCACCCAGGGTCTAGGCCCCGCTTTGCAGTCGGTGGGCATCGAAGGCTACTACTACGTTTTCAACGCGATGCCCTACCTCCTCACCTTGGTCATTATGGTGGCCACCTGCTCGCCCGTGCGATCGTCGGTGGGGGCACCCGCTTCCCTCGGTCAACCCCGCCCCGATGCCTGACGATGTCGCCGATCAGACCATAGCATTTCTAAAAGTCACAGCCATCCCTCAGCAGCAACCCGAATGCACACCCTGGATTTACTCCTTCGTCAGGCCCTGTTACCCGACGGTTCCCTGGCCCAGATCGCAGTCAGGGCCGGTAAGATTCACCAGATTGCATCCCCGGAGGCGAATCTGGGCAATGCCAAGACGGTGCTTGACCTGCAGGGCGATCTGCTCTGTCCGGGGCTAGTGGATGGTCATATTCATCTGGATAAAACCTTTTGGGGCGCACCCTGGCACCCCCATATTCCCGGCGACTCGGTCAAACAGCGGGTGGAAATCGAAAAGCAGTTGCTCAAGACCGTGACAGTTTCGGTTGAGCAGCGGGCCGCTCATCTCTTAGAGCAGGCGATCGCCCAGGGCACCACCCAAATGCGCACCCATGTGGATATTCATCCCGAGGTCGGGCTACGCAACCTGGAAGGGATTCTGCGCGTCCGCGATCGGTACCAGGACTACATCGACATCCAGATTGTGGCGTTTCCCCAAAGCGGGTTGATGTCCTGCCCAGGTACCCTGGCATTGCTCGATCAGGCGCTCACCGCGGGAGCCGACCTGGTGGGGGGCCTGGACCCGGCAGGGATGGATAACGATATTCAGGGCCACCTAGACGCGGTTTTTCAGCTGGCCGAAAAGCACGGTGTGAACATTGACATTCACCTGCATGATCCAGGCGAGTTGGGGATTTTCGAGCTCGAGCAGGTGATCCAGCGCACCGAAGCCTTAGGAATGCAGGGCCATGTTGCGGTCAGTCATGCCTACTGCCTGGGGATGGTGCCCGTTGAGTTGGTCAGAGCCACCGCCGAGTACCTCGCCCGAGCGGATATTGCCATTATGACGACGGCCCCTGGGCATTTAGCGTTCCCCCCCATCCCACTACTGCGCAAGGCCGGGATCAGGATCTTTTCTGGCTCTGACGATGTCCGCAATGCCTGGTGTCCTTTCAGCAAGGCCGACATGCTAGAACGCGCATCCCTGATTGCCTACCGGTCAGACTTTCGTACTGACGCTGACCTATCGACGGCCTTTGAAATTGTGACTGCTGGGGGTGCCAAGGTGATTCAGGGAGCAATTCCGAATTTCACCCAGGGTGCGGTTGCTGATTTCATCGTGATCGCAGCCGACTCTGTTCCTGCCGCTGTAGCGACTCAACCGCCTAGAAAATTTGTGATTAAAAACGGCCAAGTTACCGTCTGCAAGGGTGAGTTGATTGGGCCTATAAGTCTGACTCACAGCCTCAAATCTATATAGAAGGAAGAATTTCTTGGTGCAGGCTAGATCGGCAAAGGTATGGCAAGCGGCGTCAAAGAAGTCTAGGGCTTTGTCATAGTCGCTCTCTGCTAGATATCCGAAGTGCTCTCTCAGATCCAGGCGGGCTGGCTCTGAAACAACAATCCTAAGCATCGCGCTGGGGCTGGGGCTCTCGATCAGGGCGAGCCGCCCTTGATCCCAGCAGTCGTCGGTGGCTTCGACGCCTTCTCCTCGATCCAGGCTGTCTAGTCCTTCGATGAGCAAGCTATCTAGGGATTCTTTAGCCTGTGGCCGTTGCTGGTCAAGTAGCACCAGGGCGAGACAATAGTCATCATAGTAGACAAGAACATTAGCTATGGCATTAGCGTAGCCCCAACCAACTTGTGCGATCGCTGGATGCAGAGTGTATTTCCTCAACAAACAACCCTACTCCCATCTGGAAGAAAGAGATCGGGGTAGACGGCTCGATCGGCTGGGTCAGTATTGGGGTCTGTGAACAAGCTAACTAACAGCAGTGGCTAATCCCTTAGACAGCAAAGGATTCTTGAGAGAATTAGCTAGATATTGAGAACTGTCCCAAGCTGAGCAGAAATTTGCCTAACAATTTCCTTGCCAATTTCGATGGAAGAGGTAGCAGCGGGTGATGGTGCATTGCACACATGAACCGCGCGATCGCGTTGAATGAGTAGGAAATCATCGACCAACTTGCCGTCAGGAGCAAGGGCCTGAGCACGAACACCGGCATGGGTTGGCACTAAGTCAGCTGATTCAACTTCAGGAATTAATCTTTGCAAGCTGCGGACAAACGCAGCTTTGCTAAAGGAACGGATTATCTCCTTTAGACCCTCGTCAGCATGGCGAGCGGCCAGCTTCCAGAAGCCACCGTAGGTCATAACATCGGCAAAGTCTTTAAAATCAAAATCAAATTTACTATACCCCTCTCGCTTGAGGCTCAAGACAGCGTTAGGGCCAGCATGAACGCTGCCATCAATCATGCGAGTAAAATGAACACCTAAAAAGGGAAAATTAGGGTTAGGAACGGGGTAAATTAAGTGCTTGACTAGGCCTCGTTTCTCGGGCACAAGTTCGTAATATTCTCCGCGAAAGGGTACAATTTTTGCCTGAGGATTAGCACCCTCTTGCTTAGCAATTAGGTCGCTCTGTAGCCCTGCGCAGTTCACCAAAAACCGGGTCGAAAACGTACTGACAGTCGTCTCCAAGGTATAACCATCAGGTGTTTTTACCAGATTTTCAAGACGGGTATTTAGCTTTAGGTCAGCGCCTTGATCTCTAGCATATTTTACATAAGCCTGACAAACCTGCTTGTAATCTGCAATGCCAGTCGAAAACACTCGAATGGAGGCTAAACAACGTACATGAGGTTCAATCTCTTGAGTTTCTTCTGCGCTGAGTTTGCATACCTCAAGGCCATTTTCTAAACCGCGCTGATAAAGCTTCTCTAGATAAGGAAGCTCATTTATTTCAGTAGCAACAATCACCTTTCCACAGACGTCATAGGCGATGTTATTGGCTTCACAAAATGCAACCATTCCTGCACAGCCATCGCGGCATAGCTTAGCTTTTAGGCTGCCCGGCTTATAGTATATACCTGAGTGAATTACACCGCTATTATGGCCAGTCTGATGATGCCCCCACTGGCTTTCTTTCTCCAATACTAGAATCTTTAGATTAGAGTATTGGCGCCCCAGTGTCATGGCAGTTGAGAGACCTACTATACCCCCACCAACAATTGCAACATCGTACATAATTTTGCCAAGATTATTTCGAGATAAATTATAGTAAATTTTCTGCCAACTAGTACTCTGAGGCGGAAATAACCCAGCTGTTTACTCACGCGGAAACCCTTATGAGGCCTGGGGTTCCCGTTCTGCCTTCTGCCTTCTTACTTCTGCCTTTCGGTACTAGTTTAGTAGTTGGCAGAAAACGTTCGTGTGCCTCTTCCAAACAGGTTACTCTCTAAGAGGGTGTTTGAAAAGTCTGACGGGGTCAAAAATTATGCCAACCGCCTGACCATGATCCGGATCATGGCGAGGTAGATGAGGGTTTCTGAGGTTTCTGGCAACCGTTCGTAGTCTCGCGCCAAGCGTCGGCATCCCATTAGCCATCCGAAGGTACGCTCGACCACCCAGCGTTTCTTCAGCACAACAAACCCTTTGGTCTGCTGGGGGCGTAACACGACCTCGACGATCCAGCGACAGGTATCCATCACCCACATCATGAAGGCAGGGCCGTCAAACCCCCCATCCGCCCAAATCAGGTTTAGCCTGGCGATGGCCGCTCCCATTTCCTCTTAACGGGTGACAACGTACCTAAAGAGCTTGCTGCATCAGGGATAGAGCATAGAGACCACGCTGAAAATAGCGATGTTTATGGGGTTTGAGCGCTATCAGTTGGAGTGCCCAGTCGGTCCATAACTCCAGGGCATAGATCCACCGTTGGCCATAGAGACCGAGACTAAAGTCACTCTGTCGGGGTGTCTTATCGTAGTGCTCTTGGATACGTCCAGCATACTGATCTACGCCGAGGTGTTTCATCTGTTGTCCGTGCATCGTGGCCCAACTGTAGGCCAAGGTAATGAGCAAGACTAAGGCTAAAAACCGAGTGTCATTCACCTTGGTATCCTCCAAGTGATAGCCGCCCGTCTTGCAATCTTTGAACAGCTGTTCAATGCCCCATCGACATCGATAGACCGCTAAGGCTTGCGCTAAGGTGGGCAAATTGGTCAGGATATACCACGGTTCTTTAGGTCCCTTTTGGCGGTACTTTCGCTTCCAATAGACGGCTAAGTTAAAGGGGCCGAGGCCATCGCCTT